>JBGAWE010000327.1:0-3776 GCA_044227705.1 Saprospiraceae bacterium
AGAAGCCGAGCGGCACGTCGGAAAGCAGTTGACGGCGGACAGCTTGTTGGAGGAGCGCGTCGAGTTCGTCGGTCAGTTCGGCCTCGCTCTTTTCGGAATGGTGACCATCGAAGGGGATTTCATAGAACCGATGGAGCGAGAAGGCCGCCGGGTCTTTCACATCGATGAAAGCCCAGTGGCCGGGCGGCAGCTTATTTACTTCCTCAAATGGAGTCCGCTCGCCGGGCGACCAGAGGTAGAAAAGGTAGTCGGCGACAGCCGCGTGGTCGATGGCAGCGTCGAAACCGTCGAGCAGGCGCAGTGCCTTCAGCTCGGATGCAAAGGCGAAGCGACCGTTTTTTGAAGTGTAATAAAGCGGCTTCACCCCGAAATGGTCGCGGGCGACCCAACAGCCTCCTGTCTTTTGGTCGAAGATGGCGAGGCCGAAGATTCCGTTCAGTTTTTCAAAAACAGCCGGGCCGTGCCGCTCGAATGCCGCGAGGATGGTCTCCGTGTCCGACGAGGAGCGAAAGGAGTGGCCCGCACAAAGCGACTCCCGCAATTCAAGATGGTTATAAATCTCGCCGTTGTAGACTATGGCAAACCGGCCGTCAGCCGAGAACATCGGCTGGCTTCCCCCGTCCGAAAGGTCGATGATGGCCAAGCGGCGATGGCCTAGGGCAATGCCGTCGGCGCGGAAGACGCCGCTACCGTCGGGGCCTCGGTGGGCGAGGGCAGCGGTCATTGCCTCTATCTCGACCGTTTCACGGCCTATTATTCCGGCGATGCCGCACATTGGGTTTTCTTTTGTTTGTCGCGGAGCCTGTTTTCAAATGCAAAGGCGTCGATGGTAAAGTGCAGCACGAGTCCCTGCTTGTAATGGTAGACAAGCCGCGGGAGCCCGTCAAGCAAGCCAAGCCGAATGAAGTAGCGGTGGAAAAAATAAATGAAAGGACGGGCGAACGGCGGCAGCCAGCGGTTCCAGACCCGGTAGCGCAGCCACTGTTTCCGGTCGTGGCCCGAGCGCCAGAAGCGGATGTCGGCCGGGGCCTCGCGCTCGAACTGCCCAGCCTCGAACTCTGCGTAGCGGACGTGCTTGAGGAGGCACTCGCGGAGGCCTTTCAGGTTCTCGTCGACGAAGTCGTGCCGCAGGTTCCCGAGCTGGCCATCGACCTCGACGTGTTCGTTTATCTCGCGGTCACAGCGGGCTTTTTCCCTTTTGAAAAGGCGCAAAAGCCGCGTCGGGTAGTAGCCGCCGTGCCGAATCCAGCGGCCCATGAAATAGAACCGCCGTTTGAGCATGAAGCCTTCGAAGGGCGGGTTTTCCCTTAAAACCGAGGAAATCTCGGCTTTCAATTCCTCCGTCAGATACTCGTCGGCGTCTAGGAAGAGCATCCATTCAGTCTTGACAGGCAGCTCGCGGATGGCGTGATTGCGCTGCGCGGCGTAGTTGTCGAACTTTCTGAAAAAAGTCCGCGCTCCAGCCGCCTCTACCAGCTCGATGGTCCGGTCTGCACTGCCCGAGTCAAGAACGAAGACTGCTTCGGCCCAGCCTTCGACGTTGCCGAGTGCCCTTTCGATGTGGACTTCCTCGTTGAGGGTGAGGATGACGACGGTCAGCTCGGCGGGCAGCGTTTTGGACATCTGGGCTATTGGCCGAAAAGGCGCAAATTCCGCTCGACGCTCCTGGGCGACGACATCGAGACGATGAAATGGCCATTCTTGTGGCCTCGGATTTTCTCCTCGACGGCATCGAAGCCGCCACCGTGCGCCCCACTGAAAAGGGAGAAGAAGTTGACACGGCCGCCGAAACCCGCTGGGCCGGGGAAGTCGCGGAAGGGCAGTTGGACGGTGTCTATAAGTCCATCCGAGCTTTTCAGCAGGGACAGAAACTCATCGTCGAGGCTATGCACGGCGAGTCCGAAGCGGAGAATCGCGCCCTCCTTTTTCAACGAATGGATTTTCTCCAAAAAAGCCGTGTCGGCGAGGTGCTCGGGGATGTTGTTGTGCAACAAGACTTGGTCGAGATAACCTGTTCGCAAGGCTTTCATGCTCGACCGAACGCTCCTTTCCACAGCCTCGGCCGACATCATCTCGTGAGAGTAGAAGGCGGCGGACTGACGGTTTGCCTGTCTTTTAAAGAAAGGGGAATCCTGCAAAGCCCTCGCAACCGGCAGCGCGGCCCTTTTGAACCACGGCAACCGGCTCGAACGCGTCCCGATTTTAGTTGAGATAAAAAACTGGTCGCGGCGGCCGCGGCAGAAACGGCCGATGATTCGCTCAGACTCGCCAAGCCCATAGGCGGGGGCAGTGTCGAGGTAGTTCACGCCGCATTCAAATAGAGCGGCCATCGTCCTTTTAGCCCGAGCTTCGCTGATACGACTGCCGTAAGTGGAGGTTCCGATGCCAAGCTTGGAGGTGCGGAGGTGGGCGTAGTCAAGGAAGGTCAATGGCTTGAGTGTCTATTTTTCGGCAATCAGGTGCGATGAATCCACCCATCGGAGGGAGGCGAAACCGCAATCCTTGAGCATTTGCTTGATGGTCGCAGCCCCGTTAGAGTGGCCGATTTCGTCGAGCACAGTAAAGTGGACCTCGCACATGACCGCCCGGCAAACAGGCAACGAAAGAACGGCCGCCATGCCGCGAATCACTTCAATTTCCGCCCCTTCCACGTCAATTTTCACTATTGTCGGCGGTGCCTCGCCGCGCTCAGCAACCATCACGTCGCCTGTCTCGACGGCCACCTCGACAGAAGGCGCTTCCTGACCACCGAGGTTTTGGCTGACGAGAGAATGATTGCCTGCGCCCCATTCCTCGTTGACGGCGAGGCGCATTGAACCTTTCGAGGAGGAGAGCGCGAGCTGTCGGATGGTCATGTTTTTCAGCCCATTAAGCGAGCGGTTTTCGTCAATGCGGGCGGCGCACCGCGGCTCTGGCTCGAAGCTGACAGTTCGGACGGTCGCGGGGTCGGAGGCCGCGACGATGAGCGAATAAAGGCCGATGTTCGAGCCGACGTCCCAAAAGGTGCCACCGCCCGCCCGACGCAGCGCGTCGAGGATGGCAGCAATGATGCGCTCGTCGTTTTGGAAGGACATGACCCGCTCGTACTCCGAGAAATTGGCGACGTGCATCCGAACTGTCACGCCGTTGGTGGCGACGGTGGCCTCCGAGGGTTGTTCGCGGGCGTAATCAGCAGCCAGCTTTTGTTGCCAGTTGTTGAAAAAAGTGCGGGCAACGAACCGGTTAAGCCCGAGTTTTCGCGTAAGATTCCGCAGAGGCGTCAATAGAGCGTAGTCCATATTCAAGGATGGCCGGGCCTGTTTTTTTCCGGCGAGGAAATGGATTGAAACAAGTCAATCCAGACATCGATGTTGTTGTGAACGTCAAACTTGTCACGGGCGAGCGCTTCGGCTTCGCCCCGCATTTTTTGATAGGCTGTTTCTCCCAATCCGAGAATCTGGTCGATGGCTGTGGCGAGGGAGGCTGGGGAGTTTTCGACCCAAAGGCCGGCACCACGCTCTGGGAGCATCGCCCAAGGGGTTCCTGTGGAGGCGACAACGGGCGTTCCCTGCGCGAGGGACTCGATAACAACGTTTCCGAAGTTTTCTGTGTGCGAGGGGACGATGGTGGCATGAGCTTGGGCAAGAAGCGACTGCTTTTTGTCCCCCGCGACGTGGCCCAGAAACTCGACCCGATTGATCAGGCCCAGCTTTGTAACCTGTTCGACGAGCGAGCTGGCATAAAAGCCTTCCATCTCGCCTGCCACTTTTAGCTTGAAGTCTGATTTCGGGAAACTG
>JBGAWE010000328.1:0-3917 GCA_044227705.1 Saprospiraceae bacterium
GCCCTCTTTTGCCCTGTCAAATTGGTCTATTGCCCACAATCGACGATGAAAGGCCCAAATTTCGCTGTTGGATTAAACCAGGAGTTTGACATAGGCAGCCGCCTGAAAGTGGCCAACGCAAAATCCAACCACAGCCTTGTGCACGAGAAGAGCGTGTCCATTTCAAAAGGAAACCGCCAGCAAAGGAACTACAACCTTCAGGGCACGGTCAACGTGGGCTATCAGGTGCCCGTTTGGCAATATTTCAGCGGAACGTTGACGGCCGGTTACAATCGCGCCTTGATGAACAAGTTTCAGTCGACCGGCTATGCGCACAAGATTGACTGCTGGTCTATCGGCTTTTCCGCGACCCGGAATTTCTGAAGAACAAGCGCAACGTGATTTGTCGTCGGCTGCCAAGCCATCCTCGCCAACCGCTTCGCAACACTTGGGTTGCGGCGGCCTTCTCGTTTCAAAGCGGACGAAACCCAGATCAATCTACGACCAGCCGCCCGGCCAATCGCCCGGCCCCGGTGGTCACGACGACGAAATACTGGCCTGCCGAAAGCTGCCCGGCACGGGCCACTCGAAGCTCGCTCGAACCCGCCGGAACCGCCGCCGCCTGTTTCAGCACAAGTCGGCCGAGCGGGTCAAAGACTTCGATTCGGGCTTCCTTTTCCTCCTTTCTCATGAAAAAGCGAGCAAAGACCTCCTCTCCGCCCGCCGCCGGGCTGGGGAAGATTTCCATCCTGTCTTTCTCAAAAAGCACGGCCGAGGTCGAAATCGTCTTGTCCTTCCCAATCAAAAAAATGGGCGTGGCCGTGAGCGCGATGCCCGTCGGCGAGGCGAGGGGCTGGGCTGAACCGGTCTGTGAAAAATCCCAGTCGTGCCTCGTCAAAAAGTCGAAGGCCATGCCAGGTGGGAAGCTGAACGTGGCCGCCCCCGCCTCGCTCGAATCGACCAAAGTTTGCGCCCAGAGGGCGTAGACAAACTTGCCCGGCTCGCCCGTCGAGAACGCCTCGGCCCGCACGCCAGGCGGCGGCGAGAGGAGTGCCGAACGGGCCGCGTCGTGCTTCGTCCCGAAGAGGAGCTTGGTGGTCGTGGCGAGCGAGATGGCTTCCTCGTTCATCACGATGGAGCCGGGCGGCAGGTAGTCGAGCCGCTGGTAGAGACCCATCAGGTCGAACTCGTAGGCGGCATCGGCCAGCAGTTTCCGCTCGCCGATGGCGTAGACGTCGAGCTGCGGGAGGCCGTTTTTCATGCAGTTGACCACAGCCTTTGGCATGAAGTTGCGCTGTGCGAGGTCGCTGCCGAAGTAGCTCTTGCTCGTGAAAGGCCGCCTCGGCAGGTTGCACTCCGTGACGACGAACTGCTTCTTGGGGAATTGGACGCCATCATAGCCGTGCGCAGCGAGCGGGACTTGGAAGTAGTCCCGAGTGCCGATGACGCCGTCGGCGGCGCGGTCGGAGTTGCGCATCAGCTTTTTCGTCACAGGGTCGAGGACGGTCGAGCCGTCGAAGTGCGGGTAGCTGTGGTAGCAGAGCGCGTCGAAATAGGCACCGCCCTTTTCGGGGAAATCGGCCGTCGCGGAGCCGTCGTCGGGGTTGTCGGTGTTGCGCAGAACCGCGTCGAGGAACGACTGGTAGCCCGGCGCGCCGCAGCACACGAAGCTGTCCGGGTCGAGCATCTTCACCACCTCCCACGCGATGCGCAGCATCCGCACATAATGGAAAATCGGGGCGCGCAGGCGGTACTCGCAGGGGTCGGGGTTCTGGTCCCACCAGTTGCCGGCGGGGTCTCCGGCGGGCCGCCAGCCGGTGTCGCCGGTGAAGTCGTAGCCCGGCTCGTTCCAGATTTCCCAAAACTTGACGTGGTCTTTGTAGGTGCTCACCGTCAGCCAGAGGTAGGCGGCGAAATAGTTCTCCTCGTTGATGGGCGTGCCGTTGTTCGGGTCCCAGATGGGGAGGTAGAGGTTCTTGAAAAGCTCCGACGGGTGGCCCGCGCAGTATTCGGTCTGGTCGCGGAAGGCGGCGGGCGGTGGCGCCTCGGAGCCGCCGTTGGCGCCGCCCCAGATGAGGCCGGTCAGGTCGCCCATGCCGAGCGACTCGTAGTGCTGCGCCTCGGGCAGCCGGATTCCGTAGCCCCAGGTGTTGAAAAGCTCGAAATAGAGGCCCTGCCTTACCGTCCGGCAGCCCGCCCCGCCGATGCCGAGCGACGGGGAACCTGCGGCGATGTTGGCGAGCGTCTGGTCGTTCCAGCCGGGCTGGTATCCGCTGTTGTATCCCGCCCGGAAGGGGCCGTCGTAGGTGGCGACTTGCTGGTTCGCTGTGAAATTGGGCTGGGAGATAGCCCTGAAAGGAGAGAAAAGGGCGATGGCGATGGTGGCCGAGAGGAGTCTGTGCTTGTCCATGAAGAGGGCGAGTTTTTTGTTGCGAGATTGAAAAAAGCCGCCGGACGCTGCCCGGCTGTTGAGGCGAATCTCGTCGGCGAGGCCGTCTTTTTACCGGCCGCTTGTCTGCAAAGGCTCGATGGGCATATGTTTGTTGCCAGAAATCCGAAACATGGACCACGTCGCTTTCCTGCCTGTTGTTGCTGCTGTTGCTCCCTGCCCTCGGTCCCGAGCGCGGCGGCAGGCTGGTTTGACAGGTAGGAGATTCAGGTTTCAACCATCGACCATGTTTTGCAAAACGCCCTTCCTCGGCAAGCCGGGGAGGGGCGTTTTGTTTTTCCCAACCACCTTTTTCGCATGGAGGCCTTCTTTCAAAAACTGGACGACATCTCCCAAAAACTCGGGCAAAACCAGCCCGACCCTGTCGATGTGCGGCAGCTGACGAAGCTCCTGCACGGCTTCCTCTTCCCGCTTCCGGCGAGAGGGGAGGGCAATTCGGAATCGCGGTTCATCGCCCTTCGGGCAAAACTGGCGGACGTGCTCCGGCCTCTTTCCGAGGAAGAAAAAGCGGCGGAAAGAAAAGCCGAAGCCTTCCTCGCCGCCTTGCCAGCCATCCATGAAATGCTTTTGGAGGACGCGGCCTTCTTCCTCGAAAACGACCCGGCGGCGACCAGCCTCGCGGAAATCATCGGCTGCTACCCCGGCTTCTTCGCTATCGCACAGCACCGGATGGCGCATGAATTTCACAGACTCGGGGTGCCGCTGTTGCCGCGCTTTCTTTCTGAAATCTCGCACAGCCGGACCGGCGTCGACATCCACCCGGCGGCGCGCATCGGCCGCTCTTTTTTCATCGACCACGGCACGGGCATTGTGGTTGGCGCGACGGCCTCGATTGGCGACCGGGTGAAAATCTATCAGGGAGTCACCCTCGGCGCCTTGCAGGTCAGCCGCTCGATCGCCGCGGCAAAGCGCCACCCGACCGTCGAGGACGACGTGACCATTTATGCCAACGCCACAATCCTCGGCGGACGTACCACCGTCGGGCATGATTGCGTCATCGGCAGCGGTGCGTGGGTCGCACAGAGCGTCGCGCCGCACTCGACGGTCATGCACCGCGCAGAACAAAAGGTTCGCAGCCGACTGGCCGCCGAGCCGCTCAACTTCGTCATTTAAAAACTGAATTTTCATATGAAAGCGAACAGCATCTTGGAAACCATCGGCTCGACGCCGCACGTCCGCCTCCAAAAACTCTTCGGCCCCGGCCGCGAAATCTGGGTGAAACTCGAGCGCGCCAACCCGGGCGGAAGCATCAAAGACCGCATCGCCCTCTCGATGATCGAGGACGCGGAGCGAACCGGGAAACTGCGGCCGGGCGACACCATCATCGAGCCGACCTCCGGCAACACGGGCATCGGCCTGGCCATGGTCGCGGCGGTGAAAGGCTACCGGCTTTTGCTGGTGATGCCGGAAAGTATGTCGGTCGAGCGGCGGCAACTGATGGCTGCCTACGGCGCCGAGTTCGACCTCACGCCCCGAGAAAAGGGGATGC
>JBGAWE010000329.1:0-3764 GCA_044227705.1 Saprospiraceae bacterium
CGCACGGCACGGCGAGCGGCGGCAACCTTTACGTCGGCTCCTATTTCGGGGCGACCGGCCAGACGGTCGACGAGGTGAGGATTTGGAACGTCGCCCGGACGCAGGCACAAATCCAGAACACGATGGGGACGGAGCTGGTCGGCAACGAAGCGGGGCTTGTCTCCTACTATAAATTCAACCAAGGCTCGGCCGGGAACAACAACTCGGGCATCACGACCCTCAACGCCACGACCGGGCAGAACGGGACGCTCGCCACCTTCGCCCTCAACGGTTCGACCTCCAACTGGGTGCAGGGCCTGACCTTCCCGCTGGCCACGAACAACGCGCTTTCGGCCTACCCGAAAGGAACGACGGCCGTCACGTGGACGGCCACGGATGCCTCGGGCAACACCACGACTTGCGTGCAAAACGTCACCGTCGTCGACGACCAGGTTCCGGTGCTGACCGCTCCGTCGAACCAGACGCTGGCCATCTCCTCGGGCTGCTCGGCGACGTACACAATCGTCGACCCGATTTCGGACAACTGCTCCGGCTCGACGTGGGGCTACACCCTCTCCGGCGCAACCACGGCCACCGTCACCGGCATCGCCGATGGGTCGAACGCGAGCAATATCTCTTTCTACAAAGGCGTGACGACGGTGACGCTAACCGGCGTGGACGCGGCGGCAACGCCGAACAACGCGGTGCCGAAAAACTTCACTGTCACGGTGAATGACCCGGTTGTGCCGGCCGTCACCGCGTGCTTTGGTACGAACATCGCCGCCTTCGGGCAAGCATCCGGCAACTCCATAACGCAGGGGGCCAATTCTGTCTACCAGTCCTTTACTGCCCCCCAAACTGGGGTGATTACGTCCATCCAAATCCAATTGGGGAGCGCGGCAAGCGGGTTGACCCTCCAAGTTGGCTCCGGCATATCATGCGGTGGGACCGTCCTCGGCAGCAAGGCATTCAACGGCGTTTCGGGACTGCAGACCATCACGTTCGACACGCCAATCCCGGTGACGGGCGGCGTTATGTACAACTTTGGCATTCTCGGCAACCACACGGCCGGGTGGAACACTGCCGGGACGTACTCGGGTGGGCAGTTTTACTATAATGGCTGTCCCGGCTCCCCCTCGTTCCCGGCCGCCGACCTTGTTTTCACGGTGAACATGAACTACGTCCCGCCGATTTCGCTCAACGTGGCACCCGGGACCTGTGCCCAAAGCTATTCGATACCGGCACCCACCATTTCGGACAACTGCTCGGGGCCGCTGACTTGGAACGCCACCTTCTCGGGCAATGCGAACGGCAACCCGACGAACCTGACCGGCTTGACCGACGGCTCGCCTTCTGGCGACATCACTTTCAACAAAGGCGCGACTTCGGTCGTGCTGACAGCCGTGGACGCAATGGGCAACGTCTCGACGACGACCTGTCCCTTCACCGTGACCGTCGTCGACAACATCCCACCTGACATCACCTGCGCCACCGACGTGACCATCAACACGACGGCGGGCCTCTGCACGGGGATGACGACGCTCACCAGCCCGACCGTGACCGACAACTGCTCGGTGCCGGCGGCAGGGAACGCCCTGAACTTCGACGGGGTGAACGACAACGTCTCGCGGCCCGCCCTGCCGTTGAGCGGCGCGATGACGATTGAGGCATGGATTCGGCCCACGGCGTTGAGCGGCCTCGTGGCCATCGACGATGACAACTGGGTGCCCGGCGTCCATCATTTTCAGGTGTTGAACAACCAAATCGAGTTTTCCGTCAACGGCAACTCGCCGACGGATTTTACCGCCGGCACCATCTCCGCCAACACGTGGACGCACGTCGCCATCACCTACGACAAAGCGGCGGCGGCGACCAACCTTTACCTCAACGGCTCGCTCACCGCGACCCTCAACTACTCGACGGCCATCGACCTGACCCCGCAAACGGGGAACATCGGCTCGTGGGGGGCCGGGCGGTATTTCCCCGGCAGCATCGACGAGCTGCGCGTCTGGAACGTGGTGCGCACTCAAGCTCAAATTGCCGCCGACATGAACAATTCGCTCGGCGCCCAATCGGGCCTATTGGCAAACTACACGTTCAATCAGGGAACGGCTGGCGGCTCCAACACCGGCATCACGCAGGCAATCAGCGCGACCGGGGCCTGTTACAACGGCACTTTGAGCGGTTTTACGCTGACGGGGGGCACCTCCAATTTTGTGGCCGGGCAGGCTTCCAGCTCCTATTTTGTCACCAACGACGCGCCCTGCACCTACCCGAAGGGCGTGACGACCGTGACGTGGACGGCCACCGACGCGAGCGGCAACACGAAGACCTGCCAGCAGACCGTCACCGTGACCGACAACGAGGTGCCGGTGCTGACCGCGCCCGGCGACCAAGCGCTCAACACCGCCCCCGGGACTTGTGCTGCGACGTACACCATCGCCGACCCGATTTCGGACAATTGCACCGGCTCGACTTGGGGCTACACCCTATCCGGCGCGACGACGGCCACCGTCACCGGCATCGCCGACGGGTCGGACGCGACCAATGTCCCTTTCAACAAAGGCGTGACCTCGGTGACGCTTACCGGCGTGGACGCTGCCGGGGTGCCGAACAACGCCGTGCCGAAAAACTTCACCGTCACGGTGACGGACAACCTCGTGCCGACCATCAGCGGCTGCCCGTCGAACCAGACGGTCAACAACACGCTTTCCCTTTGCACGGGGACCTACAACATCCCCGCGCCGACGCTCACCGACAACTGCCCGACCATCACTTGGTCGGCTGCTTTCTCGGGCAACTCGAACGGCAACCCGACCGACCTCTCCGGGCTGGCCGACGGCTCGGCGAGCGGCAACGTTGTTTTCCAAAAAGGGGTGACGAACGTTGTCCTCACGGCGGTCGATGCGGCGGGCCTTGTCTCGACCACGACCTGCCCGTTCACCGTCACCGTCCTCACGCCGCAAGTCAACTTGAAAGGCAACAACGTGACCATCCCAGACGGCAACACGACGACCTCGACGGCCGACGACACCGACTTCGGGCAAACGCCGGGCGGGACCATCATGAAGACTTTCACCATCGAAAACCTCGGGACACCCGCACTGCACATCCCAGTGGGCGGCATCACTTTTACCGACCCGTCGGGCTTCTTCTCCGTCGGGGGCATATCTCTACCGGCGACCATCGCGGGCGGCTCGACGACCACCTTCACCGTGACCTACGCGCCGTCGGGCGCACCGGCCAACCACACGGCGACCGTCCATATTGCCAACGATGATTGCGAAGAATCCGACTATGACTTCGCCATAAAAGGGGAGAACACCTGTCTCGCCGCAACTTTCACCGCCTGCCCGTCTCCGACGGTCACGGTGACGGTACCGAGCGGCGGCTGCGATGCGACGGCCACCTACACGGCCACGGCCAACGGCAACCCCGCGCCGACGTTCACCTACGCCTTCACCGGCGCGACGAGCGGCTCGGGCAGCGGGACGGGCAGCGGCTCGACGTTCAATGTCGGCACCACGTCCGTTACCGTCACGGCGACGAACCCCTGCTCGGCACCGACCTGCACGTTCGACGTGGTCGTGCTGGCACCGGATGCGAACGTGCAGGGCGGCTCGCCGGCGGCGAGCATCCCCGACGGCACCACGCCGCCCGCCTCTGCCAACGGTACGGACTTCGGCCGCAGCTACATCGGAACGGCGAAAGGCCGAGTCTTCACCATTCAGAACCTCGGCACGTCGTCGCTGACCGTCAGCGGCATCACCTTCACGGGGACGAAT
>JBGAWE010000330.1:0-3764 GCA_044227705.1 Saprospiraceae bacterium
GTCGCCGCGCTGCCGGTCAGAACATCGGTTTTTTTGCCCGCCGCCGCCATCATTCCCACGATGGTAGCGACCTCCTCGCCCGTCCATTCGAGGCTTTGCCACGGGGCAGCTTCGTCGGTTGCGCCCCGGTTAGGTTTGATACTCTCTGTCTGGTCGCCCCGGCTGGCGAGGGCGGACGCGTCGGTTTTGACGGCCGTGCTGTCAAAGTAATAGTTGATTTCGCCCATCAGGTAGGCGTCTTGGCTTGAAAAACCGACCTCCGTCGGGACCGCCAGTTGCCGCGTGCTGCCGAGCTGGACGAGGTTGACGGTGTCCGAAAGCGTCTTCGTCATCGAGATGCCGATGGCGGCGAAGTTGATCCGGTGAAGCAGCCCGTCGGGCGAGTAGAAAACCGTCTTTACTCCGGCTAGGGGCTTTTCGAGCGGCTTCCAGAGTAGGTCGTAGAGCGAGGTTTTCGGCTTGCCGACGGCCGCCGCGCCGCGCCGCTGGAATTTGTAAAGGCTCGCCACGTACTCGCTGGACCTTTCTTCGTGCTTTCCAAAAAGGGAGTCGAGCGACTTTTTTTCAAAAAGCTGGACGAACTGCGGCATCGCGTCGCCTGTTCTCACGACGGCGGCGGCGTAGATGACGCTGTCTTTCCCAATATCAAATTGGACGAACTCGACCGCCGCCTCGCCCGGTTTGAGCTTGCCCAAAACGTCTTTCCACGAGACCTGCCTTGCCGCCTCTCCATAGCCGGCCACGGTTCGGACAAGGTCTTTTTCCAGCAAGTTCGATTGCGATTCAAGTTCGGCAACGTTCTTTCTGTCGCCCTCAGGCTTGGCCAGTTCGGCAGCGAGGCGGCGGTTGACGGCTGTCAACTCTTCCTCCTTTTTTTGAGAATCGGGGTCCCTTTCCGCCAGCCGCCGCACCTGGTTGGCGGCTGTCAGCAAGAAGCCTTTGTAAAAGAGCGCGTTGTCGAAAACGATGCCCGGCAGCTTCGCGTCAGCCGATGGGTAGAGCCGGGCGAAGCCGAGGAGCAGGTCGTTCTGGGAGTTGAAAGTGGCAGCATAGCTGGCCTGTTCCCTTTCTGAAAGATAGCGAGTCGACTTGATGAGCAGTTCGCGCCGCAGCCCGTTGGCCTCGATGAATAGCGGCGCGGCCAGCGCGGCATTGTTCTGTTTTTGATAAAGAACGGCCAGGTTTCGGACGCACTCCTCATATCTCGGATGCTGTTTGCCGAAGACTTTTTCATAGGTCGAGCGGGCTTCGAGGTGCAGTTTCAGGGCCTCCTCCGGCTTGCCCTGCTGCTCGCGGAGGGCGGCAAGGTCTTCGAGGTTGTTGGCATAGTCGGGCGAGTTCTTGCCGACCACCTTTTCGCGCAAAGCCAGCGCGGCGCCGAGCAGCGAGTCGGCCCGTCCGAGGTTGCTGGATTTTTGCTCGACAAGGGCGAGGTTGTTCAGCGACCACGCATAATCGGTCGTTGCCTTGCCCGTCGTTTTCTCGAAAGCCGACAGCGCTTCTCTGAAAAGCCGCCCCGCCCCGGTGAAATCAGCCCGGTCGAGCATTAGCGTGGCGAGGTTGTTCAGCCCCTCGGCATATTGGTAATTGAGGGTCTTGCGGCTGGCGAGGCTGTCGATTTCCTCTTTGTAAATAGGTTCCGCCAGCCCAGTCTGGCCTTGCATGTCATAAAGAAGGGCGAGGTTGTGCAGGCAGATGAGGAAGTCGGGGCTGTCCGTCGAACCGGCTTTTTGGTAGATTCCCTTCGCGTCGAGGAGCAGCTTTTCCGAGTCCTCGTAGCGGCCGAGGCGGACGTATGCCGCTCCGAGGTTGACCAGCGTCAGCGCGTAGTCGGCGTTGTCGGTGCCGATGAGGTCGGCCTGCAATTTCTTGGCCTTCAGGTAGTTCCGCTCGCACTCCTCGTACCGGGCCATGGCGTAGTAGAGGTTGGCCATGTCGTTTAAGAGCGTGGCGAACTCGGCGCTCTCCTCCCCATAAAAGGCCGTGTACAGGGCCTTCGTCTTCAGGTAAAACTCCTCCGAGCGCTCCAGCCGCTTGATGTCCTTATTGACGTCGGCGAGGTTGTTGAGCGTCCCAGCGTACTTGGCAGTGTCGATTTTCGGCTGTTTTTCCCAATAGTCCTTGACCTCGAGAAGCTCCCTTTCCGCGTCCGCAAATCGCTCCATGAAACGGTAGAGCGAGCCGAGGTTCTGGCAGACGTCGGCGTACTGGCTCGAGTTCTTCCCATTGAGCTTCTCGCGGATGGCCTTGACCTTCGCGTAATTGGCCTCCGCCTCCTCGTATTTTTCCTGCGTCCGGTAGATGATGCCGAGGTTTTGCAGCGTCGCGGCGAACGGGGCGAGGTTGGTGTGCTTTTCCTGCACGGCCTTCGCGGCGAGGTAGAAAGGCTCGGCCTCGTGCAACTTCCCCGAGAGTTGGAGCACCCGACCGCAGTTGAACTGGGTCGAGGCCCAGGTCGGGCTGGCCTTTCCGAGCTTTTCGGCGGCGAGTTTTTCGGCCGCCTCGTTTGTCTTCATCGCCTCGTCGAAGGCCTTCTTGCCCGTCGAGGCGCGGGAGGCGAGGACGAGGCTGTCCACTTTTTTGACAACAGACGAGTCGATGGATTGAGCGGCCAGCGAGAGGCTGGCGAGGAGGAGGAGATAGGATAGGACTTGCTTCATGCCGTTTTTCAGTTTTTCAAAAAGACCCGCCCCTCGCCCTCGGCGACGCGCAGCCAATAGGCCCCGTTCGGCAGGCCGTGCAAGTTTACGACGGTCTTTTTGTTTGAAAATTCCTGTTCC
Organism: Saprospiraceae bacterium; assembly: GCA_044227705.1. GTDB lineage: Bacteria > Bacteroidota > Bacteroidia > Chitinophagales > Saprospiraceae > JANOQP01. The sequence continues at coordinate 2,781 of JBGAWE010000330.1, forward strand.
AAAACCTTCCTTCCCGACCAATCGAACAGGCGAAGTGCGCCGCCCCTCTCTTCTGAAAACTGGATGGTCAACTCTTCGCCCGCTGGGTTTGGGAAGATTTTCCAGTCGAAATCCAGCCCGAAGTCGACCGCCGCGACCTCCGAGAACTCGGCCGAGCCATCGCGGCCTTTCATTTTCAGCCGGTAAAAATTGGTGCCGACTGCGGGCGAGCGGTCAGTGATGGAATAGTAGTGCCGTTCGGTCGAAGGTGCATGGCCCGCGAGGCTGGCGATGGCCGCCCAGTTTTCCGCGTCTCCGCTTCGCTCGATGTCGAAGCTGTCGAAATTGGCCTCTGTCGCCGTCGCCCAGTCAAGGCGGATGGCTTTTCCGTCCAATTTTCCATGGAAAAACAAAAGCGCGACGGGCAGGGGTGGTGCCAAAACGAGGCTCGCGCCCGAAGCTGTCAACGCGATGCTGCAAGAGCCGACGGGACAGCCGGGGACGTATTCGATTGAGGAAAAACCGCCAGTCGGCAGGCCGTTGCTGGTGAGGATGGGGTAGGTGCCGAAGGGAATGTTACCGCCGAGGAAGTTGACGCTCAAGGAGCCGCCGAGCAGGGCCGTGCCGCTCACGTCGAGGAGGTCTTTGGTGATGGTGCCGCCGTTTTCCATGATTTCGAAGACGTAGCTGCTCGTCGGCTGGCTCACGTAGTCCCCCAAAATGTGGAGCGTCCCCGGCGATGCGCCCGGCGTGAGGGTGCCGATCGCCGTGACCGTTGCCGTTGTCAGGTCGAGCGTCGCGTTGCCTTTGATGGTGCCGCCCAGGTTGTTGAACAGGTTGTTCAATTTCAAAATCCCGGCCTGCACGTCGGTGATGTTCTGGCCGATGAAAGGGACGTTGACGGTGAAGGTCCCCGCGCCCTGTTTGACGAAACTGCCGAGGATGTTGAGCGACTGGCCGGTGCCGGTTTTTGAAATCGAGGTGGCCGTCGAGTTGTTGATGGTC
>JBGAWE010000331.1:0-3742 GCA_044227705.1 Saprospiraceae bacterium
CGGCCGCTTCGCATGGATGACGTGGCTGACCTTCTTCAACAGACCACCGCCGAGGACACCGAGACCGGCGACGTCGATGTGATGGCCGACGGCTGGTGGATTGAGTTTCTGCGGCAAGCCATCAACTCGGCAAAGCAGGGCGTGGCCAATGCCCGTTTCGAAAAGGAGCTGGACGAGTTCTACCTCCTCCCCTCCGAGGTGAGTCCGGGGAAGAAAGTGGTCGGGCTTTTGGCCTTGCCGGTGAAAAAAGGCGCGCCGCTCGTATTTTCTTTGCGGCCGAGACCGGTCGACAAACCGGTGCCCTGAAAGACCAACCGGCGTTCCCGCCCCAATTGCCGGGCGCGCTCCTCGGCGAGCTCACACAGCTTGCCCTTTGCCTATGCCTTCGGGCAGATTTCTCATAAAAACTCGTCGGCGAACGCGCCGCCGGGTGCCAGAACCAACAAAACATGGCTTGTTTGGGATGTTCCTGCTCGACAGGAAAAGACGATAAGAACGGCACGCCGAAGGGCTGTGCCAGCGGCGGCTGCTCGAGCGGCGGCTGCAACAAGCGCAACACCTACGACTGGATCACCGCGATGGGCATCGCCGACGCCGTCCCGTTCGACATGGTCGAGGTGAGCTTCAAGAACGGCGCCCGCAAGGAGTTCTACAAAAACCCGCCGTGGGCGCGCGCCACGACCGGCGACTGGGTCATGGTCGACACAGGAGGCGGCTTCGACATCGGCCGCGTCTCGCTGACCGGAGAGCTTGTCAAGCTCCAGATGAAGAAAAAGCGCGTCCGGAACGACTTCCGCTTCAACGCCGTCGTCCGCCGGACGAACGAGCGCGACATGGAGCGCTACGCCGAAATCCGGGAGCTTGACCAGCCGGTGATGGTCAAGGCGCGGGCTATCGGGCGATCGCTGAAAATGGACATGAAGGTGAGCGACGTCGAGTTTCAAGCTGACGGGCGAAAGGCAACTTTTTACTACACGGCCAACGGCCGCATCGATTTTCGGGAACTCATCCGGCTTTTTGCCAAAGAATTCCGCGTCAAGATTGAGATGCGCCAAATCGGGGCGCGGCAGGAGACGGCACGGCTCGGCGGCCTCGGCCCCTGCGGACGGGAGCTTTGCTGCTCCACTTGGCTGACCGATTTCAAGAGCGTCTCGACGGCCGCCGCCCGCTACCAGAACATCGCCATCAACCAGACGAAGCTCTCCGGCCAGTGCGGCCGCCTCAAGTGCTGCCTCAACTATGAACTCGACACCTACATCGAGGCCCTTGACGACTTCCCCGAGAAGGCCGACCGCATCCCGCTGCAACAGGGCCGCGCCATCCTCATCAAGACGGACGTGTTCAAGCGCATCATGTACTACGCCGTCGAGGGCGAGCGCGGCAAGCTCTACATCCTCTCCGTCGACACGGTGAAGGAGATACTGGAACGGACGCGCAAGGGCGACCGCATCGCCTCGCTCACCGACATGGAGGTTCAGGTCCAGAGCACCGGCGAGGACGACGAACCGGACTTCGAGGCCGTCAACGACGTCATCGACCTGCCGCCCGAGGAGCGCCGCAAGAAGAAAAAGAAGAAAAAACCCAGCGACAAACCCGGCCAGCCCGGCGGGCAAGGCGGTCAAAACACAGGCGGCCAGCGGCGCGAAGGCGGCCAGAACCAGCAAAACCGGCCCCAAAACCCGAATCGCGGCGAGGGTGGCCCGCGCCCGCCGCAAAACCGTCCGGCCAATCCCGACGGACAGCCGCCATCGAGCAAGCCACCGGGCGAGAACCGAAACAACAGAAATAGAAACCGCAACCGCCCGCCCCGCGACGGCGGCGACAAGGGCGGCGGGAAGGCTGATTGACTTCCCTGAAAATTGAGCGGGTGGCTCAAAGTCACCCGCTCAATACCCGTCGCCAATCATTCCAACCAGTTGATTTTCAATGAAATACGACGTCATCGTCATCGGCTCCGGCCCCGGCGGCTATGTGGCCGCCATCCGCTGCGCACAGCTCGGCATGAAGACCGCCCTCGTCGAAAAGTACGCCGTCCTCGGCGGTACCTGCCTCAACGTGGGCTGCATCCCGTCAAAAGCCCTGCTCGATTCGAGCGAGCATTTCCAAAACGCCGTCCATCGCTTCGCGGCGCACGGCATCGACCTCGCGACGCAGCCGACAGTCAATTTCGGGCAGATGATTGCGCGGAAGCAGAAGGTGGTGGAAGAGAACAACGCGGGCATCGCCTTTCTGATGAAGAAGAACAAAATCGACGTGCACATCGGGCACGGCTCCTTTCTTTCTTCCACAAAAATCCTCGTGAAAAAGGCCGACGGCTCGACCGCCGAACTGGAAACCGAGCGGGCCATCATCGCCACCGGTTCGAAGCCCATCGTCCCGGCCGGTTGGAACTACGACAAGAAGCGGGTCATCACCTCGACGGAGGCCTTGTCTCTGAAAGAGCTTCCGAAATCCATGCTCGTCATCGGCGGCGGGGTGATTGGATTGGAGCTTGGCTCTGTCTTCGCCCGCCTCGGGACGCGGGTGGAGGTCGTCGAGTTCTTGGACAGAATCATCCCCGGCATGGACGCTGACTGCGGACGGGAGCTGACGAAGATTTTGAAAAACCTCGGCATCCAGTTCCACCTCAAACACGGTGTGACGACGGTCGAACCGAGCGAAAGCGGGGTGAAAGTTTCCGCCAAAAGCCGCGACGACGAATCGGAGAAAACTTGGGAGGTCGATTATTGCCTCGTCTCCATCGGCCGCCGGCCTTATACCGATGGGCTGAATTTGGCCGAAATCGGCGTCAAAACGGATGAAAAAGGGCGCATCTCGGTCAACGACCACCTGCAGACCGACGTGCCGAACATCTTCGCCATCGGCGACGTCATCGCCGGGCCGATGCTCGCCCACAAGGCAGAGGAGGAGGGCGTTCTCGTCGCCGAGTTTATGGCCGGACAGCGGCCGCACATCGACTACAACCTCATCCCCGGTGTGGTCTACACATGGCCGGAGGTCGCGGGGGTCGGAAAAACAGAGGAGGAACTGAAGGCGGCGGCCGTGCCGTACAAGTCTGGCAAGTTCCCGTTCAAAGCCCTCGGCCGCGCCCGGGCGAGCATGGACACGGACGGCTTCGTCAAAGTTTTGGCGCACAAAGACACCGACGAAGTCCTCGGCGTCCACATGGTCGGCGCGCGGGCGGCTGACATGATTGCCGAGGCGGTCACGGCGATGGAGTTCCGCGCCTCGGCCGAGGACATCGCCCGCACGAGCCACGCGCACCCGACCTATACGGAGGCGATGAAGGAGGCCGCGCTGGCGGCGACCGCGGGGCGGCCAATCCACATTTGACGGGCAAAAACAAAAGCTGGGCTGGGCCTGTTGTCTCAAAAATCGCTCGAATCATGCTCGGCTGGAAATTCACCGACTTCAAGCCGCCCGACGGCCAGACCCCGTTCGACCGGCTCTTCAAGCTCTTTCAGGAGATCCTCCTGCACACCAGCGGCGACGTCGGCGAGGCCCTCGCGTGGCTGACCGAGCTTGACAAGCAGTACAACCTCACCACGCCCGAGTACGGCATCGGCGACTTCATCAAAGAGCTGGAAGACCGGGGCTACATCCAACCGCAGAACCCCGGCAGCGGCGACGGCGAACCCGGCCTCACCCGAAAAATGGAGATCGCGCTGCGCCAAAAGAGCCTCGACGACGTCTTCGGCGACATGAAAAAGGCCCGCTCCGGCAGCCACAAGACCGGCCAAAT
>JBGAWE010000332.1:0-2600 GCA_044227705.1 Saprospiraceae bacterium
GTTTCGCCAACTACTACTCTGGCGAGACCTGGTCGTGGTCAGGCGGCACCTGCCAATTCGATGCCTTCAAAATCGGTGACTTGACTGGCGATGCAGTCGCCAGCAACTTCTCACCAGTCAAAATAGAAGATCGCTCCCCCGCCCGTTTTTCAATAGAAGACCGGCCGCTGATGGTGGGCGAAGAGATTTCCATCCCCATCTTTTTTGAAGGAGAATCCGCCCTCCTCGGCTGGCAGATGGCGATGCGCTTCTACCCCGATTTCATCGACATAAAAGAGACTCTACCGGAAAGCTCCGGCGGTCCGGCGGCCGTTCCGATGGTCGCCCGGACCGCGCCGGGGCGGGTGGCGATGAACTGGTTTTCGGCCTCGCCGCATAACTTCCTCGCCGGGCGAGACGCGCTTATATCGTTGAAAATCAAGGTGTTGACGGATTGTCGGTTGTCGGATGTCCTATTTTTGGAAAACAACGGCCTGCGTCCAGAGGCCTATTTCGACGACGAGGCGAGCCACCCAATTGAACTTTTTTTCTCAAAAAACAAACCGGCGGCGACGTCCTCCGGGCTGACCGCGAGGCCCAATCCTTTCATCGAAAAGACGACGCTCGAATGGTGGCAAGCCCAACCGGGCGAGGCGGTCGTCGAGGTCTTCGACGCGACGGGGCGGCTTGTTTTTCATCAAAAAACATGGGCCGGGAAAGCTGGGAACCAATTGGCGGTCGGCGGCTTTGGCGAGGGCTTGTTTTTCGTGAGAGTCCAAGCTGGCGGCGAGTCTTTCTCGACGACCATCCTTCAAAAAAATTGAATTAAACCATTTTAAATCAATCGGTTATGAAACCCATCCTTACCTCCTCGTTCATCGCGCTTGCGCTCGCTGCCTTCGGGCAGGGGCAGGTTTGCGCTGTCATGTCGCCGATTTCAGCGGCCGCCGGGCAGCCGGTCGGGCAGCTCCAACTGCAGGTCGGGGGGCCTTCGCCAACCATCCTCAACCTGCCGAACGGGGGCGGCTGCCTCGACTTGTCGGGCCAGTCGTTCCCCAACGGCACCCAGCTGATGCCGTACAAAAACATCAACTGGATGAACGGCGTCTCCACCTTCGACCTCGTCAAAATCTCGAAGCACATCCTCGGTACGGGCACTTTCACCACCTGCTACCAGCTTCTTGCCGCTGATGTCAACAAAAACGGCGCGGTGACCGTCTTCGACTTGGTGACACTGCGCGCCATCGTATTGGGAATCCCCTCGGCCGTGCCGCCCGGCCAGACCTCGTGGCGGTTCATCCCGAAAAACTGCGCCGACCCGTGCGCCGGGGGCTGCCCGGCCTGCACGTTCGGCAACGCCACGAACGCCGACTGTACCTTTTACGCCATCAAGGTTGGCGACCTCACGGGCGACGCCGACCCCGACAACCTAATAGGAACAGCAGTGGAAGACCGGTCACCGGCCCATTTTTCCATTGAAGACAGGCCGCTTAGCGCGGGCGAAGAAGCCACCGTCCCCATCTTTTTGGATGAGGGTTCAAGTCTCCTCGGCTGGCAAATGTCGATGGGCTTCGACCCCGATTTCATCGAAATAAAGGAGGCCCAGCCCAATGTTGCCGATGCCTCGGGAAGCGACCCGATGGTCGTTTTGACCGAACCGGGGCACGTGGCGATGAACTGGTTCTCGGCCTCTCCGCAACGGTTCATGGCTGCTCGGGACGCGCTTATCTTCTTGAAAATCAAGGCTTTGCGAGATTGCTGGTTGGCGGATGTTCTCTTTTTAGATAATGCCGGGCTTCGGCCCGAGGCCTATTCTGATGAGGAAAAAAGCCAGCCTGTTGAACTAGTTTTCTCAAAAAACAAGCCGGCCACAACGGCCTCTGGGCTGACCGCCTGGCCCAATCCGTTCACCGAAAAAACGACGCTCGCCTGGTCGCAGGCCGAACCGGGCGAGGCGGTCATCGAGGTTTTCGACGCGACGGGCCGCCGGATCTTTTATCAAAAAACCTGGGGCGAAAAAGCTGGGAACAGCCTTTTGCTCGGCGGTTTCGGAGAGGGGCTATTCCTCGCCAGGGTCGCAGCTGGAGGGCAGGTGTTTTCCACGAAAATAGTGGGTCGATAAAAAAACTGTTAGTTTGATAGTCGAGGCCCAACTCGCCGAGAGCGGCGGGTTGGGCCATTTTTTTGAGATAAAATGGGTCGGCGGCAATCCTTTTCCGTCAACAAGCCATGTTTTTGGAAATGCTCCGACCGATAGGACTGAGGGGCGGTCATATTTTTTTTTATTCCTTTGCGTAGCGGCTGCTCCGCCAGACGCCTCCTTTTTCAACAATCTTTCAAAGCTTCCCGACAATGAAAATCGGCCAACAACCATTTCCTCGGAGGATTCCCAGCCTCGCTATCCTTTCGTCACTTATCCTGATTTGCCCCCTCTTCTTGGACAAGGCACAGGCGCAGAACACGGGCAATTTTTCCGCCCCGAAATACACCGGAGCCTATTCACAACCGACCATTGAGGGTGTCGTGAGCCGGTTCTCGCTCTACAAAATCGACTCGAAGGCGCTTCAGGCCTTCGTGAGTGCGGAGCCGGTCTGCTTTCTGAACCTCGACTTCGGCGGCGA
>JBGAWE010000332.1:2663-3679 GCA_044227705.1 Saprospiraceae bacterium
TCGCCAGCATCACGCTCGAGGCGCACGATATCCGGTCAGACGACTACAAGCTGCTTGTCAGCGGCCCTGACGGCCTTATCGAACTGCCGCGCCCGGCGAACACGACCTTTAGGGGCATCGGCTCGGACGGCGGCTCGGTCGTTTTGAGCATCGCCGAGCATTTCATCAGCGGCGTTTTAACGTTCAACGGCGAGGAGTTCTACATCGAGCCGGCCCGCCGCTTCGACCCCTCGACAGAGGAGGACACCTACATCGTCTACAAGGCCGCCGACGTCGTGACCCCAAAGGAGCGGGGGTGCCTCGCCCTCGAAGTCGAAGGGCAGAGGCCCCAAATCGAGGCAGAGGCAGAGGCGGCCGGCCACGAGCGCACACCGCCGTCGGGCTGCGTGACCGTCCGGCTGGCCATTGCCTCCGATTTTTCATTTTACACCAAGTATGGCTCCTCCATTCCCAGCGTTACCGCCCAAACGGCTGCAGTAATCGCTCTCGTGAACACTGACTACGGCTCGGTTTTCAACACTTTGATAAGCTACTCAATCGTTGCGAACATCGTCTCGACGAACGCCGCGAACTGCCCGGAAAGCGCGTGGTCGACTTCGACCGACCCCAACGTTTTGCTCAACGCTTTCACCACCTGGGGCAACGGGAACACCTGCAACCATTTTGGTGTGACATTCGACCTAGGCGAACTATGGACGAACAGGGATTTTGACGGCAGCACCATAGGGTTGGCCTGGGTGTCAGGGCTGTGCGGTTCGAACAAGTACCACGTACTGGAAGACTACCCAACTGGCACCCCAATGACTATGACGCTGGCGCGCTGCATGACCTCGCACGAGATAGGCCATAACTGGTCTTGCAGCCATGACGCCACGGGCAGCCCTTACATAATGGCACCTTCTGTTTCCTCCACCACCGATTGGTCAGCAGCTTCCATGAGCTCGGTCAACTCGAAGGAGGCAACAACCAGTTGCGGCTTGGGGAGCACCGCCCTGATCGGTTCACCGCTCCCTAGA
>JBGAWE010000333.1:0-3662 GCA_044227705.1 Saprospiraceae bacterium
CGCCGCCACCGCACCGTCACCGACCTCCTCTCGCACGAGCGCAGCAAGGCCATCGCCATCGCCGACGAGGAGTACGCCCAGAAGCTCACCGCGATGGGCCTGCTGCCGGGCAGCGTCATCGAGATGGTCAGGGCGGCGCCGTTCGGCGGGGCGGTTTTTGTGAAAGTTGACGGAAAGAACTTTGCCCTGCGAAAAGAGGAGGCCGCCAGCATTTTGATAGAAGCATAGAGAAAATGGCGGACGAGAAGCCCAAAAGAGTCGCCCTCGTGGGCAACCCAAATTGCGGGAAAAGCACCCTTTTCAACCAACTGACCGGCCTCCGGCAGAAGACCGGCAACTTCACCGGCGTGACCGTCGACCGCAAAATCGGCCACCTCGCGCTGCCCGACGGCCGCCAAGTCCAGCTCACCGACCTGCCCGGCACCTATTCGCTCCACCCGACGAGCAAGGACGAGCGAGTCGTCTGCGCCATCCTCGCCAACCCGGCCGACCCGGACTTCCCCGACGCGATTCTCTACGTCGCCGACGTGACGAGCCTCGAAAAGCACCTCTTGCTTTTGACCCAAATCATGGACCTCGGCCTGCCCGTCGTGCTCGCCCTCAACATGATCGACGTGGCCGAAAAAGAGGGGATGCGCGTCAACCTCGACCGCCTCTCGGCCTCCCTCAAAATCCCCGTCGTCGCCGTCAGCGCGAGGGACGGGCGAAATCTCGGAGCTTTAAAAAACGAGATTGGGCGGCTCGTGGGCGAGGCCGGGCCGGTTTCGCCGTTCTACCAGTTTTCCAAAAAAGAGACGGCCGTCGCCGACCTCGCCGAGCAGAACTTCCCCGTCAAGCCCAGCTACCGGGCATTGCTTTGGGTTCACCACCACGACTGGCTGCCCTTTTTGAACGAGAACGAGCGCGACACCCTCCACGCCATCGGGGAGACGCGGCAGTTCCACAGCCTGCGCGCGCAAATCGAGGAGACGCTCGACCGGTTCGACCGGTTCACGCCCGTTGTGCGCGAATCCGTCCGCCTGGCTTCGACGGGCAAAGAGTCGAAAAGCGACCGGCTCGACAATGTGCTGACCCACCGTTTTTGGGGTCCTGTCATCTTCTTCGCGGCGATGGTCGTGGTCTTCCAGGCCGTCTATTCGTGGGCCGAAACGCCGATGAACTGGATCGAAAGCTCCTTCGGCGCGGCCACCGATTTCCTGAAAAACAAGCTCCCCGGCGGCTGGCCGACCGACCTCCTGACCGATGGTTTGATGGCCGGTTTGAGCGGGATCTTGGTGTTCATCCCGCAAATCGCCGTGCTTTTCTTCCTCATCACGATGCTCGAGGAGATGGGCTACATGGCCCGCGTGATGTTCATGTTCGACAAATTGATGCAGCGTTTCGGCCTCTCCGGCCGCAGCATCGTCGCGCTGATCTCGGGCGGCGCCTGCGCCGTCCCGGCCATCATGTCGACGCGCACCATCGGCAACTGGAAGGAGCGGCTGGCCACGATTTTCGTCACGCCCTTCATCCCGTGCTCGGCGCGGCTGCCGGTCTACGCGGTGCTCATCGGGGTGGCCGTGCCGAAGGTGGTGGTGGGCGGCGTGGTCAGTTTGCAGGCGCTGGTTTTCATGGGGATGTATGTTTTCGGGATCGCCGTCGCGCTCGGCGCGGCGTTCGTTTTGACCCGCGTTTTGCAGACTCGGGAGCGGTCTTTTTTGATGGTCGAGATGCCCGTCTACCGCTGGCCGGACTGGCGCAACGTCGGCCTGACGGTCTGGGAAAAAGTCCGCGCCTTCGTCGTCGAAGCAGGAAAAGTGATTTTGCTTATCTCGTTGATTCTGTGGGCGTTGTCGCGCTTCGGCCCCGCTTCGGCGATGGAAAAGGCAGAGCGCGAGGCCATTGAGTTTTCCCAAAACAACAACCTCTCCGAGACGGAAAAAGGCGACCTCATCGCCTCGAAAAAACTGGAGGCGAGCTGGGCCGGGCAGTCCGGCAAGCTCATCGAACCGGCCATCCGCCCGCTCGGCTACGACTGGAAAATCGGCATCGCCATCATCGCCTCTTTCGCCGCCCGCGAGGTCTTCGTCGGGACGATGGCGACCATCTACAGCGTCGGCAGCGCGGGCGACGACGACGCGCCGGTGCGCGAAAAAATGGCCGCGGCCCGCTGGCCCGATTCCGGCAAGCCGGTCTATTCGCTGCCCGCCGCGCTCTCGCTGCTGGTCTTCTACGCCCTGGCGATGCAGTGCATGAGCACGATGGCGGTCGTGCGGCGGGAGACCGGGAGCTGGCGGTGGCCCGTCATCCAGTTTGTGGTGATGGGGGGGCTGGCATGGCTCATGGCATGGCTGGTGTTCCACGCGGCGGGCAGTTTTTGAGCCGAGCCGAACAAAAAAACCGCCCGGCTTCCGCTCGAAACCCCTGTTTCTATCTTCGCCCCGACACCTTTTTCTTCATCAAAAACAACCTTCAGTCATGAGTTTGATAGTCGACATCCGCGCCCGTGAAATCCTCGACTCGCGCGGCAACCCGACCGTCGAGGTCGATGTGTACACCGAAGACGGCTGCTTCGGCCGCGCCGCCGTGCCGAGCGGTGCCTCGACCGGCAGCCACGAGGCCGTCGAGCTGCGCGACAACGACGCAGCCCGCTACCTCGGAAAAGGGGTCAGGGAGGCGGTGAAGAACGTCGACAAAATCCTCGCCGAGGAGCTGGTCGGCTGCGACGTCTTCGACCAAATCGGCATCGACCGGGGGATGATTGAGCTTGACGGCACGAAAAACAAGGCCAAAATCGGCGCGAACGCCATGCTCGCCGTCTCGCTCGCCGTGGCAAAAGCGGCGGCAGAGGAGAGTGGCCAGTCGCTCTACCGCTACCTCGGCGGCGTCAACGCGCACATCCTGCCGGTGCCGATGATGAACATCCTCAACGGCGGCGCCCACGCCGACAACAAGATTGACTTCCAAGAATTCATGATCATGCCGGTCGGCGCGGAGACTTTCGCCGAGGGGCTGCGGATGGGCGTGGAGGTTTTTCACACCCTCAAAAAAGTGCTGAAAGCGCGGGGCTACGCGACCAATGTTGGCGACGAGGGCGGCTTCGCGCCGAACATCCAGAGCAACGAGGAGGCCATCGAGACGGTCATGGAGGCCATTGAAAAATCGGGCTACCGGCCGCTGGAGGACATAGTCATCGCGATGGACGCTGCGGCGACCGAATTTTATGACATCGAGAAGAAGGTCTACCGATTCCACAAATCCGACAACCGCGAGATGAGCAGCTCGGAAATGGTTACCTTCTGGAAGGACTGGTGCAACCGCTACCCCATCCAGAGCATCGAGGACGGCCTCGCCGAGGACGACTGGTCGGGCTGGCACAAACTGACGGAGACGCTCGGCCACCGCATCCAGCTCGTCGGCGACGACCTCTTCGTGACGAACGTCGAGCGCTTGCAGCGCGGCATCGACCAGAAGATTGCCAACTCCATCCTCATCAAAGTCAACCAAATCGGGACGCTGACCGAGACCATCAACGCCGTCAGCCTCGCCAACCGGCACTCGTACACGTCCGTCATGAGCCACCGCTCGGGCGAGACGGAGGACACGACCATCGCCGACCTCGCCGTCGCCCTGAACTGTGGACAGATAAAAACGGGTTCGGCCTCGCGCTCGGACCGGGTGGC
>JBGAWE010000334.1:0-3642 GCA_044227705.1 Saprospiraceae bacterium
CCTCCGCCTGGTACGCCCCCGGCGCGGCCGCCGCACAGATGGCCATCAGCATCATCCGCGACGAGAAGCGCATCGTGCCTTGCTGCGTCCAACTGAACGGGCACTATGGTTTGAAGAACATCTTCGTCGGCGCGCCCGTCAAGCTCGGGCGCAACGGAGTGGAGGAAATCATCCGCCTCAAATTGCGGGCGGACGAAAAGGAGCTTCTTGCCAAATCCGCCGCTGCCGTCAAAGAGGTGAACGACTCGCTCGACGCGATGAACCTGATTTGAGGTCGGAACGACCGTCGACAAAAAAGCCGCCGCTGGGTTTCCAACGGCGGCTTTTTCTTTTTGAAAAAGCGGGCTGTTTGGTCAATGCCCGGCCTTTTGTTTCCAATAGAAAAGCGAGTAAACAACTCCTCCGACGATGCCCATCGCCAGCAGCATCGGCACCTGTTTCCAGAAGATGGAGGTCGGCGCGTCGATCTTCGCCAGCCACGGGGCCGAGGAAAGTATGCCGCTCAAAACCCCCGCCGCGATGCCGACATAGATGCCGCGCTGCACTTTGGAGCCCGGAACGGCGAGGCTGTGGAAAAGCAGCGCTGTCATGCCGGCGATGGCGAAGGCGGTCAGCAGGTTCCAGCCAAAGGCTGATTCGGGCCGAACGATGGCCGCGACCATGCCCCCGAAACTGTTGTCCGTGAAGGTTTTCTCCCACCCGAAAAGGACGGCGAGGTTGGCAATCATGGTGACGAGGATGGCGCCGATTGTTTTCGCAAAAGTCATTGTCTCTGAAAAGTTGGAAGTGAAACGGATAGCACGGCGGTCGGGGATTAAACCGGCGTGAATGTAGCACTGCATTCATGCTGTGAAAAAAAAGCCCGCCCCGAGCAAACGGGACGAGCTTCTGGCATTCACGGGAATAAAATCGGTTTTCCAACAAATTCAGGCCGCGACGGGCGCTTTCTCGGTCGAGACGCGCGGCACTTCCAACTGTTCTTCTTTACTGCCGACCTCGTGCAGCCAGCCAAAGTCGTCGGCATAGCGGCCGCTGCGCAGGCCGTTGAGCCAGTCCTTGAGCATGATCCCGACGGGCCGGTTCTCGACGGGCGGGAGCATGAGGTGCTCCTCTCGGTGAGTGATTTCAATGATGTGAGAGACAACGGCCGCCGTGCCAGCCCCGAAGGCTTCTTGCAGCAGGCCGCGATGGTGCGCATCGACGACCTCGTCGATGCTGATAAGCCGCTCCTCAACCTCGTAACCCTTTGATTTCAAATAGATTATGAAGCTGTCGCGGGTGATTCCCTTGAGGATTGTGCCTGGCGTGGAAGGGGTGACGACCTTGTTGTCGATAACGAAAAAGAGGTTCATCGTGCCCACCTCTTGGATGAAGCGGAACTCGCGGTCGTCGAGCCACATGACGTTGTCGTAGCCCTTTTGCTGGGCGCGCATCGTGGGGTACATGGCCGCGCCGTAGTTGCCCGCCGCCTTCGCCTCGCCGACGCCGCCGTGCGCAGCGCGGGCATATTTCTCCTCGGTGATGAGCTTCACCGGCTTCGGGTAATAAGGCCCGACCGGCCCGGTGAAAATGATGAACCGGTATTTTTCGGAAACGTGGACGCCGAAGAACTCGTCCGTGGCGAACATGAACGGCCGGATGTAGAGCGCGTGGTTCTCCGCCTCGGGGATGAAGTCGCGGTCGAGGTCGACGAGCGTTTCGAGGGCCTGTATGAACAGGCTCTCCGGCAGCTCGGGCATGCACATCCGGCGGGCGCTCTTGTTGAGCCGGGCGGAGTGCATCTCGGGGCGCAGCAGGAAGGGCTTGCCGTCAATCTTGGTGGCCTTCATCCCCTCGAAAATCGACTGTCCGTAGTGCAGCGCGAGGTTGCTCGGCGCCAGCGTCATGTCCTGGTAGGGCACGATGCGCAGGTCGGTCCACTTGGCGCCGTCGAAGTCGGCGACGAACATGTGGTCGGAGAAGGCCTTTCCGAAGGGGATGTTGTTGAAGTCGATTTCTGGGAGGCGCGATTTGGTGGTGTGCTCGACAGCGATGTTCCAGTTCATAACAGAGAGAATTGATGGTTAGAGGCCGAGGCAAAAAATCTGGGTCAAAGGTGGCTATCTTCACCGCAACTTCAAAACCCGAGGATGAATTTTTTAAAATCAAATTCTTTCAACACCCCGGTTTTTGTGGCAATGATTTTGAATCGGCGACAAAATTTCACTCGATACAAAATATCATTTGGAGAGCCTCGAAAACCGGGCTGGTTAAGTTCCTCAACTTTCAGCCCGACGAAATGCCACTTTTTTCCTCCGACATCGACCTCGCCGCCGCCCCGCCCGACGATTTTCTGGGAAGCTGCCGGGGCGGCAACCGCTGCCTCTTCTTCCTCGCCATCGAAGCGGAGGAGGACCACGAGGCGCGGCTGGCATTCTTGAAAAAAATCCTCGCCGCCCTCCAGCTCGACCTCGATGCGGACACGGCCTATTGCGTCCTCGCGCCGGGTGAGCGGGGCAGTTATTTTCAAATCCTCAAAAAGAGAGGTGCGGAAAAGATGGTCGCCTTTGGCCTGCCGCCCGCGCAGTTCGGGCTGGGGTTCGAGGCGCGGCCATACGAACCGCTCGACTTTTACGGCTGCCGGTTTCTTTTCTCTGAAAAGCTCTCCCTCGTCGAGGGCGACCAAGCGAGAAAGCAGCGGTTGTGGGCGGCTTTGAAAGCCCTGTAAATTCCCGCCGCAAGAGCGGTCGAGGGGCCGTTTGACCGATGTTGCCCCCGTCAGGTGGATCCCCCGGACAGGTTGTCGGTGGAGACGACAACAGCGTCCACAAAATCCAATTGAATTTCGAGCCCCTACGACAGCGACAGGGGCATCGGGGCGGGCGTGACGGTGACGTATTGGGGCGGAATCGGATGCCGTTTTGTGAAAAATGCCGACGTTAAACCCGACTTAAACCCCCGAAACCGGGCATGAGGCCCCCGCCGATTCGGGTTTTGACCTTGCTACCTTTGACCCCCGACCCGATTCTCTCAACCAAAAAATTGCAGCGCATGAACCGCCTCCTTTTTCTGATTCTGATGCTCGCCGCGACGGCGACTGTCTCCGCCCAAACCGTGAAACCGACCGGCGCGAAGTCCGTCCCGAAGAACAACGTCGCCCCCGTCAAGCCCGTCGCCGCCACGCCGCCGCCTCTGGTCGAGGAGAAAGTCCACATCAACTGGATGACCGCCGCCGAGGCCGCCGAGAAGATGAAGACCCAAAAGCGCAAGATTTTCGTCGACGTCTACACCGACTGGTGCGGCTGGTGCAAGAAGATGGAGCAGACCACCTTCGAGGACAAGGTCAACGCAAAGTACATCAACGAGAACTACTACCCCGTCCGCTTCGACGCCGAACAAACCGGCGACGTCGTTTGGAACGGAAAGACCTACAAGTCCAAGCCCAGCGGCGGTGGCCGAGGCGTCCACGAGCTGGCGGCCGAATGGCTAGGCGGCCGCATGAGCTACCCGACGACCGTATACATCGACGAGGACCTCAACCTCATCCAGGCCATCCCCGGTTACCTCGACGCGGAGAAGTTCGAGGCCATCATCAACTATTTCGGTTCCAACAACCACAAGAAGACGCCGTGGGAGACCTACCAGAAAAACTTCGTGAGCCTG
>JBGAWE010000335.1:0-5241 GCA_044227705.1 Saprospiraceae bacterium
GCCTTCGCGCCCGACAGCGACGGCTCGAACCTCGAGTGGCGGCTATTTGCAGACCCGGCGGTCGTAGTTGAAATCGCCACGCTTCGGGTCTTCGGCCGGTGGGGCGAGCTTGTTTTTGAGCGTAAAAACTTCAAGCCCGATGAGCCGAACGCTGGCTGGGACGGCGTTTTCCGGGGCCGTAAACTGCCAGCCGCCGTCTACGCATGGGCGGCCGAGGCGCGGCTGCTCGACGGGCGGACGGTGCGACTGCGCGGCGCCGTGGCACTCGTCAGGTGAGGCTTGAGCTACCTTGCGCCGGAAACCGTTTTTTCATGCGACGTTGCCTCGACCACAGAATCCTCCTCGCCTCGCTTCTCCTCGTGGGCTGCCGGACGACCCAGTTCGTCAGCGAGAAGGAGGCCATTTTGGTGAAAAACTCGGTCAAAATCGCCAATTTCAAATCGATTCCCGACCGCTACACCGTCGAGGACGAGGCAAACGCCCTCGTCAAGCAGCGACCGGAGAAGCCCTTTTTCGGGTTCGTGCCACACTTTCGGAGCTGGGTCTTTTTGAGGAAGGGCTGCGCGGCGGATACCTCGCGCAGCCGCTATCGCCGCTGGGTCTGCTCGAACATCGCGCAGCCGCCGGTCATCTTCAGCGAGGACCTGGCGGAGCACACCGAGAAGAACCTCCGAAACTACATCCACAGCAGGGGCTATTTCGATGCGAAGGTCTCGCACTCCGTTGTCACGAGGCACCGCAAGGCACACGTCACCTACCGAATCGAGCCGGGGGAGGTCTACCGCATAGAGTCCATCGGGAAGGTCTGCCCGGACTCGAACATCGATTTCCTGCTCGACAAGCACCAGCGGCAGACCGTGCTGCGGCCTGGGCAGCCGCTCGACGTGAAACTTTTCGACAAGGAAAAAGAGCGACTAACCCTCTTGCTGCGCAACAACGGGCTGGCCCTCTTCCTGCCCCAGTACATCGAGTTCGAGGCCGACACGACGGCGCGACTGGCGAAGGTGGTGATGACCATCCTGCCCTTCTCTCAAAAACAAACGGCCCACCCGGCCCTCAAGATCGGGCAAATCACGGTGCTGGCCGACTACAACCCGCGCCGCCCTCCCGCGCTCGACACGGTGATAAGCGGCGTTCGGTTTTTGAGCAGCCAGCCAAGGCTCGACGTGCGGCCCGGCGTCCTGCTCGATGCCATAGTGCTCCGGACGGGCGAGGGCTACCGTGAGTCGAGCCTCCAGAAGACCAACCAACGGCTGGGCAACCTCGGCGCCTTCCGCTTCGTGGCCGTCAAGCCGGCGCGCGACCAGCGGGACTCCTCGAAAATGGACATCGGGGTGTCGCTCACCCGGGCAAAAAGGCTGGCCGTCAGCCCGGACCTGTCGGCGAACTACTCCAACTACAGCCTCACGAAGGCCGTCTGGCTGCTGGGCCTCACCGGCTCGGGCACGGTGCGCAACCGCAACCTGTTCAAAGGGGCAGAGCAGGGGACTTTGACCGGCGAGTACAGCATCGAGTTCGACCCGCAGAAGAACCGGGGCGGCGGGCGCAACTTCATCAACTCACAGGATTTCCGGCTGCAGAACGAGATCGTCGTGCCGCGCTTCATCGACTATTTCGGCCTCTGGAAGGGCATCAGCCGACTACCAGACGAGGACGACAGGATTCTCAAAAAAGCCCTCCCGCGGTTCATGCGCGCCCTGCGAAGCGACGCGCAACTGCGGCTGACGGCCAGCTACGACTACCGAGAACAGTTCGAATACTACATCATCAACACGATCGGAGCGAGCGCGGGCTATGATTTTCGGATGGGGCAGACGCGGCAATTCGGAATCCGCCACTTCGGCGTCGATGCGCTGCTGCCGAACATCAAACCAAAGTTTGACTCCACCCTCGCAGACAGGGAGTTTTTGAGAAAGAGCTTTGGCAGGTACTTGTTGACGGGGTTCCTTTTTCGCGAGTTCGCCTTTAATTACTCAAAGAAACCGGCCTTTGGCGGGCGGCAACGCGCCTTCCACATCCGCACGGAGCTGTCGGGCGCAGAGGTCGGCGGGGCGGTCAGGGCGATGGAAGGGCTGGGCTGGGTCAAAAAAGGCTTCACACCGAAGGTGGCCGGGCTGGGCTTCGCACAGTTCGGCAAAATCGAGGTGGACGGCAATTTCACGCAGCCCCTTCCGGCGAAAATGTCGGTCGTCGGGCGGCTGGCCGGCGGGGTTTCCCGGTCATTCACGTCTGCGGAGGTGCCTTTTTTCAAACAACAGTTCATCGGCGGGCCGTACAGTTTGCGCGGTTGGCCCATCCGAAAAATCGGCCCCGGCGGCTACAACTACGCCGAGGCGGGCCATTACCGATCTACAGAACGAGGGTTGGCGAGAGGCCCACTTCCCATTTGAACTGGAAACGCAGATTGGGCATCCGTTCCAGTGAGCTTTTACAAAATCAGTACTGATGCTGCCACGAATTAGCAAGGTTGATAAGAGGGCCCCAGCCTTGCCAATCCATATGCTGTAAAGGAGTGCCTGGGCGGACCCCTTTTTTTGACAATGCCCCAAATTTGTCCAGTGTCCATCGGCCGCTCGATGCCCACTTTCGGGCTGGCAAACCAATCCCACCATTCAAAATTCAACACTCACCATGCCACCATCAATTTTGCGCCTGATGCAGGCCGCGCTCGTCGCCAGCTTTTTCACCAATGCCCTCACGGCTCAAAACTGCACTGGAAACCTCCTCCAAAACCCCGGCTTCGAGAGCGGCCTAACTGGCTGGGAAGGGGGCGGCACCATCGTCGCCGATGCTCACTCCGGGACGAAGGCACTTTCGGTCTGCACGCCCGGCCAGCCCATCCGGCAGACCGTGGCGGCGGTGGTCGGGCAGGTGTACACCGTCCAGCTTTGGGGCAAGAAATCGCCGCTGGCCAGCTCGTTCGACCTTTTCTTGGTGAAGTACCTCAACAGCTCTTTCATGCCCATCAAGACCGAGTTTTTCAGCATCGGCTTCGGGACATGGGGGCAGACCAGCCCCTTCTCGACCACCGCCCCGGCGGCGACGGCGTGGCTGGAACTCTCTGTGCAGATATCGAGCGGGACCGGCTGTGTCCTCGTCGACGATGTTTGCCTGACGACGACGGGCGGCGGCAATGCGCAGCCCGATTTGACCATCAACAACCTGACGCTCAACAGCTATCAGGTGCAGGCCGGAAAGGTCTTCAGCTACCGTTTCGACCTCGCCAACGCCAGTTCTGCGGCCGTTCCGGGCAATTTTTCGATGAAAGCCTACCTCTCGACCGATGACATCCTCTCGGCCGACGACGTGCAGGACGGCATCGTGACGACCGGAAATTTCGGGGCGAACTTCTCCGTCCCGCAGGTGCTCGGGGCAACGACCGTCCCGGCCTCGCTCCCATCAGGCGACTACTTTTTGATACTGAAAGCCGATGCCGACAACCAGGTCTTGGAGTCAAACGAGGGGAACAACGTGGCCGTCGGCCAGTCGCCCGTCCATGTCGTGGCGGCCTCGACAGGCGGCGGTGCGGCCTGCGACAAGTTCATAGGAAACGGCTCGCTCGTCTGCGCCCAACCGGCGGCGGTCGGATCGCAGAACATCCAGACGACCATCGACGGCGGCGGGCTGCGCACGCGCACGACCGTCAGCCCAGCGGGCACCATTGTTTCCACTGAAAACCTCGGGGTGCCGCCGCCCTTTTTCCCGGTCAGCATCGCGGGCGGCGGGGCGGTCGAGAAGCGCAACGGCGACGGGTCGCTTGTCTACTCGAAGCCAATCGGCCGGGCTGATGTCGCAGTTCGCGTCCGTCTTGAACGCAAAGAGCGAGTCGAGGAAAAGCTCTGGTTGCCCGCCGCGGCCTTCCAGCCGAGCAGTACATAGCTCGTCCCGAACTCAGCCACCGACGTGAATGACCCGACCTGCGACATCAGCCTGATTGGCTTCGAGTAGACAAGCGACCCGTCGCCGTTGCGCTTCTCGACCGCCCCGCCGCCCGCGATGCTGACCGGGAAAAAGGGCGGCGGCACCCCGAGGTTTTCAGTGGAAACAATGGTGCCCGCTGGGCTGACGGTCGTGCGCGTGCGCAGCCCGCCGCCGTCGATGGTCGTCTGGATGTTCTGCGATCCGACCGCCGCCGGTTGGGCGCAGACGAGCGAGCCGTTTCCTATGAACTTGTCGCAGGCCGCACCGCCGCCTGTCGAGGCCGCCACGACATGGACGGGCGACTGGCCGACGGCCACGTTGTTCCCCTCGTTTGACTCCAAGACCTGGTTGTCGGCATCGGCTTTCAGTATCAAAAAGTAGTCGCCTGATGGGAGCGAGGCCGGGACGGTCGTTGCCCCGAGCACCTGCGGGACGGAGAAGTTCGCCCCGAAATTTCCGGTCGTCACGATGCCGTCCTGCACGTCGTCGGCCGAGAGGATGTCATCGGTCGAGAGGTAGGCTTTCATCGAAAAATTGCCCGGAACGGCCGCAGAACTGGCGTTGGCGAGGTCGAAACGGTAGCTGAAGACCTTTCCGGCCTGCACCTGATAGCTGTTGAGCGTCAGGTTGTTGATGGTCAAATCGGGCTGCGCATTGCCGCCGCCCGTCGTCGTCAGGCAAACATCGTCGACGAGGACACAGCCGGTCCCGCTCGATATCTGCACAGAGAGTTCCAGCCACGCCGTCGCCGCCGGGGCGGTGGTCGAGAAGGGGCTGGTCTGCCCCCATGTCCCGAAGCCGATGCTGAAAAACTCGGTCTTGATGGGCATGAAAGAGCTGTTGAGGTACTTCACCAAGAAAAGGTCGAACGAGCTGGCCAGCGGCGATTTCTTGCCCCAAAGCTGGACGGTGTACACCTGCCCGACCACCGCCGCCACGGTCTGCCGGATGGGCTGGCCGGGCGTGCAGACCGAAAGTGCCTTCGTCCCGGAGTGAGCATCGGCGACGATGGTGCCGCCCCCTTCCCAGCCAGTTAGGCCGCTCTCGAAGCCGGGGTTTTGGAGGAGGTTTCCAGTGCAGTTTTGAGCCGTGAGGGCATTGGTGAAAAAGCTGGCGACGAGCGCGGCCTGCATCAGGCGCAAAATTGATGGTGGCATGGTGAGTGTTGAATTTTGAATGGTGGGATTGGTTTGCCAGCCCGAAAGTGGGCATCGAGCGGCCGATGGACACTGGACAAATTTGGGGCATTGTCAAAAAAAGGGGTCCGCCCAGGCACTCCTTTACAGCATATGGATTGGCAAGGCTGGGGCCCTCTTTGCA
>JBGAWE010000336.1:0-3631 GCA_044227705.1 Saprospiraceae bacterium
CTTCCGTGCCTTTTCTGTGTCATCCGTGTTCCAATCGGCTTTCTACATTCGCCCCAAACTCAACCATCAAAACATGGATTTCAAAAAATACTGGCCCCACCTCGCCGCGATTGGCGCGTTGCTCGTCGTCGCCTGCTTGTTTTTCGCGCCGACGGTCTTTTCTGGCAAAGTCCTCTCGCAGGGCGACAACGACCAAGCGAAGGGGATGCAGACCGAAATCCGCCAGCAGATAAAGGCCACCGGTGAGGCCCCGATGTGGACAAACTCGGCCTTCTGCGGGATGCCCGTCTATCAGGTCTACCAGCCCACGCCGTCGAACCTGTTGCAGCACGTTTTCTACGCCTCGCTGCTCGGGCAGGGCGTGACGTCGCCGTGGGCCTCCATTTTTTTGGCGATGGCCTGCCTTTACCTGCTGCTCGTCGCCTTGCGGTGCGATTGGCGTGTGGCAGCGGTCGGCGCTGCCACCTTCGGCATCTGCATCTACAACGTCGACATTTTGGAGGCGGGCCACTCGACCAAGATGGTCGCCCTCGCCTTCCTGCCCGGCATCTTCGCCGGGGCGGTCTGGACTTTCCGGGGAAGGCGATGGCTCGGCGCGGGGATGGTCGCGCTGTTCACGGGATTGCAGCTTTGGGCCAACCACTTTCAAATCACGTTTTACGGAGCGCTCCTGCTCGGCATCTTCGTCGCGGCGCAGCTTTTCTTTTTCATGAAAAACAGGGCGTTCGCCTCGTGGCTCGTCTCTACGGTGGTCGTCGCGGGGGCCTTTGCGCTCGGTGTGGCCAGCAACGCCGCCCGCCTGATGCCGACGATGGAGTTTCAAAAAGAGACCATCCGCGGCACCTCCGAGCTTTCCGAAAAGAAGGCAAAAGGCGACGGCCTCGACAAAAAGTACATCTGGGACTGGAGCTGCGGCAAGCTCGAATCGAACTCGCTCATGGTGCCGCACTTCGCCGGCGGCGGCGCGGCTGAGTCGTACAAGGGCACCGAGACCTTTGACAAACTGGTGCCGAACATGGTCGCCAACATGACCCAGCAGGGCTACTCGGCGGCCGATGCGCGGCGGTCGGCAGAGCGGCAGATCGCCGGGCTTTTCTACACGGGCGCGCAGCCGTTCGTCGGGACGGCCATCTACTACGGGGCGGCGGTGCTGCTGCTCTTCTTCCTCGGCTGCTTCCTCGTCGAGGGGCCGGAGAAGTGGTGGCTGGCCGTCGGCGCGCTGTTCAGCGTGTCGTTGGCGTGGGGCGGATATTTTTTCCTCAACCACTGGCTGGTGGACTATGTGCCGATGTTCAACAAGTTCCGCGCCGTCACGATGGCCTTTGGGCTAGGGCAGTTAATGGTCTGCATCCTCGCCGCGCTCGGCTTGCAGAAGTTTTTTGACGGCGATGTTTCCATTGAAAAAAAGAAAAGGGCGCTGACGTGGGGCTTCGCCGCCGCCGCCGGTTGGGCCGCGATAATCTGGCTGGGCAGCTTCGCCATGAGCTTCGAAGGGGCAAACGACGCGGCCCTCGCCAAGGACAACCCCGACATCCTCAAAATGGTCGTCGCCGACCGTGCCTCGCTCGTCCGCTCCGACGCGATGCGGTCGCTGCTTTTCATCCTGATGGCGGCCGCCGCCCTGTGGTTTTCATTGAAAAAGACGCTCAAACCGGCGACGGCCGTCCTCCTCGTCGGCCTCGTCGCATTGGCCGACATCTGGCTCGTGGCGGCGCGGACGCTCACCCCCTCGAAGTACGAACCGGCCCGCGCCGCAAAGGCCGACCCCGTCCCGACCCCCGCCGACCAGCAAATCATGGCCGACAAGGACCCGCACTTCCGCGTCCTCGACCTCACGCGCGGCGGCATCACGGGGAACGCGCAGAGCAGTTTCTTCTTCAAAAGTTTCAGCGGCTACTCGGCGGCCAAGATGGCCCTGTACCAGGACGTGGTTGAAAAGTACCTGAACGCCGACCTCCAAAAGAGCCTCCACATCGTCGGGATGCTCAACGGGAAATACCTGCTGACCAACGGGCCGCAGGGGCCGCGCGTCGTGCCGAACCGGGAGGTGCTGGGCAATGCCTGGTTCGTCAAAGCCGTCCAAATCGTGCCGGACGCCGACTCGGAACTCAACGGCCTCGCCACGCTCAACCCGCGCGACACGCTCCTCGTCCAGCAGAAGAACACCTACGACATCCAAAACTGGCGCTACGCGGGCGACTCGACCGACTACATCAAACTGACCAGCTACTCGCCGGACAAGATGGTCTATGAATATTCGGCGAAGGCCGAGTCGGTCGCGGCGTTCTCGGAGGTCTACTACCCGCAGCCGAAGGGCTGGAACTGCTACCTCGACGGGCGGCTGATGCCCAACCAGATCTTCAAAGCCGACTACCTGCTCCGCGCCCTGAAGCTCCCGGCGGGGCAAAAACAGGTCTTGGAGATGCGCTTCGAGCCAAGCTCCGTCAAGTTCGGCAACTCGCTGACGCTGGCGGGGAGCCTGCTGTGCCTGCTCCTTTTCGCCGTCGGCCTGTTCGTCAACTGGCGCGAGGGGCACCACCCGCACGACCCGAACCGGCTCGACGAGATGCCGGGGGAGGTTGAGGAAAGGCAGCGGGAAAAGGTGAAGGAGCCGAAAGAGGTGGCCAAGCCGAAGGGGAAAGGGAAGCGGTGAGGCGAGCTGGTTTTTCCAAAAACAGGCGAGGGTCGGATGGCTCTCGCCACCTTCCAGTCGCAATGCCTCGCCAGTGCCACAATGCACCAAGTCATGCCAGCGATTGGAAGCAAAATCATCAGCTCTAAAGCATATAGGCCAACCGAACCTGCAACCCCAACAAAGAAAATCATCGAACAGCCAAGCAGCCCGAGGAGCAAGCCTCCGATGGCAAACCAGTTGCTCAAACCATCGCCAGACGCCCACCTGCCGAAAGTCCGCTTTTTGAGAAACCTGGCCGTTGCGTTTTTGAGAAGACCGGCCTTGTGCCTGCCCTCCGGCCTCGAAACCTGGCCGGCATGAAGTTCAACCAGGCGAGCGGGAGCAGCTGCAGCGGTCGCCGCGATGTTTTTTGAAAAGGAAAAAGAGAGGAGCAGAGCGAGGAGGAACGGGCGCATGAGGATGGTTTTGAAGGCCGCCCGAACTCAATCGGCCGAGCCGAGATAGACGAGATAGGCGATTATGAAGGTGAAGCCGCCCACGAGCATGCCAATCAGCGCTTCCATCAGTTGCCGAACACTGACCTTGGAAAGGATGACGCGAAAGCCCAGAACGACGCAAAGTGCCGAGGCGACCAGCCACAGGCCTAGCAGGAAAACAAGTTCGTAGTAAAAACCGATGGCTGCCAGACCCGCCGCCAACAGGCCGAGCGCCAACGCCGCTCTCGCGCGTCTGCCCGAACGGTCAAGAGGCTTTCTGAACAACCCCATGTGCTTGGCCACTTTCCCGATTCGTGCCGAGCGAGCATGAATCTTGCCTTGCGATGGCCAGGCAGGTCGAAGTTGGGCGATCACAATCGGCCGCTCGGGCGATGAGGGGACCAATGCAAAGCCATTCTTCGCAAAGAGCAGAGTGAACAGAAAGAGGAGTCGGTAATGGCGCATCATCGATGGATTTGAAACCTGGCCTGAAACGCGGAAGCATCTGGTTCTGCTTCCA
>JBGAWE010000337.1:0-3602 GCA_044227705.1 Saprospiraceae bacterium
AGGTCATCGCCGGGAAGACGCGCGGCCCCGTCGGCGTCGCCGGAGCGGAGCGGACCAGCGGCGCCGAGCCTTGCGGCTGCCCGAGCGGGCTTTGCGGGCCGAGGTCCATCTGTTCCCAGAGGTAGGTGAGGCCCGCGTCCTCGGGGTCGGAGCCGGTGCCTGTGAGGCGAAACGGCGTGGAGATGGGGATGAAAAAGCCGTCCTGATAGTTGTGCGAGGCGGTAGGCCGGTTGTTGCTCGTCGCCTCGACGACCGCGCAGGTCGCAGCCTCGCCGTTGACGAGGTCGGTGACAACCTGCTGGATGTTCCAGCCGTGGTTGTAGTCGTCGGCGGCCGAGACCACGTCGTCCGTACCGCAACTGCCGCCATAACTGACGATGGTGCTGCCGCTGCCCGGCTCGAAGGCACTCTCGTCGTGGTATTGATTGGCAAGGCCGCCCGACGGGTCGCCGCAGCGGTTCCAGGTGTGCCGCGCCGAGAACTGGTGCTCGACCTCCTGGCAAACGGTCACGATGAAGTTGTCGCTCAACGGGTTCGGGTCGGTCGAGCAGGCCTTCGCCTTGTTCTCCGAGCAGACGTGGCCACCCGCGATGCCCAGCACGCTGCCCGAGACGTAGACGCCGAAGACGTGGCCGACGTCGTAGTTGGCCGGGCCGATGCGCAGGTCGGTGACGTCCTTGTTGAACTGCGCCATGAGCGGCACGTTGGCCGGGTTGAAGGGGTCGGTCGTCGCGTCGAGGAAGATGAGCGTGTCCTCGTTGGCCACGAGGTCGAAGTGCATGGCGAAGTCGCGCTCGAAGATGCCGTTGAAGCGGTTGACCGCCTTGACGACCTCGGCCATCGTCTTCGCCTTCGTGCCGCCCGCCTTGGTGGCGTACTCGCCCGTCGTCGACAGCGCGAACCTGAAGCGGCGCAGCGAGACCGGGTCGATGATGTTGCCGCGGGGCGAGGCCGCCTCGCCCGGCAGGTAATCGAGGGGCATCTCGCCGCCGTCAGGGAGGATGATTTTCGCGCCCTCGGGGCGGTTGAGCGGCAAAGTTTTACGGTCGTAGACCTTGTATTCCCCCAAAACCCCGATTTCGACCGGCTCGACGAGGTAGGTGCGTCCCGGCTCGAAGACGCAGGCGTGCAGGCCGTTCGGCCCGATGTCGAGCTTACCCCAAACAGCGGGTCGTTCCATGCTCTCGACGTTGAAGGTGTGGATGTCGGGATATTTCTTCGCCAAAACGTCGGGCATGACGGGCGACTCGACCACGCGGAACTTCTCCGTCCGCCCCTCCATGTTCGGCAGCTCGATGACACAAGCCGAGGAGCGGATGCCGACCTTCGATTCGAGCGGCGCGTGGCGCAGGGCCTCATTCATCCCTCCGAAATCGAGGGGAAAGGTCGACTGCTCAAATTGACTGGGAACAGTCGTTGGAACCGTCCAAAGGCCGGGCTTGGACTGGCCGAAGAGCTGGCCAATCGCCAGCAGGAAAAGGAAAGTGGAAATGTTGCGCATCGTGGCGGGTGTTTGAAAGTGACGTGGCGAAGTTCCAAAATCTTTCCGCAACCGCCCGGCCCGCCGTGCCTTATTGCCAACCGCTGACCTTCCCGCCGCCGAATTAGCAGGAATAGACACGTGCGCCGCTCAAAACGCCCTCGCTTTCTATGCGCTTCAGCCCGAACCGCCCAGCCTCGGCCGCCCCGTCGAGCCGCCCGGCATGGAGGGCTTCGTATTGCTCGTAGGAGATGGCGCGGCGATCGGCCAGCTTCTTTTCGATATTGAAACGAGCCGCCCGCTCTGCCCAGCCCGGCTGGATTTCGCCCTCGAAAACCTTCGACTTCGAGCCGCTGCCGTATGCGACGAAGCCGACGCGCTTCCCAGTCAGCTTGCTTTTTTCAAAAAAATCAGCTTCGAGCGTCGACATCAGGGCGAGGAAGATGGAGGCCGTGTAGAGGTTGCCGACCTCCGAGCTGGCCCGCTGCGCCTTTTCGAGCTTTTGGGAAACAAACAGTTGATAGTCAACGCCTTCGGAGACGGCTTTCAGCCAACCAGCCTTTGCTTTCTCAAAACTTTTCTTGTCTGAAAAGTCGGCCGCGACCGGCTCGGATATCGGAAGCTTCGCTGCAATCGAGGCCCAGGCTCCCTTCTCCTTTTGTTCCAAAACAAACTGCTCTACATAAATCCGCCGGGCGTGAAAAGCATACGGCAGGTGGAAGGCTATCCGCGCCCACCGCTCGCTGACGGCCTTGTGTTTATCCACTGGAAACAGCCCGGCCGCGACGGCTTTCTTTCTGAAATGAGCCAAAGCCTCGGTCATCCGGTCGGCGTAGCACTGGTTGCTGAACTGCCCGTCGAAGACCGGTGTCTCGCGGAAGATTTCGACCGTCGGCTCGCCGCTGCGCAGAGGCGAAAGCCAACCATCGACCGCCATCGAAGTCGTGATTTTTTCGATTTCACCGTTGAAAATCCCGGCTGCGTTGAGGACGTCGGCGACGAGCTCCTTCTTTTCAAAACGACGGCGCGGCTTGAAGAAGTCGTGCACGGATTCGGTTGCCACGCCCCACAAGTTCCTGATTTTCAACAACTTGGGGTTCCACCCGACGAGCATCGCCACCGCGCCCGCGCCCTGCGTGTACTCGCCGGAAGAGGCCAGTTCGTATTTCGCCACGTCGCTCGCCACGACGATGGCGGTGCGGCCTCGTTCCATCGAGACCCAGTCGAGGCAGTTCTGCAAAGCGTCGACGCCGCCGATGCAGGCGAAGGTCATGTCGAGCGCGTCGCAGTGGCGGAGGCAGGCGGGGCCGTGCCTTTCTTCAAGGCGCCGGGAGACCATTTCGAGGGCATAGGTCGCGGTCGGTTTTGCGCCGTCGAGCGCGCTTTCCGTCCCGAGGTAGAGCCGCCCGACGGAGCGCGGGTCGAGCGACGGGTTTTTCTCGAACAGTTCCCAGACGGCCTCGGCGGCCATCGTCGCCGCGTCCTCGTGCACGTCGGGCAGGGCCATTTTTTGGAGGCCGAGGCCGAGGCGCAGCTTTTCGGAGGCGATGCCGCGCCGCAGGGCCAGTTCCTCGATGGGCAGATAGCGTTTCGGGACGTAAAATGCCATGTCGTCGATGCCGACGGGAAGGGTGCGCTTTGCCATGCAAAGGGTGGTTTGAGTGAGAAATACAGCAAAAAAAGGCGGTGGATTTGGCCGGAACTTGGCTCGGGCAGGCTGGTTTTTCGGCGGCGAAGGTAGAAAGTCATCGGTCGCAACGCATCGACAACGCCGCGCCACGCGCCAGTTTTGGCAAAAAGGCGGCGCGGCAAACAAAATCCGCACGCCCTTTCGACCTTCACCCCATTGCAAACCAAACCTCGCCTTTTCATGAAAAAGCTCCTCCCAATTCTTCCCTGCCTGTTGACGGCGGGCGGACTCCATGCCCAGTCTTTCACCCAAAAACAGTCGCTCATCGACGGCCAACAGTTTTACAGCGGCGTCGCCATCGGCGTCGTCGACATGAACGGCGACGGGCGCGACGACCTCGTCCACCTCAAACAGGGCACCATCCTCCAAATCGAGTATCAAAACGGGCCGGGCGAGCAGTTCACCAGCTTCGAGGTCGGGCAGATGGCGAAA
>JBGAWE010000338.1:0-3596 GCA_044227705.1 Saprospiraceae bacterium
TCATGTCGAAGGCCAGATAGCTGTACCTATCCTCTTGAAAGGGCATGCTCGGCCCGGCCTTCCAACTGCCGTCGGCCTCTTTTTGCCAAACCCTCAAGCCCTCCCACGCGCCGACAGGGGGATCCTCGGCAGAGTCGAAAGCGACCTGTCCACCGTCCGCAATGGCCAATGCCGTCGCATCGCAGGGCCGTTTGCTCGACGAGTTGCCCAGCCGGTCGTATAGCACAAGGTCGTTAGCAGCGTCAACGACGGCCATGTACCGGCCCCGGTTGGATATTGCCAGTCGGTGCGGTTCCTTCGTCAGCGGCGAGCCGAGCTGGGTCTTTTTCACCGGCGTCGCGGTGATATCCAACCAGAACGTGTAGTAAAGGCCACCTTCCCCGTTCTGGATCGAAAGGAGGATGGATTGCTTATCGAGGCTGGCCTCCACCCTTTGGATCCGAGCGGGAAAGGAGAACGGCGTCTCCGACCGGACGCGCTTTCCATCCTCTCCGAAGACCTCAAAAGTCCCTTCCTGCCGCATGACGTAGAGGCTGCCGTCGGGCAGCCAGCCGTGTGCGACGACGGCCTGCCCCTCTGAGTCCGGGCCGCTGGGGCGGATGGTGGCCGAGTAGGTCATGCTGTTGCGATCGTTGGAGATGCTGGCCAGTATGTGGCCCGTGGTCTGGAAGGTGGGGTCGAGGAAGTGGGCGATGTTCCAGGCCAGCGTCGGGTCTTTGAGGGCGTTCTCGATGGCCAATTTTTCGTTGAAGGTGCGCCGCAGGGTGGCCTCGGTG
The DNA here is from genome assembly GCA_044227705.1 of Saprospiraceae bacterium. GTDB lineage: Bacteria > Bacteroidota > Bacteroidia > Chitinophagales > Saprospiraceae > JANOQP01. Next base: position 777 of record JBGAWE010000338.1, read on the forward strand.
ACGTCCCTCGCCCGGAGGGCGGCCCGCGTGGCGAGGATGGCCCGCTTCTCGGCGGCGACGGCCTTGTCGCGCAGGTCGAGGATTCCGAGGTTCACGCTGTCCATCTTCAGGTTGATGACCATCTGCGAGTCGGGCCTGCAGACCCTCGCGCCGCGAAATTGGCGCATGGCCTTCATAAAGCCCTCGCCGGTGTCGGCCGCGACCATCGCCTGTCGGAGAAAGGCGTCGCCCACCTTGACGAACGAGTCGTAGTATTCTTGCAGGAAAGCGGGCGTCGGAAAGGTGTCGCGACGCTGCCCCCGCGCCGCGCCAACGAGCAGCAGGGCAAAAAGGGCGGAAAAGATGGTTGGTAGGTTGTGCTTCATTTCTTGGCCGGGTCGCTTGTTCTGTATTTGAGGGAGTCTCGGCTGTCGCGGATCCTTTGGCGCGACCACTCGTAGGCCCGGTTGCCCTTCTCCGCCTGTTTGACGAGATCGGAATCGGACGGATTGCTCGTTTTGAGCCGTTCGAAGACGGAGTCGCTCTCGTTGAAGAGCTTGAAGGCCAGAGTGTCGGCTTCGGCGTCGTGCATGACCTCGGCTTCGAGCAGATGTTGGCCCACTTGGGTGGCGGCCTCGTTTATCTGGCTTTTGATGGCTTTTTGGAGGCTGGCCTCCGCGTCTTTCTTCTTCTCATTTGCTTCCCACCCCCAATAGCAAGCCCCCAAAGCGGCGACGAAGGCCGCCACCAAAAAGACCCCCATTACTCTGTTCTTGGACTGCAGCACTTCGGCCTTGTCCTGCCGAGCCTTCCTCGATTCGTTCAAGAAGTCCACCTCTGTCCTGTCGAACCAAAACCCGTCCACTTCTTCCTTCTTTCCGTGCAGCTTTAGGCCTTCATCGACCCATGTGGCGTTGTCGCTCCAGAGAAGGTTTTCTCGCTCGCCCGAGTCTCTCCAATCTTGCGCGGCGGTTCGGATTTTGGCGCAAATCTCAAAGTTGTCGGCCCCTTGCCGCTCGGTGGGGCCCTCCGGGGTCAGGTTCGCCACCCACTCGTCCATCTTCGGCCAGTCGCGGGCGAGGATGTCGTGCACCATTTCGACATAGGCTCCGCCCCGTGGTCTATGGGCACTGAACAGCTTTTGGTCGACCAGCAGATTTCGAACACGGTCGAACGTCCGGTTGGCCCCGCCGCCTCCCATGTCAAGGCTTTCGTGGTAGATCCGCCTTTTCGTCCTGCCCCGCTCGTCCTGCGCCAGACCGCGCAGCATGAGTATGCGCATGGCGTTCTGGTCCTCCTTTCCGAGGCCGTCGAGGACGCCGTCGGCCTTTTTGTTGAGCACCTCCCTGATGCCGCCCATCTCCTCGTAGTCTTCCGCTTTCAGCGTCAGCATCAAGTCCTCCCCCCTTTCCACGCGTTCGCTGGCCTTCTCGAAAAGCTGGTGCATCAAAAAGGAGAGCAGCGGTAGCGCCCCCATCTCCATGTTGACGTCGTCGCAGATGCGCTCGACCAGCCCCGGGGGGTCGAAAGTGCCGTCGGCCAGCCGGACCGGCTGGTGGACTATTTCGCGGTACTCCTCGTTGGTGAACGGCGGCACCGGCCAGAGGGCATTTTCCCAGGTCTTGGCATCAATGGCACCAGCCGACTTTTTCTCGTACTCCGACCTGACGGTGGCCACGATCCTCCTCCGGTCGTCGGCCAGCCAGCCCAGAAGTTTTTCGAAAAAATAGTCGCGGCTCGGCGAGTGCTCCGGGTTCTGGGTGAAAAGCTCCTCCCACTGGTCGACGAAGAGCACGTCCCACGCACTGCCCGCCGCGTTGAGCGCGGCCGCTGGGTCCCCTCCAGGGCTTATCCCTTTCACTGTTTTGTGCTCTTTTTCGAGCAAAGGCCACAGGCCCGCCTGCACCAGCGAGGACTTGCCCGAGCCGGACGCGCCGACGACCACGGTGAGGCGGTTTTTGTCGAAGTGCTTTTTGAGCTTCTCGGTGGCGGCGCGACGGCCCCTTCCTTGTCGGTCAGGTCGGGCACCGGTCCGAGGAAGAAGCAGAACTCGCCCTCGCCGTCTGTGTCGAGCCGGTCGAGTTGGGCCGACTGCTTGTCCGTGCGCAGGCTGGTATGTTCGAGCAGGTGGTGGAGCAGCCCGTGGGCAGTCAGGAGGAAGCTCTCGTTGTGCGCCACCTTCCCCGCCTTGTTGAGTGCCTCGAGGAACGCTTCGGCAAAAGGGCTGTGCGTCGATCCGCGACTCCTTCCCACCCGGTCAATGGCCCGCTGTTTTCGGGTGGTCGATGCCAGCACCATGCGGGACGGCTTGTGCAGCATCAGGTTGAACCGCTGCCGAAAAAGCCTTTTGCCCGGTTCGGCCGCCCCCTCGATGTCTCGGAGCCTCGATGCAAATCCCCCCGCAAAGCAACAGTCGAGCACCAAGAGAAGGTGCCGACAGGGCAACGCCTCCACGATTTCGCGCACCTCCTGCATGGGCACCATCGAGCTTTCATCGCGGGTGGAGTCCTTTGTGGCGAAGAAGCCGCTCAACCCGTAGGCGTCATCGTTCTGGCAGCCGTGCCCGGCATAGTAGATGACGACCCGCTCGTCGGGGCAGGTGCAATCCCTTTTTATCTGTTTGAAAGCGCCGCGGAACCCCTCCGCGGTCGTGTCATAGAAGCACTCGACCTCAAATTCGTGCTTGTCGCGCAAGGCTCGCTTAACGGCCTCGACGTCTTTCAAAGGCGTCTCCAGTGATGGAAGGTGGTCGTAGTTCTTGATGCCGATGAGGTACGCTCTGCTCTCCGAGAAAAGATTGTTTTTCATTCTTTGAGAAAGTTTTGTATCTCAAAACCCTCT
>JBGAWE010000021.1:0-30723 GCA_044227705.1 Saprospiraceae bacterium
CTCGATTGCTGGAAAATCGTGCACGACAAATACGGTTCACTTTCAGAGGATGAGTGGAAGGCGGCCGAGCCTGTTTTTCTGAAAAAATGCCCGAAGGTGGTGGCGAACGAGGCCGAACTGAAAAAGGTGTTCGCCGAGTAAAACCTTCAAAACAGGCTCCCCTGCTCTGCAAACTTGACCGGGTTCTCCAACCGGAGGAGCTGCATTTTCACAGCCAATCCATAAAAATAGCCACGCAACTCGCCCGCCTTCCCGATGACGCGATGGCAAGGCACGATGATGGCGAAGGGGTTTAGTCGGTTGGCCAGCCCGACGGCGCGAACGGCCTTCGGCGAGTGGATGCGCTCGGCGATGTCCGAATAGGCGCAGGTCTTCCCGAAAGGGATTTTCAAAAGCTCCTCCCAGACTTGCCGGTTGAAATCGGGGGCACCCTCGAAGTCGAGCGGCAGGTCGAACTCCCTTCTTTTTCCTGAAAAATACTCGGCAAGTTGCACCGCGCAGGCCGCGACAGGGTGGTCGTCGGGCAGGTCCGAATCGCTCGTTCCAACCTCGCCCGGCTCGATGCGGCGAACTTGCCGGAGGCCTATTTCGGAGCCTTTTATCCGAATCCAGCCGATAGGAGATTGGTAGAAAACCGTCTTTTCCATTGGCTTCGCCGTTCTCAATAGGCCCGCACGTCGAGCTTTTGGACGAAGTTCATGAAGGCCCGGTTCGCCACCCGATTGCCGCCCGGCGTTGGGTATTTTCCTGAAAAATACCAGTCGCCGAGGTGGTTCGGGCAGGCGGTGTGCAGGTTTTCGAGGGTCTGGAAGATGACCTCGACCTCCGGTTTTATCCCCTTCGGGGTGACGATTTCGGCGATTTTGCGGCTGATCTGCTCGTAGCTGAAGTTGTCGTAGAGAGACACCGCCTCGTTCTTCAAAGCCTCGTCGGGCAGCCCTTTCGAGGCGCGGATGCGGTCGGCGGTCTCGTCGAGGAGGTGTTCTAGGCCGTTCTCTTTGAGCAGTTCGACGAGGGCCTGGAACGCCACGAAGTCGCGCATCTTCGACATGTCGATGCCGTAGCAATCGGGGAAGCGGATTTGCGGCGCGGAGGAGACGATGATGATTTTGCGCGGCCGCAGCCGGGCGAGGATGGCCAAAACCCGGTCGCGCAGCGTGGTGCCGCGCACGATGGAGTCGTCGAGCAGGACGAGTGTATCGACGTCGTTTTCGACGATGCCCCATGTCACGTCGTAGACCATCGAGACGAGGTTCTGCCGCGTCTCGTCGGGCGTGATGAAGGTTCGGATTTTCTCGTCCTTGTGCGCCACCTTTTCGAATCGCGGCGCGACGGACATGATTTCAGCCAGCCTTTCGGGAGAGATTGACGGGCCTTCGGCCAAAATCTGGTCGGTCTTCCATCGGTTGAGTTCCTTTTCGACGCCGTGCATCAAACCGTAGAAAGCCGCCTCCGCTGTGTTCGGGATATATGAAAACGCTGTCGTCTTCCAATCAAAATTGACCGCTTCGAGGATGGGCCGCGCCAGCAGCTCGCCGAGTTTTTTCCTTTCTTGATAAATCTCGCGGTCGGTTCCCCGTGAAAAATAGATGCGCTCGAACGAGCAAGCCAGCCTTTCGCGCGGCTCTGTGAACTCGACCTCCGATACCCGCCCGTCGCACTTGACGATGAGGGCGTGGGCCGGTTTCAGCTCCTTCACCTTTTTGAACTTGACATCGAAGACCATCTGGATGGCGGGCCGCTCGGAGGCCATGACGACCACCTCGTCGTCCTGATACCAATAGGCCGGGCGGATGCCGTTGGGGTCGCGCACCACGAAGGCGTCGCCGTGCCCGAGCATCCCGGCGAAGACGTAGCCGCCGTCGAAGTCCTTCGTCGCCCGGCGCAGCAGCCGCTGGATGTCAAGCTCCTCAAAAATCCGCTGGTTGATTTCCTGGTTGGTCAGCCCGTCGGACTTGTGCCAGTCGAAGTGCCGCTGGATCTCGTCGTCGAGGAAGTGGCCGATTTTTTCCATAACGGTCACGGTGTCCGACTTCTCCTTCGGGTACTGCCCAAGGTCGACGAGGAGCGAGAAAAGCTCCTCAACGTTCGTCAAGTTGAAGTTCCCGGCGAGCAGGAGGTTGCGCGTGATCCAATTGTTCTGCCGATGGAAAGGGTGGCAGGTCTCGATGGAGTTCTTGCCGTGCGTCCCGTAGCGGAGGTGGCCCATCAGCAGCTCGCCCATGTAGGGCTTGTTGTGCTGCATCCAGTCGGTGTCGGCGAGCTGGTCGGGGGTCAGGTCCTTGAAGTGGGAATCGACCTGTTCAAAAAGGTCGCGCAGGTAGTCGGTGGCGTTCGAGCGCTTGCGGGAGATGTAGCGCTGGCCGGGCTGCGGGTTGAGTCGGACTGTCGCCACGCCTGCGCCGTCCTGCCCCCTGTTGCGCATCTTTTGCATGAGCAGGCGCATCTTTTCGAGGCCGTAGAAGGGGGCTCCGTACTTCTGGTTGTAATAATCCAGCGGCTTCAAGAGCCGGATGAATGCGAGGCCGCACTCGTGCTTGATTGGGTCGCTCATGCCTGTTTTCTCTGTGGAGATTGCTCGCTCAAAGGTACCCCGGCCGGGGCCAAACGGGCGGCGGCGGGCGGCGGGCTTTGGGATTTTTTTGCAGAAAACTGGCCAGGCTTGCTCAATCTTCGCCCTCGTTCAAAATCCATCGAAAAAATGCCCGACCAGCCCGCCGACCTCGGCCACGTCACCACTGCCACCGAGCGCGGCATCGCCCGCATCGAGTTCTTCCACCCGGCGCACAACTCGCTGCCGTCCAAAATCTTGAACGAACTCGTAGCCGCCATCGACGCGGCCGGGGCAAATCCAGAAGTGATCGCCGTCGTCTTGTCGAGCGCGGGCGAGCGCACCTTTTGCGCCGGCGCCAGCTTCGACGAGCTGGCCGCCATCCACGATTTCGAGTCGAGTTTGAAGTTTTTCAGCGGCTTCGGTCTCGTCATCAACGCGATGCGACGCTGCCCGAAGTTCGTCGTCGGGCGCATCCACGGCCGGGCGGTCGGCGGCGGCGTGGGCCTCGCGGCGGCCGCCGATTGCTGTTTCGCCTCACAGTACGCCACCATCAGGTTGAGCGAGCTGGCGGTCGGCTTCGGCCCCTTCGTCATCGGCCCGGCGGTCGAGCGGCGAATGGGCGCGGCGGCCTTTTCGCTTATGGCCATGTCGCCCGACGAGTGGCGAACCGCCCATTGGGCAAAGGAGCGCGGCCTCTTTTCAGAGGTCTTCGACACGACTGAGCAACTGGACAACTACCTCGAATTCTTCTGTGAAAAACTGCGCGGCTACAGCCCGGAGGCCATGCGCGAGCTGAAAACCGTCTTCTGGCAGGGGACCGAAAACTGGGAAACCCTCCTCGCCGAGCGGGCAGCCATCAGCGGGCGGCTGGCACTGTCGGATTTTTCGAAAAAGGCCATCGCGGCGTTCAAGGCGCGGTGAGATTTTCGGTCGGGCGGCACGGCTCCCATTCAATTTTTTGACCACCTTTTCGTTCGCCAGCCGTCCAATTTCAACCGTAAAAACATGGAACAAAAGCTCAACTCCATCCGCATGGCCGTCGGCCAGGGCGAGCTTCAACAGGCCTTCGACGAACTGACCGCCCTCCTCTCCGCCGACGACCGCTACGACGAGTTGCTCAATGCCCTGCGCATCAACGAGGGCAACTTCCGCGAGACGCGCAGCCAGGTAGTCAAGGGCACCATCTCCGTCGCCGAGGCCCGGCAGGCCAACAACGTCGCCGCCGACAACCTGCTCGTCATCGCCGACATGGTCGAGCGCGGCGAGCTGGCCTTCAACCAAACGGTCTCGGGCGTGGCGGCGCGGAAAATCCGCTGGCAATACTTCGCCATCGGCGGGCTGGTCGCGCTGGCGGCGGCCTTTTTCGGGTGGAAATTCTTTCTTACTGAAAAACAGGCATGCCCCGATTGGGGTGCTTCGCCGGGCTTCAACGTGATGATTCTCCCGTTCAAGACGCTCGGAGAGACGAAAGGAAAAGTGCAGCCGCAGGTCGAACTGCTCGACATGCTCGACGGGTTTTCATCGAAGAGCGGCCTCGCAGCGCGCGCCTCCATCAACGAGTCGTATGACATTGAAAAGCACTACCCAAGCTCCTCGGAGGCGATGGCCCTCGCCGATGGCTGCTCCGCGCAGATGGTGATTTGGGGGAAAATCAACCAAAAAACCAGCGACAAGTACACCATCGACGTGAAATACCGCCTCCTTGACGCGGGCACCACAAAGGCGGCAGGCGACACGACCATTTCCCGCCTGCTCACGCCCGACAATGAGGGCGGCTTCTCGCAAGACATCGAATCGGTGTCGCGCTTTCTCTTTGTCGTCATCGCCAACCGGCTGCGGCGGCCCGACGTGGCCCTGCGTTTCATGGAAAAAATATCGGAGGCCATCCCGCCCGTCGGCTCGACCGCAGCGAAGAACAGTCCGGCCATCTCGCTGGCCGACACCTCGCTGCACTCGCAGATGGCCTATGCTTTCGCCTCTGGCGGGCAGCACAAAAAGGCGGTCGACGAATACTCGAAAGTCCTTGAGGCCGACCCGAAGAACTGGTCGGCCATGCAAAACCGGGGCCTCGCCCGATATGCCGCCCGCGATTTCGAGGGTGCCGCCATCGACCTCGAGGCGGCCCAATCTGTTTCCCAAAAACCTGCCTCCGCCGAGATGTTGCGCATCCAAACAGAGTCGAACCTGCAGGCCAACCGGCTCGAAGAGGCCAAGCTCGCCCTCGACGGCTACCAACAGGCGAAGGGCGGAACCGCCGACCGCTGGACGGTAGAGCAAAAAAGCGAGTACGACCGCCGCGTGAAACAGGCTGAAAAAGAGCGCAAATCCACCGAGTTGGCCGCAAACCAAAAGCCTGCCGACGTCCGCGCCAACCTCCGCGCAGCAAAGACCAACCTCAAGCTCGGCGACTCGAAAAAGGCCACGCAGTTTGCCGACCGGACGCTGGCCAAGCAGCCCAAAAACCTCGAGGCGTGGACCGTCAAAATAGAGGCCGCGCACCACGAGGGCGGCGACGAGGGCGCCCAAAAAGTGGTCGAGGAGGCCGAGCGGAAAGGGGTGCAGGCGCGCGACATCGTCAACTTCAAGCCCATCATCGCGCCGCTCGTCACCGACAAAAAGAAGGAGCAGTGAGGCTCTACGGGCTCATTGGCTGGCCGCTCGGGCATTCTTTTTCCGAACGGTATTTCACCGAGAAGTTCGAGCGGCTCGGGCTGTCTGGCGAGTGCGCCTACCGGCTTTTTCCATTGGAAAACATCGAAATGCTGCCCGTTTTGCTCGAAAAGCAGCCCGATCTTCTGGGGCTGAACGTGACGGTTCCTTTCAAAAAATCGGTCATCCCTTTCCTCGACGAGCTTGATGAGACGGCGTTCGCGGTCGGCGCGGTCAACACGATTCGCATCCGCGACGGGAAGCTCATGGGGTTCAACACGGATGTGATCGGGTTTGAGAAATCGCTCGACGAGCGGTTTCCCCAAATTGAGCTCTCGGGTGGCTGCCTCATTCTCGGCACCGGTGGTGCGGCTCAAGCCGTCGCCCATGTTTTGTCAAAAAAAGGGATGCCGTTCAAGTTCGTCTCTCGAAAAAAGACCTCCTCCGACACCCTACTCTATTCAGAACTCGACGAAAAAACCACGTCCGCCGCCATCCTCATCGTCAACACAACGCCGCTCGGCATGGCCCCGGCCATCGACGGCTGCCCGCCGATTCCGTTCGAGTTTTTGAAAAAGGAGACCCTTGTTTTCGACCTGATATACAATCCGGCCGAAACGATATTTTTGCGACGAGCCGCCGCCCGGGGTTGCCCCACTCGAAACGGCCTCGACATGCTTTATCGACAGGCCGACGCGGCTTGGGATATTTTCAAGTGAGCTATGCAGAAACCAACCACCACACCGCCGCGGAGCACCGGCCTTCCCGATTTCACGAACACAGAGTTTGCCTTCGCCCACCTTTCCGACGCTGAACTGCGGAAGACCGGCTGGCTTTTTCGCATGATGGGAAAGGCCTGGCTGGTCAAAATGGCCAACCCGGTCGCGCTGTGGGCCGTCGAGAAGCGGCTGCCGGGGGCCGATTGGGGGGTTCGGGCGACCATCTTCCCGCAGTTCTGCGGTGGCACGACCCTGCTCGACAGCCAAAAAACAATCGAAAAGCTGGCGGCAAATCGGGTCATGACCATCCTCGACTACGGCGCGGAGGCGAAGGAGACCGAGGCCGATTTCAACGCGACGATGAACGAGAACCTCCGCGCCATCGACTTCGCGGCGCGGGAGAGCGCGAGCATCCCGGTCGTCGTGTCGAAGGTCACGGGGATTGCACGGTTCGGGCTTTTGGAGAAAATACAGTCGGCGGCGAGTCTTTCGAAAGAAGACCTCGCCGAGTACCGCAACGTGCTGAAAAGGATTGACGCGATTTGCCACACGGCCGAAAAGCAGGGCGTGAGCATTTATTTCGACGCGGAGGAAAGCTGGATCCAGGACAGCATCGACCACCTCGTCTGGTTGATGATGCGGCGCTACAACCGGCGGCGCGTAGTCGTCTTCAACACCTACCAGATGTACCGGCACGACCGGCTGCAGTTCCTCGTCGACAGCTTCGACCGGGCGAAAAAGGACGGCTTCAAGCTCGGCGCTAAGCTGGTGCGCGGCGCCTACATGGTCAAGGAGGCCAAACGGGCGCAGGAGACCGGCCAGCCGACCCCCATCAACCCGAGCAAGGCGGCGACCGACGACGCCTACAACACCGCCCTCCGCTTCTGCGTCGAGAACTGCGACCATATCGAGGTCTGCAACGCCACGCACAACGCCGACAGCTCGCTCCTCCTAGCCCGGCTGATGGACGAGCGCGGCATCCGGCGCGACGACCCGCGCTTCCTGTTCAGCCAGCTCCTCGGGATGAGCGACAACCTGACTTTCAACCTCGCTCGCGCCGGGTTCCGGGTGGCGAAGTATGTCGTCTACGGGCAGGTCCACGAGGTCATCCCGTACCTGCTGCGGCGGGCGCAGGAGAACACCTCCGTGACGGGCGACGCGGGGCGGGAGCTGAAGTTGATTTTGACGGAGTTGAAAAGACGGCGGCTTTAAGCCGATTCGACGGCAACACGGATGACACGGAAAGGGCACGGATGGACACGGACTGGAAGGAAATCCGCGTTCATCCGTGCCCTTTCCGTGTCATCTGTGTTCCAAACAAAGCACATCCCATTATGTCTCAAAAACGCATCTGGCTCATCATCGGCCTGATGGCCGCCGCGATGGTCGGCATCGGCGGCCTGCAGGCCTACTGGATAAGCCGCGCCGTCCGGCTCAACGAGGAGCAGTTCGACAAGAACGTGTTGGCCGCCCTCAACCGGGTGGCCGACAAGGTGCAGTACCTCGAGAACGCGCAGGTCATGGAGGCCCTCGAGCGGTCGTGGAAGAACGCCACGCCCTCGGCGCCGGGGGCCAGCTCGAGCATCCGCGAGGCGGCCAAGTTCATGGAGAACGGTTTTTCGGAAAGACGCGTGGCCCGGCTCGACACCTCGCAGGGCGCCCAGTTCGAGGCGTCGGTCACCCGCTGGGAGTACATGAAGGTGAGCCAGCTTGTTGACAAGAAGCCGCTCGCCGAGCGCATCGACCTCGAACAGCTCGGCCGCGCCCTGCGCGAGGAGCTGCTCAACCACGGCATCCGAACGCCGCACCGCTACGGCATTTTTTCAAAGGAAAAGAACTCGTTCGTCGTCCTCGACGACCACTTCTCGGTCGTCGACCCGGCCTCGGTCGTCACGCAGGCGGGGCTGAACAACATCTATTCGTCGCCCTACAAGGTGCCGCTTTTTTCGCAGGACATCGAGTCGCCGGGCTGGCTGATGATTCACTTTCCCGAAAGGTCGGGCGTGGTCTTCGGGCCGTTGCGGCTGGTCTTTCTCGCGTCGGTGCTGTTCACGGGGCTGGTGCTGGCCTGTTTTGCCTACACGATTTGGGTCATTTTCCGCCAAAAGCGGCTCTCGGAGATGAAGACCGACTTCATCAACAACATGACGCACGAGTTCAAGACCCCCATCGCCACCATATCGCTGGCGGCCGACAACATCACCGCCCCGAAGGTCATCGGCGAGCCGGATCGCATCCGAAGGTTCGCCGACATCATCCGGCAGGAGAACCGGCGGATGAACTCGCAGGTCGAGAAAGTCTTGCAGATGGCACTGCTCGACAAAAAGGAGGTTCAACTGAATCTGTCGGAGGTCGACCTGAACCGAATCGTCGGACAGGTGGCGGGCAATTTTTCACTCCAAATAGAGGAAAGAGAAGGTCATCTGACCATCGAAACAGAAGCGGAGAACGCCGTTGTCGAGGCCGATTTGACGCACGTCACGAGCATGATTTCCAACCTTTTGGACAACGCCAACAAATACTCGCCCGAGAAACCGGAGATAAAAATCGCGACCCGCAACCGCCCCGACGGCGTCGAAATCCGCGTCAGCGACAAGGGGCTGGGCATCTCGAAAGAGGCGCGGCGGCTCATCTTCGACCGCTTCTATCGCGTCCACACGGGCAACGTCCACAACGTCAAGGGTTTCGGTCTCGGCCTCGCTTATGTAAAGGCGATGATGGCGGCGCACCGTGGCTCGGTCGAGGTCCATTCCGAGTTGGGGAAAGGGAGCGAGTTCGTGCTTTTCTTTCCTTTCAAAATGGGGTGAATCAGCCCTTGTAGAAAAGCCACTTGCCCAATTCTTTCAGCGTCACCTTCTTCCCATAGAGCAAAATCCCGACCCTATAAATCCGCCCGGCCAGCCACACGAAGAACACCGCGCTCGCCAGCAAGACCGCCATCGACAGCGCCACCTGCCACCACGGCGGCCCGAACGCCAGCCGCGCAGGCATCACGATGGGCGAGAAGAGCGGGAAGATGCTAGCCCAGACCCCCAGCGCGCTGTTCGGCTGACGGACGACGACCATCATTATGTAGAGAGCGAGCAAAACCGGGATGGTTATGGGAATGGTCAAAGACTGCCCCTCGCCGTAGTCGTCGCCCATGGCCGAGCCGACGGCCGCGAACAGCGACGAGTACATGAAATAGCCCCCCAAAAAGTAGAATATAAAGGCCGGGATGAGGAACCACCAGTTGAGGTTCATCACCTCCGTGATGGCCCCGGCTACCCGGAACTGCATCTCCTGTTGGTCGCCCATGCCGCCAGCAGCCATGCCGCCCATGCGGGCCTCTTGAGCCCGCTGCATCGCCTCGGGGTCGATGTGCATGACGAGCGGGAGGATGAACATTCCGATGGCGATGAGGATGACCCAAACAATCACTTGGGTCAAGCCGACGGCACCGGAGCCAATGATTTTCCCCATCATCAACTCAAAAGGCCTGACCGACGACATCATCACCTCGACAATTCGGTTGGTCTTCTCCTCCATCACCGACCGCATCACCATCATCCCGTAGATGAAAACCGTCATGTACATGATGAAGCCCATGACGTAGCCGACCGCCATCGCGATGTCGCTGGTGAACTCGGTCGCGTCCTTCGAGGTCTTCTTGATGCCCTCGGGGTTGATGGTCACATCGGTGTCGGAGTTCAAAAGGGCCAGTTGCTCTGCCGAGAGGTGCAGCGAATCCATTTTGAACGAGCGGACGGCCTTCTCCACCCGGTCGCGGATGAGCGAGTTGGTCTCGGGGCTTAATTGCTCGTCTGTATAAAGGAGGATTTCGTGCTCCTTCATTTTCAAATCCCGCAGCGGCGGTATGACGAGCGCACCGGTGAAGTTGCCGTCGGCCACCTCTTTTTTAAGCTCCTCCAAAGGGGCTTTCGAGAAGGAGAAATAAACCCCGTGCCCGTCCTTCATCGCCCCGCCGAGCAGCCCGGCCTCGTCGCGGATGACCACTTTTTGGTTCTCCGAACCCTGATAGCTGAAGATGTAGCTGATGACGACGATGAACAACAGGATGGCCAGCGGCGCGGCAATCGTGCCGATGATGAACGACCGCTTGCGGACCCGCGTCCAGTATTCTCGCTTGATGATGAGCCAGAGCTTTTCCATTTCTTGAATGGTGAATTGTCAATGGTGAATTGTGGGGCGCGCCGTCACTCGCCGTTCGCGTCGCCGACGGTTTTGATGAAGATTTCGTTGAACGTCGGCATGATTTCCCTGAAAGAAGTCAGCCGGACGTTGGCCGCGAGGAGGTCGCGGAGGAGCTGGTTCGAGTCCGAATTTGGGGAAAGCCGGGCGGTGAAGCTGCCCCCGTCGCGCCGGGCGATGTCGTGGTTTTCGAGGAAGCCGGCGGGCAGCTCGCCCGTGTGGTTGACCTCGAAAAGGTTCTCCTTGTATTGCTCCTGAATGTCGCGGACGGGGCCGTAGAGGACGTTCCGCCCCTTGTTTATCAGCGCGATATGCTCGCACATCTCCTCCACCTGCTCCATGCGGTGGGTCGAGAAGATGATGCTCGTGCCGGTGCGGTGCAGCTCCCGGATTTCGTCTTTTATCAAGTTGGTGTTGATGGGGTCGAGGCCCGTGAACGGCTCGTCGAGGATGAGCAGCTTGGGCCGGTGGACGACGGTGGCGATGAACTGTATCTTCTGCTGCATCCCCTTCGAGAGGTCCTCCACCTTCTTGTTCCACCAATCTTTTATGTCAAATTTCGTCAGCCACTGGTCGATGCTCTGCCGTGCGTCGCGCTCGGAGAGGTTTTTTAGGCGGGCGAGGTAGATGAGCTGCTCGCCGACCTTCATCTTTTTGTAGAGGCCGCGCTCCTCGGGCATGTATCCGATATGGCGCGGCGAGTCGAAGCTCAACCGCTCGCCGTCGAGGAAAATCTGCCCCGAGTCCGGCCCGGTGATGGTGGTGATCATGCGGATTAGCGAGGTCTTGCCCGCGCCGTTGGGGCCGAGGAGGCCGAACATCGCGCCGCGCGGCACGTCGAAGCTCACGCCGTCGACCGCCCGGTGGGGACCGTAGTCCTTGACGACGTTCTGGATGGAGAGGATGTTTCCGGTCATTCTGTCTGTTGGTTTCAACGGCGGTGAATGTAGCTGGGCCTCCGACGAGCCGCCCCGAATTTTTCCACAAAGCCGCCCGGTTTTTGGATGAAAACAGACCTTCCTGCCCGGAATCCGGAATCTGAAATCAAAAACCCGAAATAGAAATGTGGTTCGTGATCGTCAACCCCGAGTCTGGCGGCGGCTCGGCTCGAAGGCTCTGGCCGCGCATCGAGCGTGAGTTGCAGGCGCAGGGCTTTGCTTACAGTGTCCGTTTCACGGAGCGGAAGATGCATGCCGTCGAGCTGGTCGAGGAGGCCGTCGCCCGGGGGATGCGCAACATCCTCGCCGTCGGCGGCGACGGCACGGCGCACGAGGTGGCCAACGGGATTTTGCGGCAGGACATCGCCCCGAGCCGCGACATCGGCCTTGCCCTCATCCCCGTCGGCTCGGGCAACGATTGGGCGCGGGAATGGTCGCTGCCCGCCTCGCCCGTCGAGTGCTTGAAAAGGTTCAAGCTCGAAAAATTCAAATTTCAGGATGCTGGAAAAATCTCTTTCAGCCACGACGGAAAGCTGGCCAACCGCTTTTTTATCAATGTCGCGGGCATGGCCTACGATGCCTTCGTCACCCGCGAGGCCGAACGGCAAGGCGGGCCGAAGGTGGGCCTCGGCGGCTATTACTCGTTGATAGTCAAGTGTTTGTGGAAATTTGAACCCGGCCCGGCGCGGCTTTTTTACATCGAAAAGGACGCGACGGGTAGCGAGGAGACTTTGGTCGAGGACAGTTTCTACACCATCAACATCGGCCTCTGCCGCTACTCGGGCGGCGGGATGCAGTTCGTCCCGCAGGCGGTGCCGGACGACGGCCTCTTCGCCCTCACCTACGCCCGGCGGATGCCGAAATGGGAGGTCGTCGCGCAGACGCCGCGCTTTTTCAACGGGAAAATCGGCGAGCACCCGAAGGTCGTCTGCACACAGGCCCGCTCGGTTCGGGTCGTCTCGATGGCTTGGCAGCCGCCGGTCTTGGTGGAGGCTGATGGGGAGTTTTTGGGAGAGACGCCGGTCGGGTTTGAGATTTTGCCTGGGACACTGAAGGTTTTTTACTAACAGATCAGCCCTTGTTCGCCAACTGCCCGCAGGCCGCGTCGATGTCCTTTCCCCGGCTTCGGCGGACGGTGACGGTCACGCCTCTGTCGGCGAGGAAGGCGGCGAACTTGTCGATGCGGTCCTCCGCCGATTTGACCATCTGGAAGTCGCCGCCGATGGGGTTGTACTCGATGATGTTGACGCGCACGGGGAATCGGCGGGTCAGTTTGACGAGGCGCTCGGCGTCCTGCGGGCCGTCGTTGTGGCGGTTGAAGGCGATGTACTCGTAGCTGATTCGGCATCGGGTTTTCAGGTAAAAATATTCGAGCGCCTCCATCAGCGCGGCGAGGTTGTTGGATTCGTTTATGGGCATCATGGCCGAGCGCTTCTCGTCGTCGGCGGCGTGGAGCGAGAGGGCGAGGTTGAACTTGGCCCCGTCGTCGGCCAGCTTTTTGATCATCTTGGCGATGCCCGCCGTCGAGACCGTGATGCGCCTCGTGCTCATGCCGAGGCCCTCGGGCGAGGTCAGGTGCTCGATGCTCTTCCAGACGTATTGATAGGTGAGCAGTGGCTCTCCCATGCCCATGTAGACGACGTTTGTGATGCCCCGGCCGTACTTTTCCATGCTCTGTTTTCCGACCAAAACCACTTGGTCGTAGATCTCGCCGGGAGAGAGGTTTCTCAAACGGCCCATCCTTCCCGTCGCGCAGAACTTGCAAGTGAGGCTGCAACCGACTTGGCTGGAGACGCAGACCGTGAACCTTTCTTCGTCGGGAACCGGAATGAGAACCGACTCGATGAGGTGCCCGTCGTGCAATCGCCAGCGGGTCTTGATGGTGCCGTCGCGGCTGATTTGAGTCGCATCCTCGGTCAGGGTGTGGATGAAAAAATGCTCGGCCAGCTTTGCCCGCAGCGACTTGGGCAGGTTGGACATGGCCTCCAAATCAGTGGCCGATTTCTGCCAGAGCCAGTCATAGACCTGCTTGGCGCGGAAGCGCGGCTCGCCCCATTCGGCGAGTTTTTTTTCTAAATCTGGGAGGGAGAGAAGACGGAGGTCTTCCTTTCTGACAGGCATGTCTTCCATCATTTCTTTCTAAAAAACAGGAGAGAACTGACGACATACCCGCCAATCAAAATACTCAACCCCAGCCCTTTGAACCAGAACAACAACCCGCCCGCCAGCAAAACCGCCCCGACGAGGAGCGGCCACCGACCTTCTTTCACTTTGAGGGAATACATCGGGATTTCCGAGACGAGCAGGTAACTGAACAGTGCGACGACCGCCCAGACCAACCAGTTCTGCCCCAAAAAGGGGCGAAGCCCGCAGGTGTCGCCGTCCCACGCCAGGCCGAGGCCGAGAACGAACATGGTGCAGGCAGGCGTCGGCAGGCCGATGAACGAGTCGGTCTGTCGAGTGTCAAGGTTGAACTTTGCCAAGCGGAGGCCCGAAAAGGCGGTCAGGATGAACGCCGAGGTGCCCGTCATGAAGCCGAGGTCGAGCAGGTTGCGCGGGTCGGCGGCGGACTCGTTGAGCATGGTGTAAAGAATCACGCCCGGCACGACGCCGAAGCTGACCATGTCGGCCATCGAGTCCAGCTCGCGGCCGAAGGGCGAGGATATTTTGCACATCCGCGCCGCCGTCCCGTCGAGCCAGTCGAGCAGCAACGATGCGCCCACGAACAGCGCACCAAGCTCCATCTCTCCGTGCAGGATGGCGACGGCGGCGAGGCAGCCACAGAAGAGGTTGCCCAGCGTGAGCGCGTTCGGAAGGTTCTGTATCATGCAGTTGCTCAAAGGGCAAACCAGTTGCGGTTCGAGCGGCGGTTGAACTCGAGGAAGGAAATCATGCGCTGCTGCTTCTCGTCCCACAGGTGGTTGAAGACGCACTTGAGGCTCTCGGTGAACGTGATTTTCGTCACCAGCTGGTCGAAAATGGGGTTCTCGCGGTGGCAGCGGGCGAGGTTGTAGCTCGGCACGAGCGAGTTGAGGTGGTGGATGTGGTGGTAGCCGATGTTGCCTGTCAGCCAGTGGAAGAGGCGCGGCAGGTTGTAGAACGAGCTGCCCTTGACGGCGGCGGTGAGATAGTCCCACTTCTCGACCCACTCCTTGTAGGCCTCCTCGTACTGGTGCTGGATGTAGAAGAACCAGATGGCGATGACCCCAAAAGCGACGAGGATGGGCAGGTGAACGAGCAGCATGGCCCGCCAGCCGAGCGCGGCGACGAGGGCGGCGAAGAAGGCTACCGTCCAGATGTTGTTGAGCCACAGCGAGCGGTTGGCCCCTTCCCAGCCCTTGAGCTTGATCTGCGGCCAGCGGTGGTGCAGGAACATGTACCAGATCGGGATGAGGCCAAACATGACCGGCGCCGAGCGGTAGACGCGGTACCAGAACCGGCCGGTGCGCGACTTGGCAGCGTACTCCTCGACGGTCAGCGTCTCCACGTCGCCGATGTCGCGGTATTCCCAGAGCTTGCCGTTGTGGCCGTGGTGGAAGTTGTGGCTCTTCGCCCAATAGCGGTAGGGCATCTGGCTGATGATGCTCGACACGAAGCCGAGCGCGTCGTTTAGCCATTTGTACTTGGTGAAGGACTGGTGCCCGCAATCGTGCTGGATGATGAAGATGCGGACGAGAAAGAAGGCATTGAGCACCGCCAGACCCATCGTCAGCCAGAGCGACCAGTCGAGGCTGTAGTACATCAGCACCCAGACGCCGATGAACGGGCCGTAGGAGGTGAGGGTCTGGAGGATTGCTTTCTTGGTGCTGGGGCTTTGATAAGGCTTGACGACTTGCGGCAAGCGGGCAAGCTGCGGATCCGTTGCCGGAGATGGAGACGGGTTGTGCATCGAATTTTTTTGAAAGGAAAAGACTGGTTGGCTGTTTGTTCGATGCGGGCAAAATTCCAAAATTTTTGGAAACCCGCCGGTGATTTGAGCACCAACGCGGATGACTTTGGCCGGTCGCGGATTAATTTTTTGAGTTTGTTCGGGCCGGATCTTGAAGAAGCCGAGTGGAAACGGGCCGGGTGACGAAAGGTTTTCCCAGCTTTGTTTCCCAAAAATCTGTTTCCCAAAAAATGGAGCTTTTCCACAAGGAGTTCGGCAGCGGCCCGCCCGTCGTCATCGTCCACGGGCTGTTCGGCTTCAGCGACAACTGGCAGACGGTGGCCAAATCCCTCGCCGACGGCCACACGGTCTTCACCGTCGATTTGCGCAACCACGGCCGCTCGCCGCGCGCGCAGGAGCACACCTACGCGGCGATGGCCGACGACCTGCGCGAGTTCCTCGAAAAGAACTGGCTTTTCCGCGCCGCGCTCGTCGGCCACTCGATGGGCGGCAAAGCGGTCATGCAGTTCGCCCTCTCGCACCCCGAAATGGTGGAGCGGCTGGCGGTCATCGACATGGCGCCGCGCAAGGCGCCGGGCGGCGGGCACGACGACATCTTCGAGGCCCTGTTCAGCATCGACCTCGCCTCGCTTTCGAGCCGGTCGGAGGCGGAGGCCATCCTCGCCGCGCAGGTGCCGGAACTGGGGGTTCGACAGTTTTTGATGAAAAACCTGACCCGAAACGCCGAGGGCGGCTTCGAATGGAAGATGAACCTGCCCGTCCTCTTCCGCGATTACCCGGACATTCTGGCCGCCGTCGAGGGCGAGCCGTTCGCCGGGCCGACGCTCTTCGTGCGCGGCGGCAATTCAAACTACATCGCCGACAAAGACTGGCCCGGCATCCTCAAGCTTTTCCCTGCGGCCCGGCTGGAGACCGTCGCCGGGGCCGGGCATTGGGTTCATGCAGACAAACCGACGGAGCTTTTAGGGCTGCTGCGGCCGTTTTTGGAGTGAGACGTGGCGGGAAAGTTTTCCAGTTTTGCGCTGCCCATTTTCTAAAAGAACAGACCATGCGCCAGCCAGCCTTCCTCGTTTTCCTCGCCTTTCTTCTCGCTTCCATCGCCTGCCGCCAGTCGGGCGAGAGCGCCCAAAAACCGGCCGCCGCGCCTGCCGCCAAGTCCGCTTGGTGGAAATCGGCCGTCGTCTATCAAATCTACCCGCGCAGCTTTTGCGATAGCGACGGCGACGGCATCGGCGACCTGCGCGGCATCACCTCGAAATTGGATTATGTCAAAAGCCTCGGCATCGACGCCGTCTGGCTCAACCCCGTCTACTCGTCGCCCAACCGCGACAACGGTTACGACATCAGCGACTATCGCAACATCATGCGCGAGTTCGGCTCGATGGCCGACTTCGACACCCTCCTCAACGGGTTCCACCAACGGGGGATAAAAGTCTTGATGGACCTCGTCGTCAACCACTGCAGCGACGAGCACGAGTGGTTCCGCTCGGCGCGGGCCTCGCGCAACAGCCCGTACTACCACTATTTCCACTGGTGGCCGGCCGAGAAGGGCACGCCGCCGCGCCGCTGGAGCATTTTCGACGAGAAGGGCGATGCATGGGAATACAACAAGCCGACCAACAGCTACTACCTCCACTATTTCGCCGACGCGCAGCCTGATTTGAATTGGGAAAACCCCGCTCTGCGCCACGAAATCCACGAGATGATGCGCTTCTGGTTCGACAAGGGAGTCGACGGTTTCCGGCTCGACGCCATCGCTTTTTGCTCGAAGGACACCCTTTTCCCCCCGCTCCCGAAGGAGTACGGCGACCGCTGGACGCTCTATTACGCCAACGGCCCACACCTCCACGACTGGATGCAGGAGATGAACCGCGAGGTGCTCTCGAAGTATGACTGCGCGACTGTCGCCGAGGCCAGCGGGACGGTGGACGGCGTGATGAAGTTCGTCGATCCCGACCGGCACGAGTTGAACATGGCCTATTATTTCGAGGCCATCGACTACGGCTACCTGCCCGGCGAGTACAAGATGCCCGATCCGAAGGGCTGGAGCCTCGTCGAGTGGAAGAGGATCTATGAAAAATGGACCGACGGTTTCGCCCAAAAAGGCTGGGGCACCATCTACCTCGCCAACCACGACCAGCCCCGGATGCTCACCCGCTGGGGCAACGACTCGCCCGAGTGGCGCGACCTGTCCTCAAAAATGCTCACCGCTTTCATCCTCTCGATGCGCGGCACGGCCTATTATTATTATGGAGACGAAATCGGGATGTCGAACATCAAGTTCGACCGCGTCGAGCAGTACAACGACATCGAGCTTTTGACCAACTACGCGCAGGTCAAGGCAAAGGGCGGCGACCTGAAAAGGTTTTTGGAGGGCATGAAAATCTCCTCCCGCGACAACGGCCGCACCCCCATGCAATGGGACGCGACGCCCAACTCGGGCTTCTCGACCGCCGCCAAGACTTGGCTGCCGGTCAACCCCAATTTTTCAACGGTGAACGTCGCTGCCGAAGAGGCAGACCCCGGTTCGCCGCTTCATTTTTTCAGGAAGATGGTCGCGCTGCGAAAGTCGGAACCGGCCCTCGTCTTCGGCGACTGGAAGCTCGTGGACGCGCCGAACCCGTCGATTTTCGCCTACTCGCGCTCGCTCGACGGGAAAAAACTGCTCGTCATGCTCAACTTTAAGGAAAAGGAAGCCACGCTCGACACCGCCGGAATCGACCTGTCGAAGGCGAAAGTTCTGATTGGAAACTACCCGCAGCCGTCGGCCGACGGGAAGTTGCGGCCCTATGAGGCGGTCATTTTGCAGCTTTGAGAGAAAGCTTATCTCCTCGCGTCAAGCTCAAGCACGGCCGAAAAGCTCACATCGACCGACGTTGCGATGTTGTTCAGATACATCGACGGCACCCGGATGCCGTAGTCGGCGGGCTTGACGGGAAAGGTGGCTTCCAGTTTTATGGTGTTGTTCGTCCGCTTCCAAGAGCCGTTGACCGATACTTGTTTTTTCACGCCGTGAATCTCAAGCTCGCCAGAGGCGGTGACCGTGGCCGAGCCGTCGCGCTCGGGGTCGAAGTCGCCGGAGAGCTTGCCCTTGAAAATGGCCTTCGGGAACCGCTCCGACTCCATGTAGTTCTCGTTGAAGTGCTCCTCCATGAGCGCGTTCTTGAATCTGAAATTGAGGATGGTCATGGCCATCTGGAAGTCGAGCGTCGGCATCTTCAGGAAGACCGGGCCGGGCTGGCCGTTCGCCTCGATGTTCTCGATCGGGGCTATGGAAAGGAAGCCGACGCGCATCTCGCCCGACTTGCCAACAAACATCTGTGCCATGTTCGGCGGGTTGGTTTTGAAATGAGACTGGTTTGTGAACAGCGGGAGGCAAGGTATGATTGGCCTTGTTGCAACTTTCAACGGCTGGGCGACACAAGCCCGGGTTTGGAGCTTCGTCCGTCACCATTTTTTGAAAAAGGAGGGTATGGTGGCGTTTGTCGCCGTTGCCTGGGCAGTGGCGCGGAGGTTGTTGAATATGATTGTAGGAAGGAGCGCTTTTCATCGGGAAAGGAACTGGTTGAGAACTTTTCCCCAAGCTCTGACTTCGGTCGGCTATTTCCGCACCGCCTCGGCCGAGGCCCAAGCCTTCACCAAATCCGCCTCGCCGATGGCCTCTTTCCATTTTCGAGCGGGATTTTTTGAAATGAAATTTCCCAATTCAACCTGCCTCGGCGACAAAACCGGCTCCGGCGACTCGCCCCGCCCGACGAGCGCGTTGGCCCTCGATGCCTGTGTCTCGGTCATCGGCACGAACCGCCAGTCGGTTTTCGAGAGATAGTATTTCGGCTCCCGGTCAGGCGAAAAGTTGACCTTTTTCATGGTCGAGCCTTTTCCGACGGCGGCCTCGGCGGCTGCCCTTTCTTCCTCGTTTTGATAGAAAACTGTGCTCGCGCAGCTCGATTCACGGCTCTTTTTGACCAGTTCGTCATAGGAAACCATCGTCGGGTCGAAAGAAACCTTGACCACCTCTCGCCCAGCCATGAAGCCCGGCTCGGTCGCCACCACGCCGTCCATCGCGCCCAGTTTTCCCTCGCCGGTCCAGAAGCACGACATCGCTACGACGGCCTCGCCCGTGCCGGACTCCTCGGCGCGGAGGCCTTTTTCCAACAAATCGAGCCAGGCAGGAACCCTTTGCCCTCGCTTTTCGAGTGCTGCGACGATGTTCGAGGCCAGCCCGGCCGGCGTGTAGCTGTTCGACAGTCGCGGCGTGAGGTCGGCTTCCGTCGCGGCGTCGATGATGCGGACGACGGGGTTGTTCCAACTTGGTTCGCCGAATTTTTCCAAGACCCGCCGGTCCTCGCCGCCCTTGTTGTTGAAAATGCAAACTGGCTCAAAGAAGGTCTCGATGGCCTCCACGACAAGCGGGTGGCTCAAGACCGCATTGCCAAACCGGGTGCAGTTGCTGCAACCGGGCACCTCTTGGAAGAGGATTAGGAGCGGCTTCCCCGAGGTAGCGGCGGAGGCTTTTGAGCGGTCGAAATCGCGCGACCAGTTGACCTTTCCAAGCTCGACGGGGTTGCCGGGCGAGCCGAAGGTTCCAAGGCAACTGGTCGCAACCGGTTGATTTTCAGCTTTTTGAGAGGCTTTCTGTTCACAAACAGAAAGGCGGCTGGAAAGAAGCACGGCCACCGAGAGGCTGCCGAGAAGAAAGAGAGCGAGCTTCATTTTCTATGCGGTCAGTAGAAGGAAACAGAGTATTGGGTTACAAATGTCAACAGGGGGTTCGAGCTTCAAATATGCCGCATTGAAACCTGAATTCGCAAGGCCAGCACAAACACACGAACACTTGCCTAGCGATTCCCAAAAGCTCAAATCAGGAAAAACTTTGGCGCGGTGCTTGCCCGTCCGAAAAGCCCATCTACTTTTGCCCCACCAAAGGCACTGGCTCATGGTGTAATGGTAACACAGCAGATTTTGGTTCTGTTTTTCAGGGTTCGAGTCCTTGTGAGCCAACCGAAAAGTCCCCGCCGGGAAACCGAGCGGGGATTTTTTTTTGCTCAAATCGGCCGACCGCTTTTGCGCCGAACAAGTGGCCAGCGGGGGCATCGAGACCTAGGCGTTCAATCCTCCTTCTTCTCTTCCGGAGCCGGTTTGACGAAATAGATGACCCGCGTCAGCCACTTGGCCGTGTCCTTTTCCGCAACGGGGTCAGTGACGTACTCCTCGATGGCGGGCGGGATGAGTTCGAGGCTGTGGCCCGTCATGTACTCTTTCAAACCGGCATGGGCCTCGGAGGTCATCTCATAATTGCCATAATAATCGGCGACGACGGCCCGGCCGCCGAACTCCTCGACCTCGATTCCTGGGCCGAGCGCGGGCAGTTTTTTCTCCTTATTAATGTATGTGAAAGGCACTGCTGCGGCCATGTCGAACTTGCCGCTGGTCGCCTCGTCGTCGGTCGGCCAATAGAAACCGCTCGGCGCGCCGCCCATTTGCAGGTTCGCGGTTTTGAGCGCCTGGCCGATCGCGCCATAGTTTTTAGCCAAAAAGAGCGGTATGTCGGCCCCGGCGACGAGCTGCCGCTCGGTCGCGGCGTACCAGCGCGGCGCGACCATCGAATCGACCACCTCGTAGCCGTTGTACTTTTTGGGGGTGAAAAAATCCTCGCACCGCTTTTGGAGGTTGTCGAGGCCGCGCTCGTAGTCGGGGCCGAAGGCTTTGTTGAGGTCGGTGAACATGGCCAGCGCGTTGAAGGGGAATGGCATCTTCATGTCGAACCCCCAGACGACTTTGGTGCCGCCGCCGTCGGCCTCGTTGATGCTGTAGAAGCTGTTGGCCGTCGTGCCGAAGGGCCGCAGGATTTGCACGTCGGTCTTTATCAAAGAGGAGTCAATCGAGCGTATGGTGATGGAGCCAGCGCCCGCCTCCTTGTTGCCGTCCCAGCGATAGACAGCCCCAGGCTGCCCGTCGGCTCCCTCGACGGAGACGCGCATCCGGGGGTCGAGGCCCGTCCACGGCGACCAAACCTGAAAATTGGAGAAGTACCGCACCTGGTCGAAAACGACCGGCTTCGGGGCCTTGATGAGCGCGGCCCGCTCGATGTGGAAGTCCTTTTTGGCGAAAATGCCGAGGATGCAGAGGATGGCCGCGATGCCGAGAGCGAGGTAGAGGAGGAACTTCAAGAGACGCATTACTAGAGCCGTTTTTAGAATTGAAACAAAAAAGCGGCTGGCTGCCCGAAGGCCACCAGCCGCCTGTTTTTCGAATGTGGTACCTCCCAGAATCGAACTGGGGACACATGGATTTTCAGTCCATTGCTCTACCATCTGAGCTAAGGTACCGAACCTTGATGCCTTTGGAAGCGGGGCAAAAGTACCAGCGCCTCCCAAACGGCCAAATCTATATTTGCCAAAAATTTCCCGACGATGCCCTCCCATTTCATCGCCGCTCCGTTCGCCTTCTGGTTTTTGGCCGCCCTCTACCGCGCTTGGCGGATGGACGGCGAGGGCGCCATCTGGATGGCCGCGCCGTTCCTCGCGCTGGCCATCATCTTCATCCTTGCGCCGCAAATCAACTGGTGGTGGTGGAAACGCAACACGCCCGACCTGCCCGAAGGCCTTGCCGATTTGCTCGAAAAACAATGCCCGTTCTATCAAAAACTGACGACAAACGAGAAGGCCGACTTCCGGGGCCGCGTCTTCATGTCGATGCACGGCTACGATTTTTTGGGCAAGGCTTTTCCAAAAGACGCGGTGCCGGTCGACCTCAAAGCCATCATCGCCGCCAACGCCGTGACGGTCTCGTGGCCCCGGAAGGAGTTCCTTTTTCGGAAGTTCGAGAAAATCGTCGTCTACCCGCAGGCCTTCCCAACCCCGCGCTTCCAGTCGCTGCACGGCTCGGAGATGCAGGCCGAGGAGGGCCTTGTCATCTTCAGCGGCGAGCTTTTGATAAAGTCGTTTTTGCAGCCGCTGCTCTATTTCAACGTCGGTCTCTACGAATTCGCCCGGGCGGCGATGAAAAGCTGGCCAGATGAGCCGTGGCCCGAGTTTGCCGAAGCCGACTGGCTGGGTTTTCAGCAAGTCATGCCCTTCTCGAAAGGCCTGGTCGAGGCACAAATCGGCCTGCCGGGCGTGGACTTGACTGCCGTCGCCGCCCATCATTTTTTCCAAAACAGGGAAGGGATGCGAGCCGTCTTCCCACAGCAGACGGCAGATTTTGAGAAAATCTTCGGTTGAAAACAGACCCGCTCAATTCCTCGATTCCCACATCCTCAATTCCTCAACACAACATGAGAATCCTCCTCCTCGGCAGCGGTGGCCGCGAGCACGCCTTCGCATGGAAAATGGCGCAAAGCCCGCGCTGCGAACAGCTTTTCATCGCTCCCGGAAACGCTGGCACGGCAGCGCACGGCACAAATGTCACGCTCCAACCGATTGATTTTCAATCAATTAAGACGTTTTGCTTGAAAGAAAACATCGCCCTCGTCGTCGTCGGGCCGGAGGAGCCGCTGGTCCGGGGCATCGTCGATTTTTTCAAAGCCGATGCTGAAATCAGCCACATTCCCGTCGTCGGCCCAACGGCCGACGGGGCGCGGCTCGAAGGCTCGAAGGCTTGGGCGAAAGCCTTCATGAAGCGCCACAAAATCCCGACGGCTGGCTATCGCGAGTTCACTTTCAAAGAGGTGGAAGCCGGGGTGGAATTTTTGGAAAAACACCCGCTCCCCATCGTCCTAAAAGCCGACGGACTGGCCGCCGGAAAGGGCGTCGTCATCTGCCAATCCAATGAAGAAGCCGTCGCCGAGTTCCGCGAGATGCTCGGCGGACAGTTTGGCGAGGCGGGCAGCCGTGTCGTCGTCGAGGAGTTTTTGGCGGGCATCGAGTTCTCCGTTTTCGTTTTGACCGACGGAAAATCGTTCAAGATTTTGCCCGAGGCGAAAGACTACAAGCGCATCGGCGAGGGCGACACCGGGCCGAACACGGGCGGCATGGGTGCCGTCTCGCCCGTCCCCTTCGCCACGCCGGAGATGATGAAAAAGGTGGAGGAGCGCATTATCAAGCCGACCGTCCGGGGGCTGCGGAAGGAGAAAATCGGCTACTCGGGCTTTGTCTTCCTCGGCCTCATCGTGGTCGGCGGCGAACCGTTCGTCATCGAGTACAACTGCCGCATGGGCGACCCCGAGACCGAGGCCGTGCTGCCGAGATTGAAGAACGACCTCGTCGAAATCTTCGAGAAACTTGCTGCCGGCCAGCTCTCAAAAGTGCGCATCCGAACCGACCGGCGGGCGGCCGCGACGGTGGTCGTCGTCTCCGGCGGCTACCCCGGCAGCTACAAAAAGGGCCTGACAATCAAAGGTTTAGAGAAAATCAAGGGCTCCATCGCGTTCCACGCCGGAACCCGGCAGGCGGGCGACGAGGTGCTGACCGACGGCGGCCGCGTCCTCGCCATCACGACGCTCGGGCGGGATTTCCAGAAGGCCGCCGCCCGGTCGGTGGGGAACGCAGGAAAGGCCAAGTTCACCGGGCGGTTCTTCCGGCGGGACATTGGGCAGGATTTGATTCAAAAAGCCTAATCAATCACTGTCATTCGCCGCACCGCCTTCTCCGTCGGCGTTTGAATCGAATACCAGAGAAGCCCGTCCGCCGCACCGAGTTCTGATTTTTCAATGGAGAAAACCTGCCTGCCCCGCTCGGCCAGTATCGTTTTTTGAAAGAGCAACCGCCCCGTCGCGTCCGATATTTTCAAAACGACCGGCGCGGGCGCGGGGTTGAAGAAGGCAATCTCGGTTCGCCCGCTGAACGGGTTGGGCACGTTTTGGAAGAGCAACAGCCGGTCGCCCGTGGCCGGTTTTTCAGTCGAGAACTTCAGCACCGGCTCGGCCATTTTTCCATCTTTGAAAAAAGCCTCGCGCCGCGTGATTTCATCTCCAAAAGAAATCGACTCCGAAAGTCGCCCGCCGCGCAAAGCATTGAAAATCAACGAGAAAGACGGTTTCCCGGCCTCGCCATCCCAGCTTGCCGAGACTTTTCCGGCTTCCTTTTTTGTCAAGTTGAAATTGAAATCGGCCATCGCAGTGCCCGGTTTCAGGTCGGCCAGTTCCAAAATCGCCGGGTCGAAATCGAGGGTGAACTGGCAGCCACCAAGCTGTTCTTCGCCGTCGAAATTGATGTTGGCTGTGAGGTTTTCACCGGCTGAAAATTCCCTGTCCTCGATTTTGAAAATGAACGGCGGAAGGCCGCGCTCCTCCGATTCGCCGGGCAAGAGGGAAGTCTGCGCGTCACCCGTAAGGTCGCCTGTTTTGATGGCGAGGAAGTCGATGTCGCCCTGCGCGATAAGTGCGCTGTCAAGGACGGACTTCTCGGGGAAGGGCGGCGAGAAGGGGTTGGTCGGGTCTTGAAAGACCCAGCTTTTGGGCACGAACCGCCACGACGAGTTCGCCGGGAAGCTCGGGTAGATGCCGAGGATGAGCTTTCTCAACTCGACGATGTCGAAGGTCGTCACCTGGTTGTTGCGGTTGATGTCGGCCGCGATGAACTGCCACGGCTGCGTGAACGGCGCGACGTTGAGGACGTGCTTCGACATGGCCACAAGGTCGAACGTCGAGACGCCGTTGAGCGGGTCGTTGTCCTTCACCGGCTTGACGTGGACGTCGCCGCTGCCCGGCAGGCCGGGCGAGTTGAAGAGGCCCGTCTGGTCGGTCATCGCCGTGCCAAACAAATCGGCCTGTGTGTCATTTCCGAAATTTATGAGCGCGTGGTCCAAGCCGTCGCCATCGTTGTTTTTGACAAAGCCAGAGACGGCAACCGACGAGCAGAACTTGCTCGGGTCGGTTATCGTCACCGTCACCTCGCATTTGGAGGCGTTTCCGGCGAGGTCTTTCACCCACATTTCCAGCGTCCACGCGCCGAGGTTCAGGCAGTTGAAGGTTATCGAGGTGGTCGTCGGGAAGCCCGTGCCTGTGCCTTTCACGCGCATCGCAAACTGCAGCTGCGCGGCGGCAGTCATGTTGTCGGTCGAGCCGTTGTTGAGGTCGGTCGCCAGCACGGTGACGCTTTTCGAGGCGGTCATCGTCTTCGTGAAATTCGACTTGCAGACCGCGTTTGGCGGCAGGCAGTCGCGCACGATGAGCGTGTCGCGGCAGGTCGTCGAGTTGCCGCACTGGTCGGCCATCGTCCATGTGATGATGTGGCGGCCGTAGGGCAGGTTCTGGCTGGGGCTTTGGACGGTGGCGATTTTGTTGCCCCCCGAAAGTACGGTCGCCACCCCCCAACCAACCTGCGGCGCGCCGCTGTTGATGACGAATTCGGGCACGCCGTCGAGGTTGAAATCGAGGTTGAGGATGTAGCTGATGGAGACGTTCGTCCCCGCGCAGCCGTCACGGGTGGTTATCGAGACGGTCGCCGGTGTCTCGCCGACATCGCCGAAGCTGGGGAAGTTGAACAGGGTCGGGTCGTTCGTCGTACTGTCGCAAAGGATGTTCGCGCTTGCCGGGGTGCAGCCCGAAAGGATTTCAGGCGCGGCGTTGTCATTGACCAAAATCTCCTGCGTGTACCGATAGGCGTTGAGCGCGGTGTTGTAATCGGGGCTGCCGAAACCGACGGTCGGGCCGATGGCCGATGCCGACGGGTTGGCGACGGTCACGAAGGCAGCGGTCGGCGGCGAGGCGAGGGCGCAGGAGTCGTAAATCGTCCACCTCCTCAAAATCTTGAAACAGAAGGCGCCGCCGCCCGCGACGGTCGAATCGGAGTAGACGGACTTGAACTTCGTGCAGCCCGTGTTGAGCAAAACCTTCGGCCCGGCGGGCGCAACCGATTGACAGCCAACCTGATTCACGTCGTCGGGAAATTTTATCTGATAGCTCGGCGGCGCATAGAGCACGGTCACCTTCTGGCTGCAAACGGAGGTGTTGTTGTAGCAATCCTTGACCGTGAACAGGCGGAAGTTTTCGCCGCCGCAGAAGAAAGTGGGCGTTTGCCAAGCCGTCGTGTAAGTGGGCGAACAGCAGTTGTCAGGCGTGGCGGGCGACGAAATCGGCGGCGCGGCCGGGTCGAAATCGACGCATTGCACCGTGATGTTCGGCGGCGGGGTGCAGGTTGGTGGGGTCACATCCTGGACGGTGACGGATGTCGTGCAGGCGTTGACTATGGGCTGGCCGTTGGCGAAAGTTGCGACCGTCCCGTCGGGGTTCAGTTGGTAGACCTTTATCCGAACCTGGACCGGTGCCCCAATCTCGCAACAGTAGAACTTGATGGTCGTCGCCTCCTGCGTCGCCAGCGTGTACTCGCTCACCGGGTCGGGGATGTTGTCGCTGCACGGCTCGCCGCCGTTGATTTTGTTGAGGTTGTTGATGCAGGTTGCGAGCGGCGCGATGCGCTGCGCGGTGATTCGGATGGGCGAGCAGTCGTCCTTGCTAGCGGGCGAGAGGTCGGCCGCCGAAATCGTGGCGACGTCGCCGAGGTAGCAGTCGTTCGGGTCGTCGCTAGACAGGGCGAGTATCGACGAGCCGGGGCAGAGGGCGACCGGCGTGGTGAGGTCGCGGACGCGCACTTTATAGGAGCAGGTCGAGGTGTTTCCGCAATCGTCCGTCGCCGTGAAAACGATGGTCGTGATGCCAGAGGGCATGCAAATCGTGGTGTCGAACCGCGCCACAGTGTCCCGCGCGATGGGGTTTGAAAAGTTCTGGTTGATGAGCTTCGCGATGACCGCGTTTGCGCCCGGCACTTTTGCTTCCACCTTTTTGATGCGGGAGCAATTGTCATAAAGCCGAATGTTGGGCATCTTGAAATTGCCGCAGCACTGGCCCGTGTTGCTCGAAATCAGGGTGTCGTTCGGCACGAACCAGACAGGTCCCTGCCCGTCGCCGACCGTGATGAGCTGGTTTTTTTGGATGGACTGGTTGGTGCAGAAATTCGAGACCGTCCACAGCCGGTTGATTTTGTAGGTGCCGTCGCAGATGGGCAGCTTCGAATCGACGTAAAGATGGCCGATGCCGCAGGAGGTGACGGCCGGGTTGCCGTTGAGCGTCGGGAAGCCCGTGACAGCCGAGCCGGGGTAGGTGCCGATGGTGCAGGGTAAAATCGTGTCCTTCGGGAAGACGATGTTGGCGAGGCTGCCCGCGAGGCGTGTGATGACTTGGAGCGAGGTGCCCTTATTGCCCGAGCCGTCGACGGCCGTCCATTTCCTAAAAATCTTCGACCCCGAGCAGCCGAGGCTGGCCGTCGAATCGGAGAAGGTCAGCGAATAGGCGCCGCACCCTTCGACGACAGTCGGCTTTCCGGTCAGGCCGAAAATAAGCTCGTCGGCCTGCTGCCAGCACTGCACCGTCGTGTCTTTGCTCGTGAGCACCGGCCCGAACTTGTCCTCAATGAGGACATTTCCCCAGCAGGTCTGCCCTGTCGGCGCGTAGTAGACGCGGTAGGGGATGTTCTGCGCCACATCGGTTGCGCCGACATGATTGTTCGTCCACTGGTTTCCGCGAAAAAGGCTGACCTCATAGTAGTCGTAGCAGGCGTAAGCGGTTCCGTTCAAGAGCGCGTCGGCCCCGATGTCGAGCGTGCAGTCCGGCCCGAGCGAGAGGTTCAGTTGGCCGATGCAGGAGAGCTGTTGCTGCACCGTCCACGGGGCGACGGTGACGGTGAACGCGCAGCTAGTCTTGTTGCCCGATGCGTCGATGGCTGTGACGGTCTCCTTCGTCACCCCTGGCGGGAAGGGCTTGGTGAAATTCCCATTGGAAAGCGCAATCGGCGAGCCGGTGAACGTGGCAATCGAACAGTTGTCGATGACCGTCGGCAGCTTGAAATTGGGCAGCACCGCGCACTCCAAGGCATTGAGCGTGAACGAAGTATCTTTGAAAACAGCGCAGTTCATTACCGGCCGCGTGGTGTCTCGGGCAATCATCTTGCCCGTGCAAGTCTGGTTGTTGGCCGGGTTTAAAAGTTGATAGGTGTAAAGTTTTCCGGCATCGTTCGCATTGAGATTTGGGGCAACGAATGCCCCGGTCGGGGTCTTTTTGATTTTCACGTCAAACTTTGAGAGGCATCCGAACTGGCTTCCGAGCAGGATTTGGCTGGATTTCAAAACGGTCTCGCAGGTGTTGTCGAACCACATTTTCACCGTGTCGCGGCATTGCAGGGAGGTTGTCGGGAAGTCGTTGACGGTGACGTTGAATGCGCAATTGGCGGTGTTGCCGCTGTTGTCCGTCGCCCGGTAGATGATGGGTGTGGTGCCGATGGGAAAGGTGCCGCCCGACGGCAGACCAGTGAAAAGAACCGGCGCGGGCGGGTTGAGCCCGCAAGCGTCGAAGGCCTGCGGGGCGGCGTATGAGAGAACCGTGTCGCAGCGGTTCGGCTTCAGATTCACGGAAATGCTCGCCGGGCAGACGCTGAAACTGGGCGGCGTCGGGTCGGTTACGAGGATGGTCTGCGGGTGCTGGTCGACGTAGTTCCCCCCGACCAAAAAGGCCCAGACGATGGTCGTCGGCCCGACGGGCAGGGCCGAGATGGTGACCGTCGTCGCGCCAGCCGGGACGTCCTGAAAAGGGAGGCCGGGGGCTTGGTAGGCCATCGCGCAACTGCTCGGCGCAAACGCCGGGACGGGGATTGGCTGGTTGAGCAACAGGCAGTTGCCGGCCAATGCGGGATACGTGAGCTGCGGCAAGTTGGCCTGCGAGAAGCTGCACTGCCCAAAGTTCTTGGAAATCGGCGCGAGGAACAAAAGACCGACAATCGCCAGCCGGGCGGCCGCTCGGGCGTGCGCCGGTCTGTTCAAGGTGCTGTACATGAGATTATTACGGATGAAAAAATTTTCGTGGATTAGCCCGAGGGGAGGGGGCGGAAAGTGGCATGAGCGTTCCAGTTAGGCGAAGGTCGGAAAATTGGGCGGAAAGGGCAGAAGCGGGGTTGGGAAATGTCGGGGATTTGCCCGAGCCGCCTGCTTGCCAAACCCATTGGGTGAATGTGCCTTGTGCTTTGTCCAGTCATTCCTCGCCGAGAAAGGAAGATGGGCAATATCCTTGCGCGAGGCTTTTCTCACCTAAATCAAATTTTTCCAACGCATGAAGCATCTCTCCAAAAAGGCTCTGGCGATGACCATTTCCATTTTTTTCGCCGCCGCCCTTGCCGCTCAACCGCAACCGACGCGGCGCACTTCAAAGTCGGCATCCTCATCGACAGCCCCACTTGAGAACAACTTCGACACCTATTTCTACTACAACCAAGAGGGGCACCTATACCTGTCGCAAGCAGACCTGTGGGACGGCAACAAGTGGGGGCACTACTTCTATGACAACTATACCCTCAACCCCGACGGCAAGCCCTCGGAAATCCTGCGGCGGTACAATAGCAACAACCAAAATCTCTCACGACAGACCTTCACCTATCACACGGACGGACAGTACACGCTCAACAAACTCGAAAACTGGAACAACTCGACTCAAGCCTGGGAGCTTTCCCAAAGCTCCGCCTACGAGTACAACGCGAGCAACAAGGTGGCAGTCGCCCATTATGAGAGTAACCAAGCGGGTACGTTGTTCGTCTCCCGCACTACCAATACCTATGACGGGCAGGGCCGCGTCGCGCAATCATTGAGCGAGTCCTTCAACAACGGCGCGTGGGAGAACAGCGGACTGGACAACTACCATTACGCTGGCAACAGCGTCGACTACGACACCCTCACGGAAACCACTTGGAACACCTCGGGGTTCTGGAACCCAGTCTTGCGCCGCCATATACAGACCGTCGACGTCAACAAGCACACCATCAAAATCGAGCAGGCAGACGGTTCGGGCGGCTTCACCCCGAACAATCAGACCATTTCAATCGCCGGCCCCAATGACGTGCCGGCCCTGTTCGAAAGCCAAACCTGGAACTCGTCCACAGGTGATTGGAAGACCGGCTTCAAGCTGGAGAACGACTTCAACCCCGACAACTCCCAAAAGCAGTACCGCTCTTATTTCCTCGACTTTCTGCTTCCGAACCAGCCGCTCTACCTCAACCAAGTTGCTGATTTCTACTATGACATCTATTTGGAAACGGAAGGCTCGCCGCATTCACCCGCCGAGGTCAGCATCTGGCCAAACCCGGCCACCGATTTTGTGAACGTCCTCTCGGACGGCCGTCCGATGTCTTTAAGACTGCTCGATCGAAACGGGAGGCTGGTCGAAATGTCCACTTCGATGGGAGGCAATGCCAAACTCGAGCTTTCTGGGCAACCGGCCGGGGTCTATTTATTGCAGATTGAGCAGGGCGGTTCTCTGAAAATTGTGCCAGTCTTGAAAAAATAACGGTCGGAAATCCGCCGAGAAAGGACAGGCTCGATAGCGATGTACTCTAAGCCTGTCCTTGTTTGGAGAATGTTTCGGTCAGTTGAGCGGCTCGAACACCCCTGCAATCCCTACCAGCCCCCGCCTCTTCCCCGACCGAGCCACGTCGTTCAAAAGGGAGATTGACAGCTTCGCCCCCATGCAGCTGAGCGGGTGGCCGAGTGCGATGGCCCCCTGTTGGGGTTGACGATTGCGCGGTCGAGGCCGCCCTCCTTGTTGACGGCGAGGGCCTGCGCGGCGAACGCCTCGTTCAGCTCGATATGCTCAATGTCGGCGAGTTTCATGCCAGCCTGGTACAACTCCTTCGGGATGGCGGCGCACGGGTCGATGCCCATGTAAATCAGCTCCACGCCTGCTACCGAACAGGCGGCCAGCCGGGCAATTTGTTGCAGGCCGAGGCTTTTGACCAGCTCCTCGCTCACGACGAGCATGAAGACGGCCCCGTCACTCGTCGAAGAGTAGATCCCGACGGTGGCCAC
>JBGAWE010000339.1:0-3571 GCA_044227705.1 Saprospiraceae bacterium
TGGCCGTCGAGGTGCAGCCGTTCGTGGGGTTGGTCACAACAAGGGCGTAGGCGCCCGGCACGTTGACCGGCGGGTTCTGAAGGTTCTGGTTGGAGGCGTTGATGCCCGGCCCGCTCCACGACCAGGTCACGCCGCTGGCATTGGACGAGCCTTGCAGGGTGACGGTCGAGTTGAGGCAGCCGATGGTGCCGCCGATGGCCGTGGCGCCCGGCACGTTCGCGCTGCTCGAAACGACGACCGTCGCAGTGTCGGAGCAGAAAGTGCCGCCGATGTTGTTGCGCAGTATGAGGTGGTAGGTGCCGCCTGCTCCAGCCGAGTAGGTCGCTCCGCTCCCCAAGACGACCCAGTTGGCGTTCGTCCACGAGTATTGAACGCCACCGCCAGTCGTCGAGCCTTGCGAGGAAAGCTGCACCGAAGGCGCGCCGCAGGAAATCGTCGGATTGGGCGGCGTGATGACCGCATCGGCCTCGATGACGACGACGTTGAACGTGATGGTCGAGTCACAGCCCGTCTGCGGGTTTGAGACGGTCTCGGCGAAGGGGCCGCCCGTCTCGCAATACTGGTTGTTGTTGAAAGAGTAGCAAGTGCCGGCACAGACATACTTCACCCCGTCATTGTGGACAATGGGGCCTTTGGCGATGACCTTTTGTTTCACCGTCGAGTCGCAGCCGAGATAGCTTTCAAGGGGAGGATTTGTCTGGCAAATTATAACACCCGGCGAGGTCACGGGGTTGACGTTGTCGAAAGGAGGTTCGTATGGCAGGTTTTCAAAACAGACCACGACCTGTGGCAATGTTGTCGGTGGTATGGGGACGTTTGTTACGGTTATGCACTTCTGCACCCCCGGATGGCAGGGATTGTTCGGCTTGACGCAGACCTGCCCGCCCGCCGAGCCAAAGGTGATCGTGACGCTCTCACCGCCGGGCGCGGCGACGTTTGCTGTGTTCGAGCCGCCGTTGATGCTCGCCCCGGCCGGAGCAGTCCATTGGTAGGCGTTCGCCCCAAAAACCTCGGGAATGGAATAGGTAACGACCGCCCCCGGGCAGACCTGCAGCGGCCCCTGCGGAAAGGCAGGCGGTGCGGGCGTAGGCGGCTCCACGGAGCCTGAGACGACGTCGACGGTGAAATTGCACACGTCGTTCGAGTAGCCGTCGATCATGAAAAAGTAGACCTGCCCCGGCACGAAGCCCCCGAACGAGACATTGAGCGGCGTCCCGGCACCGCCGCCCACGCCGGGGTTGCAGGCGATGGCGTCGGATGCGGGCGGACAGCCGTCGAAGAAGGCGCATTGGAGGCCATCGCCGTTGGCGCAGTTGGAGGTCAAAACGTCGATGGAAATCGAGGACGAACCGGCGACGAAGCCGAACCACTGGTCGTTGTGCAGGGTGATCTGCCCGTCGCAGATGGGCGCGCCGCCGGAGGGCGTGCCGTTGTTTATGCTCGAGTAGCCGTCGAAGTTGCAGTAGACGCAGGCCGTCTGACAGCTTTCCGCGCCTGGCGGAGGCGGCGTCCCGCAGGGCGGAACGACTTGGGCGATGGCGATTTTAGCAAAAAGGCAAAGGACGAGAGCGGGGAAAAGTCTTTTCATGAGAGACAGTGAAGGTTTGAAAAGTTGGTCGGGCCGCGCCGGGCGGTGGGCCAAAGTTATTTCGAGAGACGGCTTGTCGCCCCGCCGCTGCCCGGTTTGGCTGAAAATGGCCTGTCTGGAAATCGCCGAATCAAGTTTTGTCACAACCAACTTTTGAACATTTTGTCAGAAAAACACCTTCTGCGACCTGCCAGAATGGCAGAGGCGGTTCTACTTTCGCCCACCTTTTCAGGAAAATCTCCATCCTCATGTACGACTCCAACCCTACGCTCGAACCGGTGAAACTGATGGACGAAGACCGTCAGGGCGACGTCTTCTTCAAAACGCAACTGGCCGAAAAACAGACCGGAAAGCACTTCTACATCGAAAGCTACGGCTGCCAGATGAACTTCAGCGACTCGGAAATCGTGGCCAGCATCCTCTCCGAGGCGGGCTACTCGCCGACGCGCGACTTCGAGGCCAGCGACCTGATTCTGCTCAACACCTGCTCCATCCGCGAGAAGGCAGAGGAGACCGTCCGCAAGCGCCTCCGCGATTTTGACCGGGTGAAAAAAGCCCGCCCCGCGACCATGGTCGGCGTGCTGGGCTGCATGGCCGAGCGGCTGAAAAAGAAGTTTTTGGAAGAAGAGAGGCTCGTCGATTTGGTCGTAGGCCCCGACGCCTACCGCGACCTGCCCAACCTCGTCGCGGGCGCGGAGGTCGGCGAGCGCGGCATCAACGTCCTCCTTTCGCGGGAGGAAACCTATGCCGACATCAACCCCGTCCGCCTCGGCTCGAATGGCGTATCCGCCTTCATCTCCATCATGCGCGGCTGCGACAACATGTGTTCGTTCTGCGTCGTCCCGTTCACAAGGGGGCGGGAGCGGTCGCGGGATTTGTTCTCGATTATGGCTGAAGCCCGGCAGCTTTTTGAGGACGGTTTTCGGGAAGTCACTCTCCTCGGGCAGAACGTCGACTCCTATAAATGGGAGAACCCGGCAGAGGACGGCCGAGTGGTCAACTTTGCGCAACTGCTTGAAAACGTGGCACTTATCTCTCCGCTGCTCCGCGTCCGCTTCACGACGAGCCACCCGAAGGACATCACCGACGAGGTGCTGCACACGATGGCTCGGCACGAGAACGTCTGCAAGTACATCCACCTGCCCGTCCAGTCAGGCAGCTCGCGCGTCCTCGAGTTGATGAACCGCACCTACGACCGCGAATGGTACATGGCCCGCGTCGAGGCCATCCGCCGGATTTTGCCCGAGGCGGCGGTTTCGAGCGACATCATCACCGGCTTCTGCTCCGAAACGGAGGCCGAGCACGCCGAGACACTCTCGATGATGGAATGGGCTGATTTCTCCATGTCTTTTATGTTCTTCTACTCGGAAAGGCCCGGCACCCTTGCCGCCCGAAAGCTCGCCGACGACATCCCCGAGGAGGTGAAAAAGCGGCGGCTGCAAGAGGTCATCCGGCTGCAAAACCAGATTTCATTCGAGCACAACAAGCGCGACATCGGCCAGACTTTCAAGGTTTTGATTGAGGGCAACTCCAGAAAGAGCGACTGCGATTTCTGCGGCAGAAATACTCAGAACAAGATGATTGTCTTTCCAAAAGTGGAAGGCTTTAAACCCGGCGACTATTGCCAGGTTCTTGTTCGTGAAATCTCTGTGGCGACGCTGTTGGGCGATATTGTCTCGGATTGATGTTGATTGTTTGAAATTCCAGGCCAATTAAGAATTGTCGGAATATCCATAAATTGATTTCTATCGACCACCAAATTTCCAGTTTCCCTTTAACCCAATCTCTCACCATGTCAAACAACCTTCTCGCCATAAAACAGCGCTTCGGCATCGTCGGCCGCTCGCCATTGCTCGACTCGTCGCTCGACACGGCTGTCCGCGTCGCGCCGACCGATTTGACGGTACTCATCACGGGCGAAAGCGGGGTGGGGAAGGAGGCCTTTTCAAAGGTCATCCACTCGCTCTCGGCACGGAAGCACAA
>JBGAWE010000340.1:0-3555 GCA_044227705.1 Saprospiraceae bacterium
ACGAGCCTGCGCGGCTTCCGCACCAACATCCGAAACGGCAACTCCTACGCCCTGATGAACAACGAGGTGCGCGTCCCCATCTTCAAGTACCTGACGGCAAAGCCGACGATGGCCGCTTTTTGGCGAAACTTCCAGTTCGTCGGCTTCTTCGACGTCGGCACCGCGTGGCAGGGCCGCAGCCCGTACAACTCCTCGAACCCCATCAACACACAGCAGCTACAGAACCCGCCGACGGTCTTCGTCACGGTCAACTACTTCCGAGACCCGCTCGTGGCGGGCTACGGCTGCGGGCTCCGGACAACGCTCTTCGGCTTCTTCCTCCGCATCGACCGGGCGCAGGGCATCGAGACGCGGCGCGTGCAGCCGGTGCTGTGGCACTTTTCGATGGGAACCGATTTTTGACCGAGGGGAAATCTGATTTTGCGCCCGCCCGACCCCGAAGGCCATCGAAAAATCAACCATCGCTCAACCAAACATCCGTCCTATGTCCATCCCCTGCCGCCACATGACGCGCTTCGACCCCGGTTTCGAGGCCGCCGTCATGGCCACGCTTTTCAACAAGGTCGACCCCGGCCGTCGGCCTGCAGCCATTGCTTGGCCGGAGAACGAGGAGGAGGTCGTCGCGCTCGTCCGCCACGCGAAGGCGGTCGGAATGCGCGTTTCAGTCTGCTCGGGCGGCCACAGTTGGTCGGCCAACCACCTGAGGGAGGGGAGCCT
Organism: Saprospiraceae bacterium; assembly: GCA_044227705.1. GTDB lineage: Bacteria > Bacteroidota > Bacteroidia > Chitinophagales > Saprospiraceae > JANOQP01. The sequence goes on from JBGAWE010000340.1 coordinate 718, forward strand.
GCTGGTGAGCATGGCCAATTTCAAAAGCTATGAAATCAACCGCGAGGCCATGACCGCGACGGCCGGCCCGGCGGTCGGCGGCAGCGTTTTGCTCGGGAAGTTGATGGACGAGGGCCTTTTCTTCCCCGCCGGTCACTGCCGGGGCGTGTGCATCGGCGGATACCTGTTGCAGGGCGGCTTCGCTTGGAACGGGCGCAAACTGGGCATGGCCTGCGAAAGCGTCATCGGCCTGGACATCGTGACGGCCGACGGCGAACTTGTCCACGCCAGTGAAAAGCAGAACGCTGATTTGTACGGTTTTTCGGCATCGTCACCCGCTTTCATTTGAAAGTTTACCCAAAACCGGCCTTCTGCGGAATGATGTCGCACGTCTTCGGGATGGAGCACATGGAGGCGGTCTACCGCTGGGCGGCGGAGGTCGGGCCGGAAATCCCGGCGGCTGTCGAGTTCCAGATGCTGATGAGCCAAAAGACCTTGATGTACTTCAGGCCGGGCATCGAGGCCGCCGCGCCCATCTTCGCCGACAGCGAGGACGAGCTGCGCGAGGCGACGGCTTTCATGAGAAACAGCCCCGTGAAAAAGCTGGCCTACCTGCGCACGCCCTTCGTCCGGATGCCCATCAAGTGGATGTACTCGTTCGCCATGACGCACTACCCGAGCGGCCACTTTTGGGGCGTCGACAACATGTGGACGGCCGCACCGGTCGACGACCTCATTCCCTTTTTGAAGAAAATCGCTGCCACGCTGCCGCCGCCGCCCGCGCACGTCCTATGGCTCAACTGGCACCCGCCCGCCGCGCGGCCCGACATGGCCTTTTCGACGGAGGACAAAATCTACATCGCCCTCTATGGCGCGTGGAAGTCGGCTGCCGACTACGGCAAACTCGGCACTTGGGCCGCCGATTGGATGCGCCAGATGGAGCCGATGTCCTCTGGAATCCAGCTTGCCGACGAGGGCCTCCACCGCCGCCCGGCCCGTTTCGTCAGCGACGCGCACCTGCGGCGGCTCGACGAGGTGCGCTCGCGGCGCGACCCGAGCGGGCTTTTCTACGAGTGGCACAGCCGACCTGCGGGCTTTTGACAGGAGAAAAGGCCGTCCCGAGCATTCAGGGCGGCCTTTTCTTATTCAAAAAACAGTCAAGAAGCCCTGGCTCTCGGCGCGGTGGCGGTCTTCTCCGACCGCTTGTCGGGCGGCATCGTACCGAAGACGCGATCCCACAGGGTGGACGTGACCCCATATGCCCGGTCTTGCCGCAAGTGGTGGTGCAGGTGGTGGTGGTGCCAAAGCGGTCGGAGAATCTTGGGAGCCCTGAACCGGTGAATGCTGTAGTGGACGAGCGAATAGAAATAGTAGCCCATCATGAAGCCGCTCGAGAAGAAGGCCCCTGCGTTCCCAAAAATCAGCCAGTAAAAAAGGAAGAACGGCACCGTGATGAGCACCTTGGGCAGCGCGGGCAGGAGGGTGCGCGAGGCGTCGTTGGGGTATTCGTGGTGGACGCCGTGCAGGACGTACTGAAAACGGCGGCTGCCCGGAAAGGCCGTCTCGGCGATGTGGAATAGGAAGCGGTGCAGCAGGTACTCGAACAGCGACCAGGTCGCCAGCCCGCCCGCGAACCAAGCCGCCGCGCCGCGCGGGCTGCCGCCGAAGCCCATCCGGTAGCCGAGCCAGACGCAGAGGGCGGAGATGCCGAGGCTGCTGGCCGTGGAGCCGAGGAGGGTCGTCTTCGTGAAATATTCGAGGATTGGGCTGTCGAACAGGCGAGCCTGGCCCGAGTTCTTGACCTTGCTTTCCATGACTTTCATCGGTTGGTTACGGCAAATTTGCAAAACCGGATCTGGTCGGCGGCCGCCTTTGTAACCAATCTGCCCAAAAAAGTTGAGCCGCTGGCCCGATTCCCGGCCGTCTCGCCACATTTGCGGCATGGAGGCAAACCAACAGTTCATCGCCAAGACCCTCGCCGGGCTGGAAGAAATCCTCGCCGCCGAGCTGGCCGAGCTGGGCGCGGAGAACATCGCGCCGCTCAAACGCGCCGTCCGCTTCGAGGGGAAAACCAAACTTCTTTATCGGGCAAACTATGAATTGAGGACGGCTGTCCGAGTCCTCGTCCCCATCCACCGCTTTGTGGCGCGGAACGAGCAGCAGTTCTACGACGGAGTCCGGCAGGTCAATTGGGCGCAGCACATGGACGTGCGGCAGACCCTCGCAGTCGACGCGGCGGGCGCGTCCGAGTTCTTTTCGAACAGCCACTATCTCTCGCTTTTGGCGAAAGACGCCATCTGCGACCAGTTCCGCGACGCGGCGGCGCGGCGGCCGAGCGTCCGGCTGGAGATGCCCGATTTGCGCGTCCACGTCCACTTTTTTCAGGAACAAATCACGCTTTGCCTCGACTCCTCCGAGGACTCGCTGCACCGTCGCGGCTGGCGCACGGAGGCCGTCGCCGCGCCGCTCAACGAGGTGCTCGCCGCCGGGATGCTGCGCCTCGCCGGTTGGGAGCCGGGGCGGACGCTCGTCGACCCGATGTGCGGCTCGGGCACCCTTTTGATCGAGGCGGCGATGGCGGCGACGAACACGCCCGCCCAGTTTTATCGAAAATCGCTCGGCTTCATGCGCTGGAAAACCTTCAACCAGCCGCTCTGGAACGAGGTCGTCAACGAGGCAAAGAAGCGCATCCGCCCATCGACCGGCCGCCTGCTCGGCTTCGACCGTGACCAGCAGGCGCGCAACATCTCCCGCGTCAACGCGATGACCGCTGAGGGGCTGGGCCGCTTTGTTGAATTTGAAAAAAAGGGCTTCGAGAAGCTCTCGCCGCCGGAAGAGGTTTCGGCCGGCCCGATGCTC
>JBGAWE010000341.1:0-3542 GCA_044227705.1 Saprospiraceae bacterium
GGGTTCTTTTCAGCAAGGACTCCAAGTTCAACTGGATGCCCGCGATGGGAGACTTCAGCTCATGGGTGATGGAGAGCAGGAAGTTGCTCTGCTGGACGGCGGCGGCCAGCTCTCTCCGGTAACTCCGATGGAGGCTGAACAGGAAGCCGAACAGGAAAACCAGAAAGACCGACCCCTCGCCGATGACCATTTTGTGCTGCTTCTCGTGCTTGTCGACCAAATGCTGATAGGCGGTGGTTTGCGGGAAATTGGGGTCTTTTTGTAGTTCGAGGGCAAGCTCCGTGTCGAATACGGCGTCGGTTTTCTTCCAAATCAGTCTTGCCCACCATACGGCCCCGGCGATGAGGTAGAGGGTCACGAACCATGCGAAAAAGCGTCGGCGCATCTGTTTTCAATGTTGAATTTCCAAAAAGGCACGGCCCATAAACGAGGCAATGTCGCCCGCGACTAGCGACTCCTGACTCTTTTCCGCCGCCCCAAAGTCGCCCGCCAGCCCGTGCAAGAACACTCCGAGGACGCACGCCGAGCGGGCATCGTACCGCTGCGCGAGGAGGCCGGTGATGATGCCCGTCAGGACGTCGCCGCTGCCGCCGGTGGCCATGCCGGGGTTGCCTGTCGAGTTGAAAAAGGACTGGCCGTCAGGGCAGGCGACGAGGGTGTGCGCCCCTTTCAGTACGATAAAAACGCCCAGTTCACGGGCTTTTGAGAGGGCGAGTTCGTGCCGCTCGAAGCTGTTTTCCGTCCGGCCGAACAGGCGTTCGAACTCCTTCGGGTGCGGGGTGAGGATGGCGTTTTGGGGCAAAACCTTCAACAGGCGCGGCATCGCTGCAAGGAGGTTGAGCGCGTCCGCGTCGAGGACGAGGGGGCATTTGGCTTTTTTCAAAGCGTTTTCGAGAACCTTCAAAGTTTCGACCTCCGTCCCGATTCCGGGGCCGATGCCGACCGCGTCGTATTTTTCAAAACTCGGTTGCGGCTTCGACAGCCAGCTTTCATGCTCGTCGGGCAAGCACATTGCCTCGGGCAGGGCGGTCTGCAGAGGGCCAAGCGCCGCCTTCGCTGCTTGCACGCTGACCAACCCCGCACCCGAGCGTAGGCAGCCGGAGGTGGCGAGGATGGCGGCGCCCGCCTTTCCGAGACTCCCGGCGAGGAGGAGGGCGTGGCCGAAGGTGCCTTTATGGTCGAAAGGGTGACGCCTTTTGAGGAGCTTCCGCGTCAGTTCGCGCGTGGTGAAATGGTTTCGCGGCGGCACCTGCTCCAAGAATTCCGGGGCGAGGCCGATGCTGGCGAAGGCCCATTGCCCCACTTTCGCGGCGTTTTCGGGGAAGAAGAAGGCCAGTTTCGGGGTCTCGAAACTGAACGTCCGGTTCGCCTCGACAACCGTGCCCGCCGTCGGCCGGTCGATGAAGAGGCCGGTCGGAACGTCGACGGCTACCTTTTCGTTGGGCAGGCCGTTGAGGTGGTGGGCGAGGATTTGCCAATTGCCGTCGAGCGGCCGGTTCAGCCCCGCGCCAAAAATTGCGTCGATGACGATGGCTTCAACCGGCGGCTTCGGGAGCGCCGCCCGTGCCTCCATCCACACGACCGGCACGGCCCCGCGCGGCGGCAGGTTTTTGAGCATGATCTCGAAATCGGGGCTGTACTTTTTCGTGAAATGGCCGATGTGTATGCGGACAGAGTAGAACTTTGAGTGGAGATAACGGGCGATGGCAAGGCCGTCGCCGCCGTTGTTGCCCGTGCCGCAGACAATCCAGACAGGCCGGTTCGAGTCGGGGTAGACGGCCGTGAACCAGCGGACGAACGCCTGCGCTGCGCGGTTCATAAGGTCCCCGGGTTTGAGGCTCTCTTGCTTGGCGGTGAAGTGGTCCCATGCCTGGGTCTGCTCGGCGGTGAGGATTTTCATTCGGTGAAATTAGAATGGGAACAGTGTTCCCAAAAAACACAGAGTTGATGCCACCAGATTTTTTCAAAGACCTAAAAGTCGTCGAGCTGGCCGCCGTGCTGGCAGGCCCGGCCGTCGGGATGTTCTTCGCTGAGCTTGGCGCGGAGGTCCTGAAAATTGAGAACGAGCAGACTTGCGGCGACATGACGCGCGGCTGGCGACTGCCAAGCGAGGACCCGGCCACGCCGGTCTCCGCCTATTGGTCCAGTGTCAACTTCAACAAGAAGGTCTTTTTCAAAAACTTGGAGAAAGCCGATGACCGTCAATGGGTCATGGATGAGATAAAAACCGCCGACGTGGTCATCTCGAACTTTCGTCCGGCCTCGGCGCGGCGGCTCGGAATGGACACAGCTACCTTGCGACAGGCGAATCCAAAGCTCATCTTCGCCCAAATCGACGCCTTCCCCGACCCCGACGACCCGCGCCCGGCATTCGACATCGTGCTGCAGGCCGAGGCGGGCATCATCTCGATGACCGGCCACGAGGGCGGGCGGCCGGTTCGGCTTCCCATCGCCTTCATCGACCTGTTCGCCGCGCACCAGCTCAAAGAGGCCATCCTATGCGCCCTCATCCACCGTTCGCGGACGGGCGAAGGCTGGACAGTGCGCACGTCGCTATACGAGGCTGCCCTCGCCTCGCTCGCCAACCAGGCCACGAACTGGCTCATGGGCGGCCTGATTCCCCAAAAAATGGGGATGGCCCACCCGAACATCGCACCCTACGGCGACGTCTTCCGCTGCGCCGATGGGCGGGAAATCGTGCTGGCCGTCGGCACGGAAAGGCAGTTCGATCAGCTTTGCCGGATTGTGCCGGGCTGCGCCGGATTGCCGCAACTGCCTGATTTTCAATCAAATAAAAAACGGGTGGAGAACAGGGCACGGCTCAACGAGCGGCTGGCCGAGGGCTTTTCCAAAAAGACGCGCGACGCGCTTCTGGCCGAGTTCAGTGCGGCGGCCGTCCCGGTGGCGCGGATTCTGGACATGAAAGAGGTGTTCGAGCAGCCGGAGGCGGGACGGATGGTTTTGGAAGAAGAAGTCGAGGGGGTGCGGACGCGGCGCGTCCGTACAGTCGCATTTTCGATGGACTGACCGATCAATAACTCGGGTCGGCTGAGAAGTTCGGGTCCCCGATTTTCACCCCGATGAAGTTCAGCCCGGAGACACTTGATACGCCCGCGCTCACGTCGATTTTGTCGGGGATGCTTCCCGAGAGCGGCGGGTCGGGCCAGACATAGCCTTCCTTCACGAAGCGCCACGACGAGTTGGCTGGAATGCCGGCGTAAGTGCCGAGGATGAGCTTCCGAAGCTCGACGATGTCGAATGTGGTCACGTTGTTGTTGTTGTTGACATCGCCCGCCAGCCACTTGAAGCCGTCCGCGCCAAAGGGGGCGACGTTGAGCGTGTGCTTCGCCATGTCCACCAAATCAAAAGTCGAGATGCCGTTGAGGTCGGCCGAGTCGCGCTCTGGCCGGACGGTGTAGTTCTTGTTCGGGTCGGCGTGGAAGAGGAAGTCGCCAGCGGCGTTCGTCCGGACGGTGTCGATCAGGTCGCCGGAGAGCGTGACCATGCAGTTCGAAATGGGCGCGCCCGTTGGGGTTTTTAGG
>JBGAWE010000022.1:0-30272 GCA_044227705.1 Saprospiraceae bacterium
CCCAACTGCTGCGCGACGGACTGCCGCTCTACGAGGGCTTCTCGGGCAACTTCGGCGTGCTGCAAATTGCGCCGCTCGACCTGCGGCAGGTCGAGATTTTAAAAGGTTCAAATTCAACACTTTATGGCGGCGGGGCCATCGGCACTTCCCTCTTCAACCAAAGCTCGCTCGGCGAGACGAACATCAACAATTTCTACGCCTCGAAGGCCGGCCGATGGGCTTGGGCGACCATCATCGGCCTCACCCGCCAGACCCCTCGCGACGTGAACTCCGACGGCCTTTCCGACGTGCCTAAATTGGGGCAGGTCAACTTTCACCCAGCCGTCTTTTTCAACCCAAACTCGTCGCTCTCGGCGCGGCTGGGCTTCGCGGCAGTGGTCGAGAACCGCAACGGCGGGCAGATGGATGCCGTCAAAAACGGGGCTTCGACCGAGTTCCCCTTTTTGGAAAAGAACTGGCAGCGGCGCACGGGCCTCGATTTTTCCATTGAAAAAACCTTCCGGCCCGGCCACGCTTTGACGGCAAAAGGAGTCGTCAGCCGCCTCGACCAGCGGCAGTCGGTTTTGCAAAACCGGCTCGACGGCATCCAGACGCAAGGCTACGCCGAGCTTTCAGAGAGCCGTCGCTTCGCCCGGAACCGGGCGGTATGGGGTGCGACTTTCAATTTTTCAAAATTCGACCCGACGACCTCCTCTTCGCCCAACGTCGTGGGCCAGACCGACGCGACGCCGGGCGTTTTCGCGCAGGACGAGCTAGTTCTTTCCCCAAAATCCAGCCTCGAAGGGGGCATCCGCATCGACCGCCACAACCGGGCGGGCCTGCTGCCATTGCCGCATCTCGCTTTGAGATTCTCGCCGATGACGGCGCTGACGGCTCGTTTGAGCGCGGGGGCGGGATACAAAACTCCCCAGCCGCTTCTCCTCGCCGACTTGCCTCGGGAGGTCGATTTGCTGCCAACTTTTGATATAAAAAACCTCAAAACTGAGCGCAGCCGCAGCCTCAACGCCGATATACAATGGAAAAAGACCCTGCCCGGCGACATTGAAATCCACCTCGACCAGGCTTTCTATGCGACCGAAGTCCGGCGGCCGCTCGAATGGTCGGCGGAGGCGAAGACCTTTTCCAACAGCCCCAGCCCGTTGCGCTCGCTCGGGACGGACACTTACCTCGCAGCGACCTATTCTTTTTTGGAACTCTACCTCGGCTACAACCACACGGAGGCTTGGCAGGACATCGGGGGAAACAAAACTTTCGCGCCCTTCGCCCCGCAGGACAAGCTCGCGCTGACCCTCGCCTTCGACCTCCCGGACAGCGGTTGGCGCGGCGGCGTGGAGGCGGCTCGGAACGGCAACCAATACCTCCCGTCAGGCAAAAAGGCCCCTGATTGGTGGTTCTTCGCGGCGAGCATCTCCAAAAAAGTGCGCCGCGCCACGCTCACCCTCAACTGCGAAAACCTGCTCGACTATCGGCAGTCGAGGAAGGAGGCGCTGTTCAGCGGGCCGGTCTCGGTGCCGGTCTTTGCACCACTTTGGGCGCCGATTGACGGGCGTGCAGTCAATTTTTCCGTGAAAGTGGAATGGTGACGGATGGATTTAGTCCTCGAGGCAAACATTGACCGCAAACGGACTGGTGCGGCGACCGACAACGTCTAAAAATTCCTATCCGAAAGTCCCCGTTCCGGTTATTCCTGGCCCAAGCCGGCCGGGGGACGTTTGCCCCTTCATTGTGAAAAAGACCGACAGAACTAAAACGATGACGGCTCGAACCATGGCCTTGACAAGGTGGCGTCGCGGTGCCGAATGGGCGGCTCGGGCTGTTTCATGTTGTGCTTGTTTTGTCGACGGCGGTGCGTCAGAGAATCCCGGCGCGGGAACAAATCTCGGTCAGGGCCACTGTGTCGCGGGCGCCGAGGCGGGCTATCATGTTTTTTCGGTGCTTTTCGATGGTGCTGACCGAGACGAAGAGCCGTTCGGCTATCTCGTGCGATTGCAGCCCGTCGGCAATGAGCCTCAGCACCTCCAACTCGCGGTCAGAGATGACGTCGGTGTGCGCGGGCCGCGACGGCTCGCCCGAGATATGGCAATGAAGGAACTGCCGGTCCTTCCCGCAGACCATCCGATACCAGAAGCCTTCGCTTTTGAGGAGGTGGGACACGTCCTTCACCTTTAAAAGGAGAATGCTCACGCCCGCGTCGAGGTCGATTTCGATGGGGTAGGCTCGGAACAGGCAACTGACGTTGCGCCCCGATTTCGTGCGGAAGGTGAGGCCGCAGGCGGTGAAGGTGTAGAAGGCCTGATACTCCTCCTTCGGGATTTTCTTGAAGAACTTCGTCGTCCCGACGAGCTTGGTGAAGAAGGCGAGGTGCTCGAAGCGCAGCACCTTGAACAGGAAAAGCAGCCGGTTTGCCGCGACCTCTTCGAGCGTGTAGCCGCTGAACGCCTCGAGGTTGCGGCTGATGTAGCGAATCTCGAACTTAAGGCCGTCGTAGATGAAGTATAGCGTATGGCTGTCCTGCGAGAGGCTGTCGAGGAGGCCGGGGTTTTCAAGGAACCGTTCGACACGGTCGGGCTGGCTGGCGACGAACATCTCACGCCACTGCCGCTGCAAGGCCCGGTGAAAAGCCTCCAGGCCCTCGTGCTTTTGGGGCAGCGGGGAGTCGTCATTTATCATCGCATAGTTGTCTTCCCGCGGCGAATTTGATTCGAACAAAAGTTTTTCAAAGAATAAGGCCCCGACAGGTTTGCCGTTGGGGCTTCGGTATTTAGCAAATGGAGAAAAAGCCGGGCCTCGCCTCCTTCCGTCAGAAGCGGGCGGATGAACGGCCGTTCTTTCACTTTCGGAAGGTTTTAGACATGAAAAAAGCCCGGTCGACAAACGGCCGGGCTTTTTCATGCCTCAATTTTCACTTTTCTCTCGAACCGGCCTCGCGGGCTTTCTGCCCGAATCGCCGGTTTTTTTCGTTGGCTTCGGCTCGGGCTTCTCCGCGTCTATGAGTTCGGCTGCCGTCAGCTTCACATCAACTTTTACGAAGAACCGCTTGATGACCGGGTAGCCGCGCTCGTCCTCGTTGTTCAAAATCACGTCGATGGTTTTGACATGGTCGCCTTCCTGATTGGCGGAGAAGAAGGTCAGGTCGAACTCGCCCCGGCCACCTGTCTCGATGGTGTCCCTCGGCCAGTCAATCTCGAAACAAGTGCAGGCGGAGACAATCATGAAAGAGATCGGCTTCGAGTGCCTGTTGACAAACGGGATTTTCAGCCGCGCGATATCGCCGTCGAGCATCCGGCCGAGGTCGAACGTGTCGCGTTCGAGGGCGAGATAGCTCGTGTCCTGAGTCAGTTTGGGTAAAAAAAAACCTTTCTGACGGACTGTTTCCCGGTCCCGCCGCCGGTTTTCGGGGCGGGCGTGTTCGTCGCTGGCTGTCCTGTTTTCGGGTCGACCTTTTGCTTGAGCTTGATCTTGATGCTCGTCGGCCCGGCCGTGATCTTGAACTCGGTGCGGCGGTTGAGGCGGTGGTCCTCCTCGCTGCACTGCACGCCGTTGGCGCACTGGTTCAAGATTTTCGTCTCGCCATAGCCGACGGCGTTGATGCGCAAGTCGGCGATGCCCTTCGCCACGAGCCACCGCTTGGCCGACTCGGCACGGCGCTGCGAGAGCTTCTGGTTGTAAGAGTCGTTGCCCCGAGAGTCGGTGTGCGACGAAAGCTCGATGACCATGTCGGGGTATTGAACCATCAGGTCGTAGAGCTGCTGGAGGTCCTGCTCCGCGTCGGGCAGGATTTTGTCGTCGTCGTAGTCGTAGTAGATGTTGTTGAGGCGGATCGGCTCGTCTTTCACGATTTCGATTTCCGTCTCCTTTGGCGGCGGCGGCGGCGGGATGGCGCGCAGGTTGAGCTTCTTCTCATAGCTCGTCGTGTGCCGCAGCCCGACCGTGTTGATGGTCGTCGAATCGGGGTAGAAGCCGTCCTTCGAGGCGATGACGAGGTAGCTCTTCTCGGTTGCCAGCCCGAAGTCGAACTGGTTGGCTCCTTCGTTGCGCTTTTGATCGAAGGGGTTGACGCCCTTGCCCGTCACCTCGAAGACCTGCACTGTCGCGCCGTTGAGCGGCTTCGCGTTCTTCCCCTTCCCCTCAAAAGTGAGCGCGGTCAGGTTGGCCTTGACCTGCTCGATTTCCCACGAAAAGATGTCGTCGCAGCAGGTCTTGCTTTTCAAGGAGTTGACCGACGGCCGGTTCGAGACAAGGAATCCCGAGTAGCCATTAGTGTTCATTGTGTAGTACTGCTCATCGACGGAGGTGTTGTAGCCCTTGCCGATGTTCGTCGGCGTGCTCCATTTCGAGCCGTTCCATTGTGTTTGGAAAACATCGAGGCCGCCCATGCCCGGCCAGCCGTCGCTCGAAAACCACAGTTTTCCCTCCTTATAAAAAGGGGAGACCTCATCGCCCGCCGTGTTGACCGCGTCGCCGAGATTGACCGGCGAGCCGAAAGTGGACATCGACTTGCGGGGCGCGTAGTAGAGGTCGTAGCCGCCCTTTCCGCCGTTCATGTTCGACGAGAAAAAGAGGACGGTCTCGCCGTAAAGCTCGCCGATGCACGGGTGCTTGACCATGAAATCGCCATTGACGCCGTTCACCTCGTCGGCCCCTGCCCAGCCCTCGGCTGTTTTTTCGGAGTAAAAGAGCTTGCTCTCCGTCACCACGTTCCCCTTGTCCAGGAGGTTGCGGGTGAAGTACATCACCTTCCCGTCGGGCGAGATGGTGACGTTGCCCTGATGGTATCCCTCGCGGTTGATGTCCTGCCCGAGGGCCTTCGGGTCGCCCCACTCGCCGGGCTTCACCTCCGAGGCCGTCATGATTTTGGCAGTGAAGTCGTCCTCCTTTCCATCGACCTTGATGATTTGCTTGGCGTTCATCGAAGAGTAGAAAAGCTCGCCGCCGTTGAACAGCGGGCTGCCCTCGGTCTGCGGCTTGTTGACCTTCTTTCCGAGGTTGCTGATGATGAGCTGGTCGTTGTCCTTCTGCTTGCGGGCATAGTCGCAGGCCTCGATGAACTTCTTCGACATGTCAACCTGCTTCATGTCAGTGGCCTCCGAGATGTAGTCGTTGTAGGCCTCCTTCGCCTCGACGTACTTGCCCTGATAGTGCAGCGAGCGGGCATACCAGTATTTCAGTTCGGTGAACTGCTTCTTCTTGTCGCGGCTGGTGAGGCGGAAGAAGGCCTTCTCGGCGTTCTCGTAGTCGCGCAGGTCGTACTCGATTTTGGCGATTTTGGCCAGAACCTGCTTGTCCTTGTTGTCGTCGTAGACCTTTTTGTAGAACTCGAGCGCATCGACGATGTTTCCCTCCGTCACGTCCTCGTCGGCCGCGCGGGCCATCGCTTCGGGGGTAGAGACGCTGATGGGCTGCGCGGCGGCGAGCTGCCAGCCGAGCGCGGCGACGGCGGTGATGAGCAGTGATTGGGCTTTCATATTTTTCATTGAAACCGAGCCGAGGCCCGTCTTTTTCCTTTTGACTTTTTCCTTTTGACCTTAAAACCTCGGGCAGAGCACCTGCTGCTTCCGCACCGGCTGCTTGTAGATGCGCACAATGTAGTTCGCCGCAATCTCAAACCCTCCCTTCCGGTTCGACTCCGAGCGCAGCGACGATGTGTTGACATCATACGCCAAGCCCACTTTGAGCGCCTTGTAGCGCATCCCCGCAAGCAGTTCTACCGCATCGGAGAGCCGGTAGCCGAGGCCACCGTCGAGGTAAATCTGCTTGTTTTTGTTCAAAAGATACCCGGCAATCCCCTGCACGGCAATCTCCTTCGCCCCGCCCATCTTCTGGAAAATGAACTGCGGCGTGAGCGTCGTCTGCTTGTTCAAGGCGACATTGAACTGCCCGTGCAGCACCGCGCGGCGCGAGAGGTCGCGCTTGCCGGTGTTCTGCGCCGTCGCCCGTGGCCGCGTCAGGTGGTAGAGCGCGAAGCCGAGCTGGAAGTCGGTCGTCTTGTTGAGCTTCGAGGTGAGGGCGATGCCCGCTCCGTGGTCCTTGTACTTCTTGTCCGACTGGGCGAGGGAGGCATAGTCGAGGCTCTGCGGCGCGTTCGAGATGAACTGGTCGTAGAGCTTCGCCTTGTCGCGGTCGAGCGTGTAGGACTCGCCGCCGAAGGTGTAGCCGAGCGACAGCACGTTCGTCCGCTTCGAGTCGAGGGCGATGTGGTAGGTCGGCCCGATGCGCAGCCCCTTGTGGACGAGCGCAAGCGTCCCGGCCTGGTCCTGAAAGAGGCTGATGCCGACCCCAATCCAGTCCTTTTTCCGAAAACCCTTGATAATGGGCGCGTCGACGAACGCCCCCGGCGTCGCGTAGACCCCGCTGCCGATGACCGACCGCCACTGGTCGCGGTAGATGCCGCCGAAACGGACGGACCCCTCAAACTTGCCCGCGAGGGCCGGGTTGAGGGTCTGCGGCATCATGTAGAACTGGGTGAAATGGATGTCCTGCGCCGCCATTTTCACGGCAAAAAAGAGGAGCGCGGAGAGTGTCAGGTTTCTGAACTTCATAGATTTCTGGTTGAGTAAAAAACCGTCGGAAAAGTAGACAGAATCCAAAACCTGCGCCGACGGCCCGGTTTTTTAACTTTGAAACTTGACGAGGCGCGACAAAAACTGGGGTTTCATCCGCCCTTTTTGAAAATGTCGATGAGCGTCCGCAGCCACAGCCGCGACCGGCTTTTATGGGTCAAAAAGAACAGTTTTTGGTCAAAAACTGGGTCGGCCACCATCCGCTCGGGGTGGGAGAGAGGGAACTCAACCCGCCCCGCTTTCAGTTTTCTGAAAGCATCTGCCCCGCGCGTGTTCGTCGCATCGGCTTGGCTGATGCCGATGTTCTCCACGAGGTTGACGCGAGGGAGGATGCCCAGCCCGCCGCTTTTTGCCACACTATAAAACCAGGGAAAGGCCCACGTGTCGAGCCTCCCGTCGCGGGCGGCGCGGAACTTGAGCATCAGGTAGCGGCGCGACATCCAGTTGGGCAGGAAGCGTCGCCACCGTTCGCTCTTTCCAAATTCGTCCAGCCCGGCAAAATCCATGTCGAGCCGCCGCCAAGCGCGCGCCCACGAGGCCCACGAGCTGACGATGGCGTAGTTTGAAAAGATGTAATCGTCGGCAATCGGGTGCGCCTCGGGCCTCACCCAGTTGTGGCCGCTGATGTGCATGACGCGCTCGTCGTCGGCGTATTTCTCCAAAAGCTCTGTGCAAAAAGGGAAAAAACTCGGGTCGGCGAGGCAGTCGTCCTCGAGGACGATTCCCATCTTTTCGTTTTCGAAAAACCAGGTGATGGCCCCGGCGACGCCTTTTTTCAGGCCCATGTTCTCGGCTCTGAAAAGACGGAAAACCTGGCACGGCCAATCCACCTCGTCAAAGATGGCGCGGGTCGCGGCGCAACGCTCGGCCTCGCCCGGCCGGTCGGGTCGCGCCCCGTCGGCGTGGACGTAGAGCCTCGATGGCCGCGCCTCGCGGATACGGGCGAAGGTTCGGCGCGTGTTCTCCGGGCGGTTGAAAACGAGGAAGAGGACGGGCGATGTCAAAGTCAAAACCTGTTGATTTTCAACCACTTAAACTTTCCAGAGCCGCAGAAAAAGCCCTTCCAAAGCCAAAAAAAGCAGCGCAAAAACCACGCACCACCGCCACAGTACAATCCCCTGGTTCTGCTCGCCGACCACTTGCGAGAGGTTCGCCTCGGCGGCGGCGGAGAGGATTTTCATGTTCGACGGCAGCCCGGCCGCGAGGTCTTTTTCGGTCAAATAGGTCAGGTCGCTCTCCCGCCGGTCGTAGTTGAAGGCGAACTCGGCTAGCGTCGAGTCGGGCCGCAGCGAGAGCTTGTACCAGCCCGCGTCGCGCACCTGCGTTCCGGGCGTGAGCAGGGCTTTCGAGCCGAGGACGCGCTGCTGCGGGATGAACTCGTTGTTGCCCGCCTCCGCGCCGCCTTTTTCGGCCGTGCCGCGCAGCTTGTAGACGGTCTCGCGGCCCGCCTTGTCGACGGGGTGCTCGGCCTCCAAAACCTCGTCGCGGCCGATGGTGTACGAGATTTTGCCCGATTTTGCCCCCGAAATTGCCACCTTGAAAAGCATCGGCACGAAGACCTCGGCCGATTTCGTCAAATTCGACGAAGCCTCGTCGAGCGGCACGGCGCTGAAATAGACCGCCCCCTCGCCTGTCGGGTATTTCATCAAAAAGGGCGAGCCATCGCGGTAGCTCAACAGCGGTTCGCCCCGGTTCGCCGCCAGTTTGAAGTTTTGGGAGGAAGACGGCAGCCGCAGGTTCGCCGACTTGTTCAGGTAGACGTCGTGGAAGACAAACTCGTCCGTGTTCACCTGCGACACCTGCCGGTCGGCCTTTTCGAGCGGGCCGAGGTCGCCGCCGCCGACTGTTTGGAGGAGGTTTTTGTATGAATTCAAATCGGCCGAGGCGGGCGGGAAGACGAGGACGTTGCCGCCCTCCTGCGCAAACTTGGCCAGTTCGCCCGCCAGACCAGATGAAACAACCGGCACGTCGTGAACGACGATGCACTGGTTTTGCCCAAACTTCGAGTAGTCGAGCGAGCGCGACGGTTGGGTTTTGAGGCTGAAAAACTTCTCGGTGGCGAGGGCCTTCGAGATGGCCGGGCTGGGCTGCAAGTCGTTGATTTCCAGCACGTTGATGTGCTCGGCGACGTGGAAGTTGAGGTAGTAGTCGTCGTCAAACTGAACCGGGTAGTCGGTGATGGACAGCTTCGCCTCGTGCCAGCCGGCATGGGTCGGCGTGACGATGGCCGTGTCGACGACCGAGCTGCGCGGCCCGACCGAGAGCGTCCCGATGGGGAACGCCTGCCCGTCATGGCGCAGCGAGAGGCGCACCTCCTCGGCCTTCTCGTCGGAGCGGTTCGTGATTTTGATGAACAGCTCGCCCGTCTGCTGCATCATCTGGACCGGCGAGGCGAACCAAGCCGAATCTATCGAGAGGTTCTTTTCCTGAACGGCCGCCATCGGAACGAGGTTGACCTCGATGGTCGAGTCTTTGAAAGCCGAGAGGTCGCTGGCGTTCTTCTGGAAATCGGTCAAAAGGAAGGCGACCTTGTGTTCCGCCTTGCCGGTCGCGAGGCATTGCGCCTGCCGAGCGAGCACCTTCGAGAGGTCGCGCGAGGCGGGGGAGGCCTTTATTTCGTCAATCAGATTCAGCGCGTCCTCTTTGCCGACGAGCCGCTGGTGCCTTCCCTCAAAATCTTGGGTGAGAACCTGAAACCTGTCCTCGACGGAGTAGGCCGAGACGATGTCCTTCGCCCGCTGCCGAGCGAGGTCGAAGAGGCTGGCTTCTTTGGACAAAGCGTTCATGCTGAACGAGTTGTCGATGAAAATCGAGACTGATTTTTCCCCTTTTTTGACGGCAGTTCTTTGCGGGATGAACGGCTGCGCGAACGCCAGCACCATCGCCGCGATGGCCAGGCAGCGCATCAAAAGCACGAGCAGATTGCGCAGCTTTTGTCGGTTGGAGGTCTCCTCCTTGACCTCTTTGAGGAAGCGGACGTTGGTGAAATAGACCTTTTTGAACCGCCGGAAATAGAACAGGTGGATGATGACCGGCACGGCGAGGACGGCGAGCGCGCCGAGGAACCACGGGAATAGGAACTGCATTGTGTTTTGGATTGAAAAATCAGCGGCCCGCGAACGCCGGTGCGACGACCAGCTCCTTCGAGCCGGTCGTGTAACGGTAAAAACCCTCGCCTGTTTTCACGCCGAGCCGCCCGGCCGTCACCATGTTGACAAGCAGCGGGCATGGCGCGTACTTCGGGTTGCCGAAGCCGTCGTGCAGCACGCGGAGGATGGCGAGGCAGGTGTCGAGGCCTATAAAGTCGGCCAGTTGGAGCGGCCCCATCGGGTGGGCCATGCCGAGCTTCATCACGGTGTCGATGCCCTCGACCCCGGCGACGCCCTCGTGGAGCGTGCAAATCGCCTCGTTTATCATGGGCATCAGGATGCGGTTGGCGACGAAGCCGGGGTAGTCGTTCACCTCGACGGGCGACTTGTCGAGCTTTCTCGAAAGCTCCATGACGGTCGCTGTCACCTCTCGGTCGGTCGCGTAGCCGTTGATGACCTCGACAAGGCGCATGACCGGCACCGGGTTCATGAAGTGCATCCCGATGACGCGCTCGGGCCGGTCGGTCGCCGCCGCGATTTTGGTGATGGAAATCGAGGAAGTGTTCGTGGCGAGGATGGCTGTTTTGGGGGCGGCCTCGGCGATTTGACGGAAGATTCTCAGTTTCAAATCGACGTTCTCGGTCGCCGCCTCGACCACGAGTTCAGCTTCGGAAACGCCTTTTGCGAGGTCTGTCTCGGTTGAAATATTGGCAAGGGTCGCGGTTTTGTCGGCCTCGGTCGCGGTGCCCTTGGCCACTTGCCGGTCGAGGTTTTTGGAAATCGTGGCGATGGCCCTTTCGAGCGCGGCGGGCGCGACGTCGATGAGTTTGACGGAAAACCCTTTTTGGGCGAATACGTGGGCGATGCCGTTGCCCATCTGTCCGGCGCCGATGACGGTAACTTTTTGCATGGAGAGAGGAAGTTTGGCTGGGTGGCTGGGGAAACCGGCGGCGAAAGTCTGATTATTTCATAGAAACAAAAAAGCCGGGAACTGCCCGCGCAGCCCGGCTCTGTTTCACGGCAAATCCTGTCAGATGTCTTTCACGCGAAGCTCTCGAGGTCGCGGATGAGGAAGCTCGTCCGGGTGAAATGGAGGAGGTTGTTCTTTTTCAACTCGTTGAGGACGGAGGTCACGGTCTGGCGGCTGGTGCCGGTCAGCGAGGCGATGTCCTGCTGGGTGAGGTGGTGCTTGACGAGGGTCTCGCCGCCGAACTTGCGGCCCTCGTGGCCCGCCTTTTGGGCGAGGAAGTGGATGATCCGCGAGCGGGCGTCCTTGACGATCAGCGAGTTGAGCCGCTCCTCGACGGCGGACAACCGACCGTTCACGAAGCGCAAGAGCGAGCGAGTCAGCTCGAAGTTTTCTCTCATAAGGTTCTGGAAATCAACGGCTTGGACGCAGATCCACTCGGCCGTCTCGTGCTGCGCCTGGGCGAAATCTGCCCGCTGCCCATGGTCGAGGAGGGCGGCTTCGCCGAAGATGGCTCCCGGTTTCAGCACCTCCTTGACGACCTCGCGGCCGTCGGCTCGAAAATAGCCGAGCTTGACGGAACCGGAGAGAAGGAGGTAAAAACCATCCGCCCGCTCGTCGGGCATGTAGATGAACTGGTAGCGGGCCGTCGAACCGTGGACAGCGTGGCGGGCGAGGCGCAGGATTTCTTCCGGTGAAAGGCCCGAAAAGAGCGGGCAGGATGCGAACGAGGTGGTGGGAAAACTCATGGCTGGACGGCTTTTCCACCATAGACACGGCGAGCGGGCGGTTTGGTTGGGCGGCGCGGGATTTTTCCACAAAAAATTCGAAGCGGCCGCCCAGCGGGGAGTCAGAGATACCTCACGAGAACGTCCGCCACCCGCGCCGCCAGCTTCCCGTAGGGCGGGTGGAGGAGTTTGAACGGCGCGACCCACCGGTTCTGCCGCAACACCGCCCGCCGGTTGGAGAACTCCAGAAAGCCCGCTTCGCCGTGGCTCTTGCCGATGCCCGAGTTGCCCGTGCCTCCGAAGGGCAGGTTGGCGTTGTAGAAATGGAGGCCACAGTCGTTGACCGTCGTGCCGCCCGCCGAGGTTTCGCGCAGGATTTGCTCGATGGTCGAGCTTCTTTTTGAAAAGAGGTATTGAGCCAGCGGCTTCTCCCGGCTGTTCATGAAGGCGATCGCCTCCTCGGTTTTCGAGAAAGTCCGAATCGGGAGGAGCGGGCCGAAGATTTCCTCCGTCCAGATTTTGCATGAATCGGGGGCGCCGACGAGGACGGTCGGCTCGATGTAGCGCGTTGCGGGGTCCATTTTTCCGCCAAAGGCGACGCGGCCACCAGCCAAAACCGCCTCGTCGACCAACCCCTTCACCCGTTCGAAGGCCCGGTCGCGGACGATTCGGGCAAGGTCGGGCGAGGCCATGCGCTGCTCGGGCGTGTCGCCGTACATCGCCTTTATTTTTTTCGAAAAAAGGCCGATAAACTCGTCTAGGCGGCTCTCGTGGAGCAGCAGGTAGTCGGGCGCGATGCAGATCTGCCCGGTGTTCATGCACTTTATCCACGCGATTTTGGCGGCCGCGTCGGCCAAATCGGCGGTTTCATCAACAAAGACGGGGCTTTTTCCACCAAGTTCGAGGGTGACGGAGGCGAGGCTGTCGGCCGCCGCTTTCATCACAATCCTCCCGACCGTCGGGCTGCCGGTAAAAAATATGTGGTCGTACTTTTTGGAAAGAAGCTCTGTAGCCGCAGCCGCGTCGCCCTCGACGACGGCCACCTCTTGTTCGTCAAAAACCGTCAGCAGGATTTTTTTCATCAAAGCCGAGGTCGCCGGCGTGAACTCCGAGGGCTTGATGGTCGCCGTGCAACCGGCGGCAATGGCCGAGGCGAGGGGCACCATCGTCAGGTTGACGGGGAAGTTCCAGGGCGAGATGATGAGCGCCGCGCCGCGCGGCTCGTACTGGACTTCCGAGCGTGTGCCGAGGAGGGGGAGGGGAGTGCCGACCGAGCGCGGGGTCATCCAGCCTTGCAGGTGGCGCATCGTGTGGCGGATTTCGATGGCGGCCACCGACAGTTCGGTGATGTCGACCTCGAATGCGCATTTCCCGAAGTCGGTCAGCAGCGCGTCGCGGATTTCCTGCCGGTGAGCGAGCAGCGCGGCCTCCAACCTGCCGAGCTTGGCGATGCGGTCGCGGGCGGTCGTCAGACGCAGGCTGGGCGCGAAGGATCTTTGTTTCTGGAAGATTTCGGCGCAGCGGGAGGCAAGTTCGGGACTGGCGGCTGCGGGTGAAAGGTGGCTTGTCAGTGCCATTTCTGGTAGAATTTTGCCCAAAGGTATTTTTCGCAAAGAGCCGACCGAACCAAACAGCGGCCAAGCGGTCGAAAGCGGCCGGTCAATCTACCTTCGCCCGAACATTTCCCGTCGAATGCAAAGACAAGACTCGCTGCGCCTCTGGCTCGAAATCATCTGGTGGACAATCACGGCCATCGTCGCGTTCGCGGTGCTTCGGCCCATCGGGCAGGCGACGGCCAACTACCCGTTCTTCTGGCTCAACCTCTGTTTCATCGTCGCCGCGTTCACGCTCACGCGGTACGCCTTTCAAATCGAGCACGCCTTCTTTTCGAAGATGCAAGGGGTGAAAATCGGATTGACCATTGCCCTCCTGCCGCTGATTTTCGTGCTCACCGCAACCCTCAACGGCTTCATCTCGTGGATCGGAGACAACCAGTTCACGCCCATCACCGGTCACCTGCCCGAGGTGGAAAGGCTGCCGATGGAGAGGTTCATCTGGGGGGAGATGCTGTTTTTCGGCATCGCCAGCATATTGGCGGCGGGTGCCTTTTTGGTGCGCGTCGTCATCTCGATCTGGCGGACGCACAACTTGGGAAAGGCTTGATTCAGGGCTTAAATTCAATTCGAAAAATGTCGACAGTCAAAGAATTCAACGATTACCGCAGCCGGATGAACGACCGCATCCTCGCCGAGGACAACAAGGTTTTGAAAAGATTTTGGAGCCTCGACGGCCAAACCTACGCCGAGGGCGCGCTCGACACCCGGACGAAGGAGATGCTGGGCCTCGTCGCATCGCTCGTCCTGCGCTGCGACGACTGCGTGAAGTACCACCTCGAAAAATGCCACACGCTGGGCGTGACGACGGAGCAGGTCTTCGAGATTTTCGCGGTTGGAAACATGGTCGGCGGCTCGATTTGCATCCCGCACACGCGGCGGGCGGTGGAGTTTTGGGACGAACTGGCGGGAGAGAAGTGAGATTCGAGTACAAATACATCGTCCCTTACGCGAAGCTGGCCGAACTTCGGGCTGCGGTGCGGCCTTTCCTGAAGTACGACCCTTTTGCCCTGAAGCACGGCGGCGAGTACACGGTGAAGAGCATCTATTTCGACACGCCGGGCTTCGAGTTTTATCACACGAAAGTTGATGGGCACGCCAACCGGTTAAAGGTCCGGCTGCGCGGCTACAACGACGGCGGACCGGACGCTCCCGTCTTTTTTGAGATAAAAAGGAAGTTCGAGGCGCCGATTCGGAAGAACCGCGCGCCCGCCCGCTTCTCGGAGGCGGTGCGGATGTTCCGGGGCGAGCCGGTCGAGCAGTTCATCGAAAGGGAAAGTTGGGCGGACGACGCACGGCGTTTTCTCTACCAAGTCCACGCCCGGCGGATGAAGCCGGTGGTCAACGTGATCTATGAAAGGGAGCCTTTTTTGACCCTCGCGAATGATGCAGAGAACGATGCCCGTGTGACCTTCGACAAGAACCTCCGCTCCGTCGCCTGGCCCCGAATCGAGCGGCTATTCGACGAGACCGGGGCGGTGCCCGTGCTGCCGGAGCATTTTATTTTGGAGATAAAATTTAACCGCTACTGCCCTGTCTGGCTGCGCGACGTCGTCGACGATTTGCGGCTCTACCGCGAGGCAGCATCGAAGTACACGGCCTGCATCGACTGCCAGCCGCTCGGCGTGATGAACCCCAATCGCCGGGGTCAGCCGCTGGTGAAAGGCCGGATTTTTGCCGAAAACTGACCCGGAAACAACCCCTTTGCGCTCAACCCCGTTCAGCCGCCGACCATGCTCGACCAACTTCAACAGATAAACCTCTTTCCCGTAACCACCGAGGACGTTTTGCGCAACTGCTTTTTCGCGCTCGCCTGCGGCCTCGTCCTGAGTGTCACCTACCGGCTCATCTATCGCGGCGCGAACTACTCGGTGACCTATGTCAACTCGCTCGTCTTGCTCGCCCTCGTTGCCTCCATCGTCGTGGTCGTGATTGGCAACAATGTGGCGCGGGCCTTCGGCTTGGTTGGCGCGTTGAGCATCATCCGCTTCCGAACGGTCGTGCGAGACACGCTCGACCTCGTTTTCATTTTCATCAGTCTGGCCGTCGGCATGGCCGCCGGGGTCGGTCTGAACGGCGTGGCCGTCGTCGGGACGCTTGCCGCCTCCGCCATAATCATCCTGCTGACGTTCACCCACTTCTCCGCGCCGCGAAAACGGCAGCACCTCCTCCAAATCAGCTACGACTCTGAGACCCTCGACGACGCACTCTTTTCCAAAAAGCTGGGCCGGCACGCCCGCCGCGTCCATCTGGTCAGCCTGCGAAACGTCGGCGAGAACGGTCAAATGGAGGCCATGTACCACCTCACCCTCCGCGACGCGAACGCCGCCAATCTCCTAGTCAAAGACCTCAAGGAGCTTCCCGCCACCCGCAATATCAACGTCTACTTCGACGAGGACGACCACAACCCGCCGACGCTCTGACTGCCGTCGGCCGATTTAGCTTTTTTTCGATGAAAACGGCCGTCAGTTGGCCGACAGTTGCCGGTGGCGCAGCCAAAACGGCCGTTCGCCACCTTTGTCGCACCGGAAAGGCGCTGGGAAAAGTCTCCGCCTCGGGCAAGGCGACCGCATCCCGAAAACCTCGGGACACGCTTCTTCCTAAAACTGTCCTTGCCTTGAATCTTTAATCCGTCCCTCCGATTCGTAATCCGCTCGCTGGCCGCCGCCAATCAATGAGGGCGGCCAATCCAGGGTTTCCCAAAACCCGATTTCATTGGCATCAAACCCGTCTGGCCGGAAGTGGCCGGGCGGGTTTCGTGTTTTTGGGCAGAAAAAAAGCCGCTCTCGCGAGTCAGCGAGGCGGCTGTACCATGAGATTATAATGGTAAGTATTGGTTTTAGCCATCGATGGCCACTTACACAAACCGATGGATTAGGCGGTCGGTCACGAGGTCGATTTGGCCAAGCAACTGGCGCCGACGGGATTAAAGAAGAAGAATGAATACTTAAAAATCGGGAACAATTCCGTGTAGGAGAGATGTCTGCGACGAGGCCCGAACGGGGGCACTGCGTCTTTAACGGAACCGGAAAATGGGAAGATGTGTGTAATTGGTTGTGCGGCCCGTGCCGCCGGATTAGTGGGTCAAAAGTAGAAAGCCCTCCAGTTTTACCAACCCCGGGGTAGGCTTTTTCTTTTTCTGTCGGCCAACCGACCGGCTCTCGGGCGGGACGAAACCTTTCTGCACCGCCGGCACAAAAAAGGGGCGAAGCCTCTCGGCCCCGCCCCAACACACTGTAATTGGACAATTTTTTCAGTGCACGTTGTCGATATGGCCCGAGCCGCTGACCGACGAGCGGACGCGCTCGACGTTGAGCTTCACGTCGCCCGAGCCGCTGATGGCCACCTCGGCGCGGCTGCCGACGAGGCGGCTGGCGTCGACGTCGCCCGAGCCGCTGATGTTGATTTCCTGCTGGTCGGCCCGGCCCGAGAGCTTCGAGTCGGAGGAGCCGGAAAGGTTGATTTCGAGCTTTTTGACCTCGAAATCGCCCGTCAGGTCGCCTGAGCCGCTGCCGTTGAACTCGAACTTTTCGCCGCGAACCTTTACGAGTTCGATGTCGGCCGAGCCGGAGCTGTTGACCTCTTCGAGCTTTTTGAAGGTGACCTCGATGGAAATCTTGCAGTTGTGGTAGTTGCCGTTTTTCATCCCGATTTCGAGGTCGTTGCCGTCGATTTCGGTCTCAATCCTGTCGAGTTCGACGCCGCTGGCGGTGATTTTTACCTGCGTTTTTGGCCCCTCGGCGATGGTCACCTTGTCGAAACCGCCGCTGATGGAGATGGATTTGAAGTCGCCGACCGGGCGCGTCTCGGTTTTTTGGGCGGAAACATGGGCGGCGAAAAGGAGGCAGCCGGACAGGATGACGATTGGCTTGACGTTCATTGCTGGAAAGACTTTTTCGTGAAAAAATAGTTACGCCCCAACGACCGCCGCCCGCCGCGAGGGTTGCACGAAAAGGGCGATTCCCCAAAAAACCGGCACTCGGCACTCTGCACTCGGCACTAAAAAATACCTTTGCTGGGCCTTTCGGAGAAATGGCAGAGCGGTTTAATGCGGCGGTCTTGAAAACCGTTGAAGGTCAAACTTCCGGGGGTTCGAATCCCTCTTTCTCCGCTTCTTTTTCGACGCAACTCATTGGCTGACAGCGGGTTGCGTTTTTCTTTTCAACCAACTTCTTGTCGTCGTGCGAATCCAGTTTCCGGCCGTTGTTGACGTCGTCGCCAACAGCTTCTCGCGCAGAGGTTGTTGGCGAGGACGCCAGCAACGGTCGCGTTTTTGGCTCTGCTTCGGCATCGCGGCAAGCATTGTTTTGAGCGGCTGTGCCGAAAACCGCGTCGCCGGGATTGAAAAAGAGGAAACCTCACGGCCCGCCGTCCAACCCGAAAACCATCCTCGCAACGTCATCTTCATGATTGGCGACGGCATGGCGCTCGCGCAGGCCACGCTGCTCAACATCGCCCAGTCGAACCGCTCGGTTCTGGAGCAGTTCCCGGTCGTTGGTTTTCATAAAGCCACTCAACGACCGACCTCGTGACCGACTCCGCAGCCGGGGCGACGGCCTTTTCCTGCGGCTGCAAGACTTACAACAACGCCGTTGGCATCCACGCCGACACGACTCCCTGCCTCACAATTTTGGAGCAGATAAAGCCGCTCGGATTCGCAACGGGAATGACCACGACCTGCTCGGCGAGCCATGCGACGCCGGCCGCTTTCATCGCCCACCAGAAGCTGCGGACGTTCTATTATGAAATCGCGGTGGATTTTTTGAAAACTGATTTCGACCTCCTCGTGGCGGGCGGCGAACACTATTTCACCGACCGCGACGACCGGCGAAACCTCTCAAAAGAGCTGGAGAAAAAGGGCTATTCGGTTCATCGCGGGCCCAACATCCGCCGCGCCCCGTGGAGCGACGCGGCCCGCCCCATTGTCTTTTTCACCGACGACTACGAGCCGGTCGGGGCGCAGAACGGCCGCCGATATCTGCCCGAGGCGACCGGTCTTTCAGCCGAGTTTTTGAAGAAAAGGTCGGAAAAGGGCTTCTTCCTCATGGTCGAGGGCAGCCAGATTGATTGGGCGGGCCATGCGAACGACGCCGCGTGGATGGTCGCCGAACTGAAGGATTTCGATAAGGCCATCGCCGCCGCGCTGGATTTTGCGAAGCGCGACGGCCACACCCTCGTCATCGTCACCGGCGACCACGACGGCGGCGGCCTCTCTATCGAGGACGGTTCTCGCATGGGCAGCCCACGCGTCAAGTGGGCCTCGAAAGACCACGGCGGCGTGATGGTGCCGGTCTATGCCTGGGGGCCGGGCGCGGAGGCTTTCTCGGGGATTTATGAGAACACCGCCATCCACTCGAAGCTGCTCTCCGCGCTCGGCATTTGAATTTATTGAGCGGCCGGAGCGTCGTGCGGCACCTTTACGAGGCTCTCGTTCCACCATTCCTCTGCGTCCCAGAAGTTGTCCCAGCCGAGTTCGCGGTACTTCGGGTTTATCTCGATGTCGCGCTCGCCGTAGCTGAAATCCTTGAGGATGTCGTTGCCGAAGCGGAAGATGTCCCTCGCCCAGATGACGGGCCGCACCATGTCCTTTTTGACATAGCTCGCCCACGTCCCGTCGAACCGGTAGCCGCTGCCCTGCGCGGGCGAGTCGTCGGAGAAGAACCAGAGGCTCATCGGGTTCTCCTTGTCGTCGAGGTCGCTGAAGTCGAGTTTGAAGGTGCCTTTGAACAGGCCGCTGTAGGCAAGGTTCGTGCTGTCCTCTGGGAACTCGAAGGTGCCGGCGACGGCGTAGTTTTCGAGGAAGCCCATGTCGCCGATCTCCTGCTTGTCGATGTTCGGGTCGTCGAACGCCCGCACCTGCCCGATGCGCATCGTGCCCCGGAAGGAGGTGACGACCTTCTTGTGCCGGTTCTTCCCTTCGACGAAATAGACGGCCGGATCGGCCTTGCTTTTCACCACTTTCGTGAAAATGAACTCGATGCGGTAGCGGTCGTCGCCGTAGAAGCCGTTGTCGGGAAAGTTGCTGACGAGGAGCGAGGAGAGGTCGCGGCCGGACATGAACTTGTTCAGTTCCGCCCATTGCAGGCTGCGGAAGCGGAGCGGCTTGCGCGGCGCGGCACTGTCGGCGAGGAGCGTGTCGGCCGCCTCGCGGTGCGTCTGGAGGCGCACCGGCTCGGGCTTTGCGGCGGCCATCGCCACCTTGTCGGGCTGGTTGAGGCAGGCGGCCCAGACCATCACTATGGCGGCGAGGGCGGCGGAAAGGCGCAAAAAGAGATTGTTTTTCATGAAAAAGAGGAGCTTTTGATTGAGTTTTGAAAAAGCAGCCGGGCGAAAGTAGCGATGCGGGCTATGTCCCGAAGCTCTGCTCCGGGTGGGATTTGTCAAGTCGGGTTTGGGATCGAAGCGGAACTTCGAGACACGAGCAACCGCCCAAGGCCGAGGTAAATCATACACTCGACCACCACCAGATTCCCCACCCACGACAGCCAAGTGACGGTGACGTAGGTCTCGATAGGCTTCGTGCCGAGCGAGTAGAGCATCCAATAGCTCTCCGTCCGCAGGCTCATCGCGGCAAGGGTGACGGCGTAGCTGCGCATCATGAAATGGGTGTGGTTCAGCCACCGCCGCCGCCGGATTTCGCGCCATGCGGCCGCCGTCAGCGCGAACCAGACGAGGCATTGCAGCGAGAAGCCGACGCGCGAGGGCAGGCCGCCGTTGGCAAATTTGGCGAGGACCATCCCCGACGGCGCGGCAAAAAACAGGATTCCGAGGACGTAGACCTTTCCCAAAAGCCGGTGTACAGCCGGTTTTTTCCTCAACAAAAAAGGAAAGAACTGCCCCGCCCCGACCACCATCACGATGATCGCGGTCGAGATGTGGACGTAAAAAGCCGCGCGGAAAACCGGGTTTTCGAGCACCGAGTCCTGCTTGGTGCCGAGGAAGTTGACGGCTTTTTCAAAAGAGAAATAGGGGAGCGTCTTGCCCAGCATGACGCGGGCGAAGGCCATCACGCCGAGGAAAAAGAGGCCGCCGACCAGCCAACCCGCCAAATTGTTTGATTTGAGAGAAATCCTGTCCATTCTTCTGCAAAAAAAGAATCCAACCCATTGAAAACCAGCAGGTTGGATTCCTTTTCAGTTGATATCCATAGAGAAGGGAGCGGTCGTCACTCCTCTTTCACAAGGAAGCACGAGCCCGCCGCGCAGAGCATACAGATGCCCGCCAAAACGAGCGCGTTGCGCGGGTCGTCGCCGAGGAGGGTCTTGTAAAAAAGCGGCACCGTCAGCATCCCGATGAACTGCGGCACGCAGATGAAGCCGTTGAAGATGCCCATGTAGACCCCCATCCTGTCCTTCGAGACGGCGTTGGCCAGCATCAGGTAGGGCATCGACATGATGCTGCCCCACGCGAGGCCGACGAGCGTCATGCCGAGGAGGTAAATCCATTTCGAGTTCGAGGTCAGCGTCAAAAAGAAGCCGACGGCGGCGATGCAGAGGAAAAGGGCGTGCGTCCCGCGCCGCGAGCCGAGTGCTTTGGCGATGCGCGGCATGAAGATGCTGATGACGAAACAGGTGATGCTGAACATGGCGAAGCAGAGGCTGCCCCACTTGCTCCCCTCCTCGAACCCGGCGGGGTTGGCCGTCGGGCTGGGCGCGTCGAAGGCGTACTTCGCGGCGGCCAGCGTCAGGTATTGCCACATCAGCGGGAGGCCGTACCAAGTGAAGAATTTCACCCACCAGAGCTGCCGCATCACGGTCGGCATCTCCGAAATCGAGGCGAGTATTTCCTTAAAGACACCGAGCCGCAAGACGAGGTAGAACAGCGCGAAAATGCCCGCGCCCCACATCAGCCCCGCTTGCAAACCGCCCGTCCGAGCGGCGAAAAGGCCGCCCATCAGGGCCGCGCCGGTCGTCAAAGCAAGGTGCCAAAAGGCGATGCTCTTCTTTTGCTCCTCTGAAAAAACGGGCTGTTTGAGATAGTCATCGTTCTCCGGCGGGTACTCGTTCGTCGTCCGCATCGTCCACCAGACGGTCAGGAGGATGGCGGCAGCTCCTATATAAAAAGGATAGCGGACGGAGTTCGGGATGCCGTTCGACAGGTCGCCCTCGTGCGCGGCCAGCGAGATGCCAATGATCGGCAGGATGAACGGCATGAGGTTGGCCAGCGTCTGCCCGAAGCCGACCATGAACGACTGGACGCTGAAGCCCGTCGGCCGCTGTTTGCTGTTCAACAGGTCGCCGACGAAGGCGCGGAACGGCTCCATCGACGAGTTCAGCCCCGCGTCGAGCATCCACATGAGCATCGCGGCCATCAGCACCGACTTCGAGTTCGGCATCATGATCATCGCGAAGCTGCCGACGAGCGCGCCGATGAGGATGTACGGTTTGCGGCGGCCCCAGCGCGGCGACCAGCTCCGGTCGCTCATTGCCCCGATGATTGGTTGAAGAAGAAGCCCGGTGAGCGGCCCGGCGAGCCAGAGGCCAGGAATCGTGCTTTCGTCCGCCCCGAGGTAGCGGTAAATCGGACTCATGTTGGCCTGCTGGAGGCCGAAGCCGTACTGGATGCCGAGGAACCCGAAGCTCATGTTGACGATTTGCCAAAAGGAGAGGTTCGGTTTGTCGTCGGCGGTGTTGTTGGTCATTGCCTGTGCTTTGATGTGAAAAAAAGACTTGGCCGGGCTTGAATATCGGGGCAACGATATTCAAGCCGCCCTCAAATCGCGGCACGGCCGGGCTTTATTTTTGAAACCGAGACAGGCTGGCCGAAGCCCGTCTACCTTTGTGGCCCGTAACATTCAGGACGTTCTATGACAAAATACATCTTCGTTACGGGCGGCGTCACCAGCTCGCTTGGCAAAGGGATTTTTGCCGCCAGCCTCGCCAAACTGCTCCAGGCCCGGGGCTTTTCAGTCACCATCCAAAAGTTCGACCCCTACCTCAACGTCGACCCCGGCACGCTCAACCCGTATGAGCACGGCGAGTGCTACGTCACCGACGACGGCGCCGAGGCCGACCTCGACCTCGGGCACTACGAGCGGTTCCTCAACGCGCCCACCTCGCAGGCCAACAACGTCACCACCGGCCGCGTCTACCAGACCGTCATCGAAAAGGAACGGGCGGGCGACTACCTCGGCAAGACCGTCCAAATCATCCCCCACATCACAGACGAGATAAAGCGGCGCATGCTCCTCCTCGGCGCGACCGGCAAGCACGAAATCGTCATCACCGAGCTGGGCGGGACGGTCGGCGACATCGAGGGCCTGCCGTTCATCGAGTCCGTCCGACAGCTTCGCTGGGAACTGGGGCGAGACAACTGCCTTATCATGCACCTCACGCTCGTCCCGTATTTGCGGGCGGCGGGCGAGCTGAAGACCAAGCCGACGCAGCACTCCGTCAAAGAGCTATTGAGCTACGGCCTCCAGCCCGACGTGCTCGTCTGCCGGACGGAGCACCCGCTCGGCGCGGAAATCCGGCGGAAGCTGGCCCTTTTCTGCAACGTCGAGCTGTCGAGCGTCATCGAGTGCGCCGACGCAGAGACGATTTACGACGTGCCGCTCATGCTTCTGAAAGAGAAAATAGACAGCGTCACCATCTCAAAACTGCGCCTCACCGACCGTCGCGAACCAGACCTGTCGGCGTGGAAGGCCTTTTTAGGCAAATTGAAAAACCCGACGCACGAGGTCAAAATCGGCTTGATTGGAAAGTACAACGAGCTGAAGGACGCCTATAAGAGCATCTACGAGGCGTTCATCCACGCCGGTGCGGTGAACGAGTGCAAGGTTCGCGTCGAGGCGATTCACGCCGAGCAACTCGAAGTTCCATACAAAGATCTGGGCAAGGCGCTCGGCGGCTTGGACGGCATCCTCGTCGCCCCCGGCTTCGGCGAACGCGGCATCGAGGGTAAGCTGGCTGCCATCCGTTTCGCCCGCGAGAAGGGGATGCCCTTTTTCGGCATCTGCCTCGGGATGCAGTGCGCCGTCGTCGAGTTCGCCCGGAATGTTTTGAAACTGGAAGGCGCGGCAAGCACCGAGGTCAACCCAAACTCCCCTCACCCGGTCATCGACATGATGGAGGAGCAGAAGAAAATCTCCCAAAAAGGCGGCACGATGCGCCTTGGCTCCTATGACTGCTCGCTGAAAAAAGGCAGCCTCGCCGCTGCCGCCTACGGCTCCCAAAAAATCGCCGAACGGCACCGCCACCGCTGGGAGTTCAACAACAAGTACCTCGCTGATTTCGAGAAGGCTGGCTTCTCGGCGACCGGCACCAACCCGGACACGGGCCTCGTCGAGATCGTCGAGCTGGCAGGACATCCGTACTTCCTCGGCGTCCAGTTCCACCCGGAGCTGAAGAGCACGGTGGAGGTTCCGCACCCGCTGTTTGTGCAGTTTGTGGCGGCGGCTTTGAGGAGGAAGGAGGCGTGATTTTCATAAAACTCTTTTCTAAAGTTTTGCCCGAGAAGCCGCCTATCGTTTCAATTTTTGCCCCGCCCCCCGAGGCCGCATCCGAACAGAACGAATGTTCAAGACCGCTTCTCTCACCCTGCTTTTGCTAGCAGTCTGGCTCCCTTTTTCGCAGTGCCAGAATCTGCCGCGCCCGCCCGAGGTCGCGCTGACGGCCGCCGACAGCGTTCGCCATTCGTTCGTCAACCTCGACGCGAACCTCTTGCAGAACACCGCCGGGCTGGAGCCTTTCTTCAAAAAACTCTACGCCCAGCGGACGCGAGGCGGGCAGAAAATCTCCATCGTCCACATCGGCGACAGCCACATTTTGGGCGACTTCCTCACCCGCGTCGTGCGCAGTCGGCTGCAGGAGGAGTTTGGAAACGCCGGTCGCGGCCTCGTTTTTCCGTACCGCGCCGCCGGTTCGCACGGCCCCGACGACTACGTTTTTGAAAAGACCGGAAGCTGGTCGGGCGAGGATTTGAACACCCTGAAATCTGGCGTCGACATCGGCGTGTCGGGCTTCTCGCTGGCGACAGCCAGCCCGACAGCCTCGCTCAAATTGAGGTTGAAGACCGACTCGACCGACCTCGGCCGCCTCTCGAAAATCACCATTTTCCACCCGAACGCCGACCATTCCTTCTCATTTGAAATCACCGACGACGAGCACCCGCAGGCCGAAAAGGCGATGCCCGTCATCGACGGGGACTGGATGACCTCCTACTATTTCGACCGGCCGACCAACGAGCTTTCCATCCGGCCCGTCCGGCTGAATTCTTCGAGAAAGACCGCCCGAATCGACGGAATTTCCATCGAAAACGAGCTTTCTGGTGTCGTATACCACGTCATCGGCGTCAACGGCGCCCGTTTTTGGAACTACACCAATGCCCGCGACTTCGCCCGAGAGGTGGCCGACCTTGCCCCCGATCTCGTCATCCTCTCGATGGGCACGAACGAGGCGCAGGCCAGCGACATCACCTCCGGCCTCGTGAAAAAACAGGCCGCCGACCTCGTCAAAGTGCTCTCCGAGACTTGCGGCAACCCGCCCGTCCTGCTCACCACGCCCGCCGACAGCTATCTGCGCGGAAAGGGCTTCAACCCCTACATGGCCCGCGTCAGCAATGGCATCCGCGAGCTGGCAGGGGAGGGCGGCCACGCCTATTGGGACCTGTTCAGCATCACCGGCGGCGAGAACTCCGCGCAGAACTGGCGCAGCGCCGGGCTGTTCAGCCGCGACAGCGTCCATTACTCGCGAGAGGGCTACGCGGTGCAGGGCCGCCTGTTTTTCACCGCGCTGATGCAGGAGTACAACAGCTACGTTTGGCGCAACAAGTGAGGCCGCGCCCGATGCTTTTCCTCCAAAAAAGGCTGTACAACCTCGCCATCCGCTCGACCGTCGCCGGGGCTTGGTTGGCCGCGCCGTTTTCCAAAAAGGCCAGAGTTTGGGTTGAAAACCGGCGAAAATGGCGCGAAAACCTCAACATCAGAAGGGTTTCAAACCCTTCCGGCGTTGCGCCCACAATCTGGTTCCATTGCGCCAGTTTGGGCGAGTTCGAGCAAGGCCGCCCGGTCATCGAGGGCTTTCGGCAAAGGTTCCCTGACTGGAAAATCGCCCTCACCTTCTTCTCCGACAGCGGCCTCGCCCAGCGCCGCGACTGGCCCGTTGCCGACCTTGTGGCCGTCCTTCCCGCCGATTTGCCTGCCGCCGCCAATGATTTTCAGGACATCCTTCGGCCCGACATGGCGGTTTTCGTCAAGTACGAGTTTTGGGCCAACCAGCTTTTCGAGCTGAAACGGCGCGGTGTTCCGACCTTTCTAATCTCCGCCAGCTTCCGAAAGGGCCAGCCGTTTTTTCACCCGCTCGGCGGTTTTTGGCGGGCGATGCTGGGGTGTTTCGACCATGTTTTTGTTCAAAACAGCGAGTCGGCCAAGCTCATGGAAAGCATCGGCTTCAGCAAAACGACCGTCGCGGGCGACACCCGGATCGACCGAGTTTTGGGCATCGCGGCCGAGGCGAGGCGGCTGCCCATCGTCGAGGCTTTTTTGGAGGAAAGGTTGGCTTTCGTCTGCGGCAGCACTTGGGAAGCCGACGAGAAAATCCTCGCTCCGATTTTTCAACAGGTTGAAAGTCAAGGCTTTAGCACCATCATCGCGCCGCACGAGCTTTCAGAGGCGGCCTTTTCGAGGCTCGAAAAACAGGCCCCGCAGCTCATCGTCCGGTATACAAAAATGGGAAAAAACGCCGAGCCGCTCGCCGCCCGGACGCTCATTGTCGACAACATCGGCCTCCTTTCGACCATCTATCGCTATGGGAAAATTGCCTATGTCGGCGGCGGCTTCGGCGCGGGCATCCACAACACGCTCGAACCGGCGGCATTCGGGCTGCCCGTCGTCTTCGGCCCCCGGTTCGGGAAGTTTGCCGAGGCGCGGGAGCTGGTCGCGGCGGGCGGCTTCTTCTCCGTGAAAAACTCGGGCGAGCTGGCGGTTGTCCTCAAAAAGCTCGAAGACCCTATTTTTTATGAAAAGGCCAGCGCGGCCGTCCGCTCCTTTTTGGAAAGAGAAATTCAAACCCGATGGCCACGATAAGAGACCAGTATTTCACCCTCGCCGGGCCGTCGAGCGGCGAGTTCAAAGACCGTGGGAGCAAGTTCATCGGCTATGCGGAACCTGCCTTTTCAGAGGAGGAAGCCCAGTTTTTCATTGAAAAAATAAAGAAACTGCACCCGAAGGCCCGCCACCATTGCTTTGCGTGGCGGCTCGGATTGGACGAAAACCGCTACCGCTCGAACGACGACGGCGAGCCGAGCGGGACAGCCGGGCGACCGATCCTCGGTCAAATCGACGCGGCCGGGCTGACAAACGTGGCGGTCATAGTGGTACGCTATTTCGGCGGCGTGCTGCTGGGCACCTCGGGCTTGATAAACGCCTATCGGGAAGCAGCGGCCGAGGCGATTCGGGCAGGCGAAAGGGCCGAAAGAACGGTCTGCGAAATCTGGCGGCTTCGCTTCGGCTACGCGCTCATGCCCGACGTGATGGGGGCCGTCAAGCGGCTCGGGCTGGAGGTTGCCGCGCAGGAATTCGGGGAGGACGCACGGCTCGACGTGGCCATCCGCCGGTCGGAGGTAGGGAACAAGTTGTTGAGAATCAAGGCTTTGGTTCTGAAAAAGAGCCTCGAAGAAGCGGCGACATTCGAACAAATCGACGGCCTTGAAATTGACTTCGTTGAAATCCGCTGACTCTTTCTGGCAAAAAAAAAATCCCCCGATCAGCGACGCCAATCGGGGGACTTCGGTCTGGCCTCGCGGCCAAAGATCACTCGTAGACGAAGGGCAGGATGCGCACGTCCTTCACCGTCGAGAGGGTCATCAGCGTCTTGAGGCGCTCGATCTCCTCGATTTGCGAGAGGGTCTTGAACAGCAGTTGCTCGTAGGTCGGGATGTCCTTGCAGACGATTTTCATCAGGAAATCGGCCTCGCCGGTGATGATGAAGCACTCGACAATCTCCTCGATGCGCTGGATTTTTTCGAGGAAGTTGGCCAGCGCGTTCTCCTTTTTCCACTGGAGGTTGACGAGGACGAACGTCCGCACGTTCAGCCCGATTTGCTGCGGGTTGACCTTCGCGTGGTAGCTCTGGATGATGTCGCTCTGCTCGAGCTTCTTGACGCGCTCGAGGGTTGGGGCGGGGGAGAGGCCGATTTTCTTCGAGAGGTCGAGGTTGGTGATTTTGGAGTTCTCCTGAAGGATTTTGAGGATTTTCAGGTCGATTTTATCCAGTTTGTCGTTCATATCGAAAGGTGCTTGGGCTTTGTTCTGCCAAGCGGTGGCAAAGATAGTTTTGGGAGAACATTTGCCAACTATCGCAGCGAGAAACCTGCATTAATTTTGAAAACAACCTACAAATGGCGGCAAGCCGGCACATAATTCGGAAAAACGGGCTGTTTGAACGACTGGGAACCATTGCCGACCGGCCGGTTGGCCTGTTTTGGCGAAACATGATTTTGCGTTCGGACTGCAGCCGGTTGCTCGGCGGATTCTTCTGGGGCCGAGGCGCAGCCTTCCCGATTTGTTCAGGAAACCGGGTGGTGGCCCCGGAAAATTTCCCGACCGACTTGGCTGGATCGGGGGGCGGGGGTTCCCATTTTCACCGCCAATTTTCTCAGACATGGTTGAAATCCGACCCTTCACGCCCGAACTGACCGAGCAGGTCGTTGCCCTCATCCTCGGCATCGAAAACGACGAACTTGGCTTCCACATGACCGTCGCCGACCAGCCGGACTTGCTCGAAATCCCGAGTTTTTACCAATCGGGCAGGGGAGGTTTTTGGGTGGCCCTGAACCCGGAAAACGAGGTCGTCGGGACCATCGGCCTCATCGACACTGGTCACGAGTTCGGGGTTGTTCGGAAAATGTTCGTGAAAAAGGAGTGGCGCGGAAGTGAAAAGGCGACGGCGATGGGGCTCTTTTCCCGACTGGAAAACTGGGCGGTCGAAAAGGGCTTCGAGTCGGTCATGCTCGGCACGCACACCGTCCTGAAACCGGCCATCCGGTTTTACGAGAAGCTCGGCTTCCGGAAAATCCCGCGAGCCGACCTCCCGAAAGGCTTTCCGGTGATGTCGGTCAACAACATCTTTTTCAAAAAAAGCCTGCCAAAAGCGGCTGTCCGCCCGGCGGTTTTGGAGGACATCGCGGCGGTTTTGGAAGTCCAGTCACGGCATCTTTTCAGGAATTTGACGGATGAGGAAAGGCTGGCCGGCTTCGTCACCACGCCGTTCACAGCGGCCCAAATCGAGCGGGTGATATTGGAGGAAGCTGGGCTTTTCGTGGCGGTTTCCAATCAAAAAGTGGTCGGCTACGCCTTCGGGGCAAGCTGGGGCTATTGGTCTCAATGGCCGATTTTCGTCCACATGATCGAGCGGATGCCATTGTTGCGTGCCTATAGAGGTGTGGTTGTCTCGGCCGAAAACTCCTTTCAATACGGCCCGATTTGCCTCGACCATGGGTTTCGCGGGCAGGGTGTTGCCGAGCGGCTCTTTGCGGCGGTGCGCGACGGGTTTTCATCGAGGTTCCCGGCTGGGCTGACCTTTATCAATCAGGTGAACGCCCTTTCGACAGCCTTCCACACCCGAAAGCTGGGGCTGGAAATCGTGGACGAGTTCGAGTTCGCGGGGAAGCGGTATTTTGGGCTGGCGTTTCCGACGCGATGAGCCGTGCATTTGGCCGAGCTGCTTCTTGGCGTAAAAATTATTGGCCGCAGGTTGCTGGAAAGGAATATTTCAGACCTTCCCCCTGTCTTTTTTATCTCTTTTCACTAAACCAGTTATCTCGAAGCATGAAGAAGCTACTAAAAGTTTTGGCGATGTTGCTAGTCGTCATTCAACTCCAGGCACAAGACAGAACCGTCAGCGGAACTGTCCGTGAAAAGGACGGCGGGGCCTTGCCCGGCGCGACTGTCGTCGCCAAAGGCTCGCTCGCGGGGACAACGACGGACATCGACGGGAAGTTCAGCTTCCGCGCACCGGCCACCTCGACGATGGTCGTCGTCTCCTACACCGGCTTCGCCTCGAAAGAGGTCGCTATCCCGGCCGACGGCGTGGTGAACGTCGAGCTTTCCACCGAGTCGTCGATGCTCGGTGAGGTGGTCATCTCGGTCGGCTCGCGGGCCACGCAGCGCACCATCACCGACTCGCCGCTGCCCATTGACGTCATCGGGGTGAAAGACCTGCGCTCGACGGGGCAGACCTCGTTCGACAAGGCACTGCAATACCGGGTGCCTTCCTTCAACTCCGTCAACACGCCGGTCAACGACGCGACGACGCTCTTGGACCCATATGAAATCCGCAACCTCGGGCCGAGCCGGACGCTCGTCCTCGTCGATGGAAAGCGGAAGAACATGAGTTCGCTGCTCTACGTCCAGTTCTCGCCCGGCCGCGGAGAGACGGGTGTCGACTTGTCCGCCATCCCCGTCGATGCCATCAAACGGGTGGAAATCCTGCGCGACGGTGCCTCCGCCCAGTACGGCTCCGACGCCATCGCGGGCGTCATGAACGTGATTTTGAAGGACCGCTACGACTACTCCACGCTCAACATCCGCGCCGGGACCTCGACGAAGGGCGACACCCGCAGCTACGACAAATCCGTGGGCAACGGGCGCGGCGACAACTACGGCGTGGCCTTCAACAGCGGCGTCAACTACGGCGAAAAGGGCTATCTCAACTACACCATCGACTTGAGCCAGGCGAAAAGCGCCGTCCGCTCGGGCAAGGTGGACGAGGCGACGGAGATTGCCACCTTCGGCGACTTCGACGGCGATGGCACCGTCGGCGGCCCCGGCGACGCGGCGCAAATCCAGCTCATCAAGGACTACCTGAAAGACTTCCCGACGGCCAACAACATCAACGGTACGGGCGAGACGACGGCCGCCAAGTTCCTCATCAACGGCGGCATGGCGGCGGGCGACATGGGCAAGGTCTACGCCAACGCAGCCATTGTCACCAAGAAAGTGAAGAGTTACGCCAACTACCGCACGGCCTACTGGCGGCAAGACCGGGGCCTGCTACACAGCGCTTCCGACAACGGGGGCAAGAACTACATCACCGACGGCACCATCCACTTCCCGCAGGATGGCGCCGACCTCTACAAGGGCTACGTCGGCTACGTCCCGACCTTCGAGGGCGACCTCATCGACTACAACGCCACCCTCGGTGTGAAGGACGAACACAGCGGCTGGCACCATGACATCAGCATCACGACGGGCGGCAACCAGCAGCTTTACACGGTCGACAACACCGTCAACCGT
The DNA here is from genome assembly GCA_044227705.1 of Saprospiraceae bacterium. Lineage (GTDB taxonomy): Bacteria > Bacteroidota > Bacteroidia > Chitinophagales > Saprospiraceae > JANOQP01. Next base: position 30,191 of record JBGAWE010000022.1, read on the forward strand.
TCGCTCGGAAAGGGCAGCCCGACCTCCTTCAAGCCCGGCGGCTACGGGTTCAGCCATATCGTCGGCAACGTCGACGTGACGA
>JBGAWE010000023.1:0-30033 GCA_044227705.1 Saprospiraceae bacterium
ACCGGCTGAAAATGGTCGATTTCGACGGCGGTGAGGAGCTTTCCAGCGTCGTCATCGTGACGAACCACAACCGGGGGCCAATCCGCGTCCACCCGAACCCTGCCGTCGACCACCTCATTTTGCAACACCCGCTGTCGGACGGCACGGAGCGCGTCATGCTCCTCGATGCGAGCTGCCGCGACCTTGGCATCGGCACCATCCCGGAGGAGACCGAGTTCACCCGCATCGAGCTTGGCCTGTGCGGCAAGGGTGTCCACTATCTGGTCTACTTTGACGGCAGCGACGCGCAGGTTTTGAAGTTTTTTGTCAACAAATGATGGCGAAAGGCAGGCGTGAGGGCAGCTTCGCGCCAGCCTCGACCAGCCTTCCTACCGTTGTTGGCCTCTTGCCAGCGACGGTACCGCATCTTCGTTCCAACCATCTCGTTCCATGCTGAAACAACGCCTCTTTCAGGCCGCCGTGCTGGCCACCTCCTTACTTTTCTTTTTTGAAAAAACGGTGGCGCAGTCGCCCGTCGAGCTGCCCATCGCCGCCTTCACCGGCAACCCCACGACCGGCTGCGCACCGCTCACGGTGACCTACACCAACCAGAGCCAGTTCGCCACAAGCTACCAATGGGTCTTCCAGGGCGGAACCCCTGGCACTTCGACGCTGACCAACCCGACGGTCGTCTACTCGACGCCCGGCACCTATTCCGTCACGCTGACGGCCATCAGCGCGGCCGGGCAGGATGTTTTGGTGAAGACAAACTACATCTCCGTTTTGACCACACCAACAGCCAACTTTACTTTCACGTCGAGCGGGCTGACGGCCACTTTCACCAGCACTTCTACGGGAAATCCGACCTCCTACCTTTGGAATTTCGGCGATGGACAAACATCGACCGAACAAGACCCCATCCACACCTACGCGCAGGACGGCGTCTATTCCGTCAAACTGACCGTGACGAACCAGTGCGGCACGACCATGATTACGAAGACCGTGACCATCGTCACGCTACCGACTGCCAACTTCACGTTCACCCCCGCGACCGGCTGCGCGCCGCTGACGGTCCACTACACGAACACGTCGTCGGCGAACTCCGTCTCGTACATGTGGGCGTTCCTGGGCGGCTCGCCCGCGACCTCGACGGCAGTCAACCCGACCGTGATATACACCCAGCCCGGCACCTATTCCGTCACGATGACGGCGACGAACACGGCCGGGTCCGATACGAAGACGGTGGTGAACGCCGTGACCGTCGGCACCGTCCCGGCGACGAGCTTCGCCTCCACCGCCTCGGGATTGACGGTCAGTTTCACGAACACGACGACCGGCGCGACGAGCTACTCGTGGAATTTTGGCGACGGCCAGACCTCGACCGAGCAAAACCCTTCGCACACCTACGCCGCCGACGGCACCTACACCGTCGTCCTGACCGCCACAAACGCCTGTGGATCAACGACTTTCACCAAAACTTTTACGCTGACAACCCCGCCGACAGCCGCCTTCACCGCCGCGCCGACGAGCGGTTGCGCCACGCTGACGGTGGCGTTCACGAACAACTCCTCGGCCAACTCGACCTCATTTTTGTGGGACTTCCCCGGCGGCTCGCCGTCCACCTCGACCGAGCAAAACCCGACAGTCACCTATCAAACCGCCGGGACCTACACCGCCACTTTGACCGCGACGAATGACGGCGACTTTTACCAACACCTCGACGAACGCGGCGGGCGCCACCTTCCTCTGGGACTTCGGCGACGGGGCGACATCGACGCTCGAAAACCCGGAGCACACCTACTCGGCTGACGGAAACTACACCGTGACCCTCTCGGTCACGACGGTTTGCGGGACGGTCACGACGACCTCGACGGTGGGCATCGTCACACCGCCGTCCGCCAGTTTCACGGCCTCGACAAACTCGGGCTGCGGGGCTTTGACGGTCAATTTCACCAGCACGTCGTCGGCCAACTCCACGAGCTTCCTTTGGAGCTTCCCCGGCGGCAGCCCGGCGACCTCGACGGAGCAGAACCCGACCGTAACTTATTCAACGTCAGGGACTTATACCGCAACGCTGACCGTGACGAACGCCGCTGGAAGCTCGACGACCAGCCAAACCATCACGGTTTTGGCCGCGCCGACGGCCGGTTTTTCCAGTTCGATGAGCGGCCTGACGGCGACATTCACCAACAACTCAACCGGCGCGACGTCCTACTCATGGGATTTCGGCGACGGCTCGAACTCGACCGAGCAAAGCCCCGTCCACACCTACGCCGCGCCCGGCGACTACACCGTCGTGCTGACGGCGACCGGGCCTTGCGGGACGGCAACTTTCACCCAAACCATCGGGACGAACGCGGCGGTGGCAGCCAATTTCACCGTCGTGCCGAACTCGGGATGCGCCGCGCTCACGGTTCAATTCACCAACCTTTCGAGCAACGCGACCAGCTACCTGTGGGACTTCCCCGGCGGCAGCCCGGCGGCCTCGACGGAGGCAAACCCCGTCGTAACCTATTCAACGTCAGGCGTTTACACCGCCACGCTGACCGCGACGAACAACCTCGGGAGCGCGACTTTTTCCCAAACCATCACCGTGAACGCAGCGCCCACGGCCGCTTTCACCTCCTCGACAGCTGGGCTGACGACGACTTTCACCAACACCTCGAACGGCGCCAGCGGATACCTCTGGGACTTCGGCGACGGCCAAAGCTCGACCGAGGCCAGCCCCGTCCACACCTATTCGGTGCCGGGAAGCTACACGGTTGTTTTGACCACGACGAACGCCTGCGGGACGGCAACCGCGACCCAAACCGTCGCCACGAACGCAGCCGTTTCGGCCAATTTCTCGGCTACGCCGACGACGGGCTGCGGGCCGCTGACCGTCGTTTTCACCAACCTTTCGAGCAACGCGACGAGCTACCTGTGGGAATTCCCCGGCGGCAGCCCGGCGACCTCGACCGAGGCAAACCCGACCGTAACTTATTCAAATTCAGGCACTTACACCGCCACGCTGACGGCAACGAACAACCTCGGCAGCGCGGCTTTCAGCCAGACAATCACGGTCAACGCGCCCGTCGCCGCCGGTTTCACGAGCACGGCGAACGGGCTGCTGGTCAACTTCGCCAACAGCTCGTCCGGAGCGGCGACCTTCCTCTGGGAATTCGGCGACGGACAGACCTCGACCGAGCAAAGCCCGTCGCACACCTATGCCGCTCCCGGAAGCTACGCGGTCACGCTGACCGCCTCGGGGCCGTGCGGGACGGCCGTTTCTACCCAAACCGTCGTGCCGACCGCCGCGCCGACTGCCGATTTCTCGGCCTCGCCAACGACGGGCTGCGGGCCTATGACGGTCAATTTCACGAACAACTCGGTCAACGCGACGAGCTTCTCATGGGAGTTCCCCGGCGGCAACCCGGCGACCTCGACGGCCGCCAGCCCGACCGTAACCTATTCAAATTCAGGCACTTACACGGCGACGCTGACCGCCACGAACCCCATCGGAAGCTCGACGGCGACGCAGACCATCACCGTGCTGGCCGCGCCGAACGCCAATTTCAGCAGCTCGACGAACGGGCTGACGGCCACTTTCACCAACCTCTCGAACAACACCGGGCCTGTGCAAACGGACTGGGCCTTCGGCGACGGCAGCTTCTCGACCGACCTCAACCCGGTGCACACCTACGCGGCCGATGGCAGCTACGTCGTCTCGCTCACGGTGACGAACAACTGCGGCGCGTTCACCTTCGAACAGACGGTGGTCGTCGCCACGCCGCCGACGGCCGCCTTCTCCGCCAGCCCGACAACGGGCTGTGCGCCGCTTACGGTTCAGTTCACCAACCAGTCGTCGGCGAACGCGACTTCTTTTCTTTGGGAATTCCCCGGCGGCACGCCCGCAACCTCGACGGCGGCCAGCCCGGCTGTGCTCTACTCGATGGCGGGGGCTTACAGCGTGACGCTGACGGCGACGAACGCGGCCGGTTCGGCGACCGCCGTCCAGACGAACCTGGTTGTGGTGAACACCGTGCCGACGGCCAATTTCACTTTCTCGGCGACGGGCGGGACGGTCGTTTTCACGAGCACGGTTTCGGGAGCGACCTCCCTCGGCTGGAAGTTCGGCGACGGGGCCACCTCCAACGAGAAAGACCCGACGCACACCTACGCGACGAGCGGCGTCTATCAAGTCGTCCTGCAAGCGACGAACGACTGTGGCACGACGACGGTGACGAAGGAAATCAATGTCGTCATCGTGGCGACGGGTGAGGCGGCGGCAAACGAGTTTGCCGTTTTCCCGAACCCGACGGATGGGCGGTTTTTCATCAAAACAGCGGGAAATCCATTCAAAATCGCCCAAATCCGGGTGGCGGACGCACTCGGGCGGGTAGTTCTTTTTGAAAAGAACCCGGCCGGGCAGGAGTTTTCGATTCCGGACGAGGCGGCGGCGGGCAGCTATTTCCTCGACATCACGACGGGCGACGGACAGACCCTGCACCGGAAGCTGGCCGTCGTTCGGTAGGCAAGGACTTGAACAGAATTGAGCATTCCCGCCCATTTGAACGCAATGAAAAAGCCCCGGAAGGCGAACCTCCCGGGGCTTTTTCATTGGGCGAAACCGGCTCATTTCACCAAAACAACCCGCCGCTCCGCCGTTCTCCCCGCGACCTCGAACCGCAGCGCGTAAACGCCCGCCGCCCTCGCCGAGAGGTCGAACGAGCCACTCGCCTTTTCGCCTTCGGCAAATTTTTGAGCATCGACGGTTTGGCCCAGCGAGTTGACGAGGCGGACGGAAACCGGCCTGTTCTCCGTCATTTCCATCAAAAAATAGACCGGCCCGCCCGTCGGGTTGGGCAAAACAGAGAGCGACGAAACGCCCGGAGGCAGTTCGCCCGTGCCGTTGACGAGCTGCACCGTGAACGTCGCCTCGTCGGCCACGCAGCCCGTTGGGTCGGTCACGGTGACGGAGTACGTCCCGGCAGGGAGGCCGGAGATGTTTTGTGTGAACGCGCCGTTCGACCACTCGAACTCATAGCCGCTGCCCGACCCGCCGGTGACGTCGAGGGTGACGGCCCCGTTGTTGCCAGGCGGCGCGGTGGCCGGCGTGACCGTGCCGGTCGCGTCGATTGGGTCGAGCGGCTCGACGAGGTTGAGCGTGACCGGCAGGCCGATGACGTAGCATCCGCCCGTCAGGTCGAGCGGGTCGGGCGAGCCGGACGTGTGCGTCGCGCCGCTCACCACGATGGGCGTGACGAAATAGGTGCCCGGCGGCAGACCGCCGCCGTTGAAGATGGGCAGGTTGTAGGCGTTCGGCGAGATGCCCGTGGAAAAGAGATAGCCCGGCGCGTCGAACGGCGACCCCGTCCAACCGGACGGAATCGGCTCCGAGGTGAACACCCAAGTGAAACCGCTGACGGGGTTGACCGTCGCCACGATGGTCTCGTCGAGGTTGACGAGGATTTCGTCCAGCTCGCCGTCGCAGATGGTCAGCTCGCCCGACTCGAGTTCGCCGACGGCCGCCTGGGCGCAGTCGATGGGGCTTTGCTCCTCGATTTCGAGGCAGAACTTGCCGTTCGTCCCGTTCCAGCCGTCGACCATGATGATGTAGGGCTGCCCGGCGACGGTCTGCATCGTCACGGCGGCATGGAAGTCGGCGTCGTTGCCGACCGGGTTTCCGTCGATGTAGAAATCGTCATTGCAGGCGACCGGCATGCCGAACTGGCAATTGCTCCCCTCGTAGACGGCGATTTGCGAGTCGCCGGCAGGCAGGTAGTTGTCGTTGCCCGCGCACGAATCGGTGCGGATGCTGTAAAACTTCCCGTCGCCGATGAACTCGAAGAAGACCGTACGCTCGAGGCTCGGCCCGTTGTCATCGACGAAGCAGTCGAATCCAGTCGTCGGCTCGTCCGGCCCGGTCGTCGCATTGATGTTCGAGTAAATAGGCGTGGCCGAGACGACGCCGATGCCTTTCCCAAAATAGCCCGTGATGTCCTCCGCGTAGCCGCACTCGTCGTACCAATGGGGGCAGGCATCGCAGGAGCCGAAGCAGACGGGCGCGAGCGTGAGGTCGGGCCCGATGGTCGTCACGCGGTTGAAGCCGCCGAGGCCGTTGTCTTTCCCGCAGGCGGCGAGGGCCGAGTCGTCTTCCCAGCCGTCGTGGCCGTTCTGGTATTTCCACTCGACGATGGCACCGGGCGGCATCTCGATGGTGTACTTCCAGAGGTTGTCGGTCGCGTCGAGGGTCATGGCGTGCTCCGGCCCCCAGCCGTCCCAGCTTCCCCGGACGAACATCCCGTCGGGGTCGGCCGCGATTTGCGAGGCGTCGAGTTGAAACGTAAGTCGTTGAAACTGTGTGAATTGCAGGCAGAACTTCCCCTCCGACCCGTCGAACCCGTCGACCATGATGTGGTAGAGGCTGCCCGCCTGCGAGGAGATGACGAGGCCCGAGCGGAAGTCGCCGACGTACTGGAAGCCGATGTCGTCGTTGCAGCCGAGCGGCGTGAGCGCGCCGCAGTCGCCGGTGTAGGCCGCCATCTGCGTGTCGCCGCCGTCGATGTAGGCGGCGCCAGCGTCGCACGGGGCGGTCTGGATTTGGTAGGTGCGGCCGTTGCCGTTGAACTGGAACCAGAGGCTGTTCTGCACCTCCGTCGCGCCGCCAAAATCGTCCTCGGTAAAGCATTCCGTCCCCAAAAGCCCCGTCTCCGCCGTCATGCCGGTGTTGTCAAAAAGCTGCGAGCTGACCGTTGCCGCGCCGCCGACGAGGTAGGGCGAGAGGTCAAAGCCATTTTTGCAATCATCGAAATTGGCCTTGAACAGGGCGTTCTGCCGAAACTCAATTTCATCGACATAATAGAGGATGGTCGGCGCGAGAGTGCCCGAGAAGTTGATGCCGCCGAGCGTTTTCGGGAAGCCGATGGTCTGCGAATAAGCCTGCCCGATGCGGAGCTGCGCCACGTCCGCGTCAAGGTCGACGAGGAGGCGGAAGTCCACCCAAGTGTCGTTCGAGACCTTCGTCTGCCCGAGGTTCTGCCCGTTGCCCGAGTTCAAAAACACGTCGCCAGCCGGGCTGACGATGGACGTGACGACGGGGTCGAAGCCCGCCTCCTCCGCGTCGATGTTGAAAAAGGCCGCGTGGCCAGCGGGGAAGAACATCTTCCACGCCAAATCGAACTTGCCCGTCGACTGGTTGCCGAGGCGGAGGACGGTCTGACCGGGCGTGGCGCCGCCCGTGTTGTCGCCCGAGATTTTGAGGGACTGGCCGCCGTCGCTCGCCTGTTCGGCCGAGACCAACGGGTCTTCCGGCCCGCTGTCGACTCCGTTTTGCCCCGAAAAATTGGGCGACTGCGGCCCGACCGCCGTCAAGGTGTAGCTGTTGAAATTCTCACAAAAGACCGCATCCGGGTCGATGGCGCAGGCCTTCGGGCACGGCCCGCACCTCCCCCAGCAAACCGTCGGCACCGTCAAATCGGCGGTCGCCACATCGACCGTCCGGTAAAAACCGCCCGAGCCGTCGGCCACGCCGCAATAAGCGAGGTCGGCCGTCGGCTCCTCGTAAAGCCCTTCGCCGAAACGGTACTTGATGGTCGAGTTGTTCGGCGCGGGGATGTCGGCCGACCAGATGCCGTTGCCGTCGTCGGTCATGGCGAAATGGCCGCCATTGGCGTAAATCAGGAAGGTCGTCCCCGAAAAACCGGTCTTCGAAAGGTCGACCGAGACGTGCGCCTTTGTTACGCAGCCCGAGCACTCGCCGAAGCAGACGGATGGCAAATCAAACCCCGTGTCGTCGGGGAAAACTTCCCGGTTTCCCGCCAGCGAGGAGCAATCGACGAGGTTGGTGGAGGGTTCGAGGTCGTCCGTCCCATTGGCGAACTTGTACTCGTGGCTCGAGTTTTCGTCCAGTTGGAGCAAAAGTTCGTAGCGGCCGCCGCCAACGGGGTTCATGGCCTGCGGCGTCCAGTTGTTGAAGGTTCCGGCGAGGTGGGCCCCTTTGGGCGATAGGCTGGCCACCTTCGACATATCGACCTGAAAAAGGATCGGGACAGTCTGCCCGAGGGCTGTCGCCGATAGGAAAAAGGCGAATAGGATTTGTAAAGCGGTTCTGTTCATGTGAAAGCTGTTGAAGAATTGAGAGAAAGCTGGTTCGCGGAACTTGCCGTTGTCGGCGCCCTCGCCAACAACTGGCCGGAGGGCCGTCGTGGGCGTTGTTGGCGAGGGCACCAACAACGGCCAAATCGGGAGCGTGTCGGCGTCAACGCCGCCGCCCGAACTGCAACGTGGCAAAGAAAGTGAGGAAGAGCGACCGGTTCTCGTCGCCCACGAGGATGGGGACCTTTTTGGGATACAGGTCGGCCTGCAGCCCGACCTCGGAGGGCTTTGAGGTATTCGTCAAAAGCCCCCCAGTCGAGGTGGATGGCGAGCGAGCCTTGTCCGCCGACGGTCAACTGAGGGTCGGCGAAGCCCTTAAAAAAGGAGGCCGCGCCGATGATTTTCGTCCGGTCGAGGAAGATGTCGGCGTTGTCGTCCGAGTATTTTTCGACGACGGTGCGGCCCTGGCCTGGGTTGTCGCCGGTCTTTTTCAAAGCGAGATAATAGGGCTTGAGAATCCCCGCGACCGGCCCGGCCATGTAGCTGAAGCCGACAACCACGCCGCGCTGCCGGGCCTTCTCGGTGAAATAGCGCTTCGCCCCCCAGCCCGCGCGGACAGCGAAAAGGGCGTTTCTTTTTCCATAGACATAGGGCCGCCACGAACGGCTGTAGTTGGGGTCGGAGGCCTGTCGCTGCTCCTTTTCGTGCTTGACCTCCGAGAGCGAGAGGCTGAAAAGCGTGGTCTTGTAATAGGTCTTGAGGGAGCCGCGCTGGTAGCCGACCGTCCAGCCGTGGTTGGTCGTCAGGCCGAACGAGCCGCTCTTTTCGGAGGAGTAGATGATGCCCGAGCCGCTGACCATCGGCTTGGGGCCTTGCCCGAAAACGGCGGTTGCGGCGAGCAAAAAGAGAGCGGCGAGGAGCGGGCGGAAGATCATGCGGGTGAGCTTTTTCAGCCCCGAAAGTATTGAGTTTTTCAAAAAACGACCGAGCGAAAGGAGGCGACCGGGCGCAAGTTGTTTTCCCGAAACCAGAGCCGCCGGACGGCCTTTTGCTACTTTCGCCGCCTCTTTTTCGAGAAAACCACGCAATCCATGTCTGCTAAAAAAATCCGCTCCGCGCTCGTCTCCGTCTACCACAAGGAAGGCCTCGAACCCGTCGTCCGAAAGCTCGCCGAGCTTGGCACCCAGTTCTATTCGACCGGCGGCACCCAGAAATACCTCGAATCGCTCGGCATCGCCTGCACGTCGGTCGAGGCTTTGACCGGCTACCCGAGCATCCTCGACGGGCGTGTGAAGACGCTCCACCCGGCCGTCTTCGGCGGCCTGCTGGCGCGGCGCGAGGCGGGGCACCTCGCCCAGCTTTCGGAGTACAAGATCCCGGAAATCGACCTCGTCATCGTCGACCTCTACCCGTTCGAGGAGACCGTCGCGGCGACCACTGACGAGTCCGAAATCATCGAGAAGATCGACATCGGCGGCATCTCGCTCATCCGCGCCGGGGCGAAGAACTTCAACGACGTGGCCACCGTCGCCAGCCGCGAGGAGTATGCTCTTCTACTCAAAATCTTGGGGGAAAAGGGCGGCCAAACCGACCTCGACGACCGCCGAGAGCTGGCCCGCCGCGCTTTCAAAGTGTCGTCGAACTACGACATCGCCATCTTCAACTACTTCAATGAAGGCTCCACCGACGCGACCTTCAAGCACAGCATCCACCGCTCCGACATCCTCCGCTACGGGGAGAATCCCCACCAGGACGGCCTGTTTTATGGCGATTTCGACAAGGTTTTCGAGAAACTCGGCGGCAAGGCCATCTCCTACAACAACCTCATCGACATCGACGCGGCCATCCAGCTCATCCGCGAGTTCCGCGTCGGCAAGCCAACTTTCGGCATCCTAAAACACACCAACGCCTGCGGCATCGCCCGTCGAAACTCGCTCCTCGAAGCGTGGGAAGCAGCCCTCGCCTGCGACCCGACCTCGGCCTTCGGCGGCATCTTCGTGACGAACACGCCGGTCGATTTGCCGACGGCGGCGGCCATCAACAAGCTGTTTTACGAAGTCCTCATCGCGCCCGACTTCGACGACGAAGCGCTCGAGCTTTTGAAAAAGAAGGACCAGCGGATCCTGCTGAAGCAGCGCTCGTTCGACATCCGCCCGCGCTCTTTCCGCAGCCTGCTGAACGGCGTCGTCGAACAGGACACCGACCTGAAAATCGAGACCGAGGCCGACCTGCGCCCCGTCACCGAGCGGATGCCCACGGCCAAAGAAGTCGGCGAGCTGCTCTTTGCGAACAAGTGCTGCAAGCACCTCAAGTCCAACGCCATCGCGCTGGTGAAGGAGCGGCAGCTCATCGGCATGGGCTGCGGCCAGCCGAGCCGCGTCGACGCGCTGCGGCAGGCGACCTCAAAAGCGAAGTCGTTCGGCTTCGACCTGAAAGGCGCGGTCATGGCGAGCGACGCCTTTTTCCCCTTCCCCGATTGTGTGGAAATCGCCGCCGCCGAAGGCATCACGGCCGTCATCCAGCCGGGCGGCTCGATGAAGGACTCGGACTCCATCGCCGCCTGCGACCGGCTCGGGCTGGCGATGGTGATGACGGGGTTCCGGCATTTCCGGCATTGAAAAACGACAAGGCCGGTTCGTAAAAAGTCTGTTTTTCCATGTTTCGCTCTCTTTCGTTTCTAACACTGCTCGTCTGGGCACAGGATGCCCGCGCCCAGAACCCGGCCCAAGACCGGCACGAGAGCTTGTTCCTCCAAGGCAAGTCGCTCGCCGCAAAAGACCCCAAAACGGCCCTTCGCATCCTCGACAGCGCGCTCGTCATCGCCCGGGCTGAACATAAACGGCTGTGGGAGTTCAAGGATCTTGTGCAGGTGGCCGCCTGCCGTTGCAACGCCGGGCAGTTTGACGAGGCCGACAAGGTCTTCGCCCAGCTGAACGGGCAAGAGGGAGAGGCGAATGCCGAACCCGACGTTTTCCTCTCGCTCCTCGGCACGAAAGGCAACTGCGCCCTCCGGCGGGGCGCGGCGGACGAAGCCGTCAAGTTTTACGACGAAGCCCTTGACCACCCAGCCGCCAGCCCGCTGGTGAGGCTGAAAATCTCGCTCAACAAGGCCAACGCGCTCAACATCCAGTTGAAGCACCGAGAGGCGCTGCAAGCCCTGATTCGTGCCGAGCCGGAGGTGCAGAAGGTGAACGACCCTTTCCAGCGCTTCCTTTTCCACAACTCTATGGGCTATGTCTACGCCGACCAGGCCGATGCCGCGCGGGCCATCCGCCTTTTCAAGGACGCCCTCGCCGTGACGGGTGCGCCAGCGGAGGCTAGGCTATCGGCCGCTTATTCCATCGGCAACCAATATTCCCTCTTGTCCTCCGATTCGGCCCTCTTCTACTACCACATGGTCGTCGACCACCGCGACGAGGCCACCGCTGGCACATATAACAACACCCTGTCTGCCCTGACCAACTGGTTCTCCGAGCGCAATCTCGACTCGGCCGACCACTATATTCGCCTCTGGGAAGCAGCCGGCGCCGACCGGGCTGGAGCCGACTATCTGTTCAAGAAGAGCCGTATCCTCTTTGCCCGCGGGCGGTTCGCGGAGGGCATTCCCGTGGCCGAACAGGCACTGAAGACCTATCGAGAGGAGATGGGCAACGACATCTCTTTCGGCAACGACATCCTTGCGAACCTCGTCAAGGCCCGCGTTCGGGCCACAAAGGACCCAAGCTTCATTGCCGATTTCACAGCCTGGTCCGACAGTCTCCGCCACCAGCAACGCAGGCTTGTTGAGCAGGAGGTCGAAAAATTCCGCGTCGCCTACGAGACAGAAAAGGTCGAGCAGGCCAACGCCAGGTTGGCCGCCGAGAACCGCGCGAAGGCCCGCACCAACTGGCTCCTCGGACTCGCCGCCGCGCTCGCCGGGGGGCTGGCGGCCACCATTTACCGAAAAAAACAGCAGGAAAAAACCCTCAACGCGCTCCTGCAGCGCGACAACGAGGCCTTCCGCCGCGACAACGAAAGCCTGCTCGAATTGGTGGGCAGGCTCAAAACCCAGCAGCCCGTAGAGGAGCTGACCATCAGGCTCGGCGGGCAGGACAAGCGGGTGCTTCGGCTCGTCGACATCGTTTGCGTCAAGGCCGACGGCAACTACGTCGACATACACACGACCGACGGCCGCGTCCACTCGGAGTGGCAGACCATCCGCAGCATCGGCGAGGTTTTGGTGCCGTCCGGGCTTTTCTACCAAGTGCACCGCTCATGGATTGTCAACCACCGGCATATCGCGCAGCGGAAGGCCTCGGAGCTGGGGCTTTCCAACAAAAAAATCGCGCCCATCGGCGCCACCTTCCGCCCGGCGGCCGAGCGCTGGCTCGACGAGCGGTTGGGCTGATTTTCGTCAGATAAAAACCATTGTTCACATAAAAGGGGCCTGCCGGCCTTGGCGGGAACACCTGACCGTGAGGTTGTTTGTCGGCGGAATCGACCGGCGAGCCAAAGATTTTTGTTGAAAAACAGGGAATCCGGCACAGCGGGCGGCTTCCACACCCTGTGTTCAACCTTCAGCCAAAACTATTTGACCTCCCCCATGAAGCAGCCGCTCCTTCAGCTCGCGTTCGGCCTTGTGGCCACCATCGGCCTGGCCCAGCCCGTGCACACGTTCTCCATCCATGCTAACGGGCGCGTCGCCTCCTGCCAGATGACGTCGACGGAATATGCCGACTGGAAATCGCAAGACCAGTTCTACTACAACTCCGCCGTCCGCCAAGCCCTTTTTCAGGACGTCTACGAATACTTCGACGACGACTTCGACTTCATCTTCCTCGTCCTCAACGAGGATGCCATCCCCTCCGGCATCTCCTACGCAGGTCTCCACATCGGCGTGTCCAACGCGGTGCAGGGCATCGGGCAAGGCATTTACAGCCAGTCGGCGCTCTACGGCTCGGCGGGCAAGCTCAAAGGGGTGATGCAACTGCCGAGGCGCGACCTCCTCGAATATGGCCCTTCGCTGCACGAGCTTGCCCACCAGTGGGCCAATTTCGGCATTCCGACCCAGGCGGTGAACGGGTTCGGGACGAACTTGACCTCCTTCAGCGCCTTTGGCCACTGGGGCTACACAGGCGGCAGCACAAAAGGCCAGCTCGGCGGTTTCCAGCAAAGCACGCTGGTCGACAACGGCAACAACTCCTACACTGTCGGCGCATTTGGCTGGTTTGCCAACGGAGGCAACTCCATCCCTTACACCGAAATGGAGCGGTACCTCATGGGCATGATACCGCTGGCGAGTGTGGCACCGTTCGATGCCTTCGCCAACATCACTTCGGCGACAGACAACGGCGCGACCTACACCTTCACCGCCAACACCCGCACGACGCACACGCCCACATCCATCCAAACACTGCTCGGAAGCCGCGTCCCCTCGTCGACAACTTCGCAGAAGGACTTCAAACTGTTGGTTCTTGTGCTGACCGACACCCCGCTCACGACGGCGCAATGGGACCTCGTCGACGGGCAATCCTACCGTTTCGGCCTGCCAGGCGACAACGGCAACTACCTCTATAACTTCTGGGAAGCCACCAACCACCTCGGCACGATGGAGACCAGCAATCTGTTCGCCTCACGTTGCCCATCGAAATGATCTCGCTGGACGCCACCATCGAAGGGGGAGGCCGTCAAGCTCAATTGGGAGACCGCAACCGAGTCGAACAGTGCCCGCTTCGAGGTCGAGCGGTCGGCCGACGGGCAGCATTGGGAGGCCGTCACCGCCGTCGCCGGGGCCGGGAACTCGGTCGTCCCGCACAGCTATGGGGCCACTGACCGGTCGCCGCTGCGTGGCATGTCGTACTACCGGCTCAAACAAGTCGACCTCGACGGGAGCTTTTCCCTTTCCAAGACGGTGAGCGTGCGCATCGCCGATGGCAGCCACCTGTCCCTCTACCCGATGCCCGTGCTCGACGAGCTTTTCATCGAAAACGAGGGCCGCGCCGCGCTCGAATCAGCCGCCTTACTCGACGGCGCGGGCCGCGAGGTGCTGCGGCAAACTGCCACCGGCGAGCGCAGGATGCCGGTCGACCTGTCGGCTGTCGAACCGGGCGTCTATTTCCTCCGAGCCGAGTTCGAGGACCGGACTGTGCGCGTCGAGAAGGTCGTCGTCACCCGTTGACAGCTCGGTGAAAAACAGCAAGATGCCTTACTTGAAGCAGGCCCGGCGCGGCAGACGAGCCGACGTCGGGCCTGTTTTTTCTTCAAATCAAAACCTGCCGCTTCGAACAAAGGCAACCATCCAATCTGCATCAATCTCATGAAAGAACTGCTTCTCTTTTTCATAGTCTGCCTGCTGGCCTCTGTTTCCGGCCTTGCCCAGCAGCCGCCCCGCGCAATTGTTTCCTGCGACCTGCCCGAGATTTCCGAACTGTCGCCCGCCCCGGCCGCACAGCCTGCGCAAGCCTCCGACCGGACGGTCAACACCCTGTGCGTCACCTTCCTCGTGGCCAACGACGCCCAACTGACGGCCAACGCCTCAACGATGACCTCCATCGTCAATGGCATCAACACTTGGCTGACCAACACCCACAACCCGCTCACCGGCCCCGACTACCAGATCGGAAGCTGGCAGCGCGTGGTGATGCCCACGTCTTACACCGCCTCGGACGGCACCGTCGTCAACCTGACCATCGCCGGGAACTCAAATGGAGGCGCGATGCTCGGCTCGGCCACCGACTGGCTGTTCGACATCGGCGACGGCGACCTGTGCATCGTCGTCGCGCCCAACTCCTCGGGCTACAATCCCGGCCAGGCAAACTGGCTGGGCGGCGAAAACCAGATCGGCGAGTCCCCCGACCAGCCCGCCATCGCTGTCATCCGCAGCTCGAGCAACACCATCATCAACTTCACCACCCTCGTTTTCGTCCACGAGGTCTTCGGCCACTTGCAGGGGCTTGATTTTGGGGGAAACCCGCACAGCTCCGAGAGCTGCAACGGCAACACCGATTTCATCAACGCCGCGCCCACCGTCACCCAGATCTGCTCGCAGGCGGTCGCCCAAATCGGGCTGGCGACCGACAACGGCAGCCTCGCCTGCTCCGCGCTCCTGCCGCTCGAACTGCTCGATTTCCGGGCGAGGAGGAGCGGGCAGAGCACCGCGCAACTCGATTGGACGACCGAAAACGAGGCTGGCCTGGCCGGTTTCTCCATCGAAAAGAGCCGCGACGGCCTCCGCTGGCTGCCGGTCGGCGAAGTGGCAGCAAAGGGCTCGCCCGACGGCCATGCGGAATACGGGTTCCTCGACCCGGGGCTCGGCACCGCGGCCGCCCTCTACAGGCTGCGGATGACCGACCTCGACGGCGCGGCGCGGCTTTCACCCGTCGCCGAGGTCGAGCCGGGAAGGGCGGCGGGCTGGTTCAGCGTCCAGCCGAACCCGGCTGTTGGCGAAGCCCGCGTGTTTTTTGAAAACGCCTCGCCCGACAGCCCTGCCACCCTGCGCGTGCTCGCCGCCGACGGTCGGCTGGTGCTGGAAAAAAGCATCGACGCTCCCTCCGCCGAGCTTCCCATCGGCGGGCTGGCGACCGGAATCTATTGGCTCGAAATGCGGGCGGCCACCGGGGTTTTTGTTCAAAGATTGATGAAGTCGGCAAACTGAAAGCGCAGCCTCGGAAAGTCGACCGCCCGTCGCGGCCCGCCCAGTCTCCCGGTGCGGGCCGCTTTTTTGTGAAAAAGAAAGGGCGAACCGTCGGCCGGCTCGCCCCTTTTCCATTTCAAAAACCCGTCGGCTCAGGCGTACTGCTTCTCGTAATAGTGCAGGTACTCGCCAGACGTCACCCGGTCGAGCCATGCTTGGTTGTCGAGATACCACTGGGCCGTCTGTCGGAAGCCTTCCTCGAACTTTATCGACGGAGACCAGCCCAGTTCTTTCATCAATTTCGACGCGTCGATGGCATACCGTCGGTCGTGGCCCGGCCGGTCTTTCACGAAAGTGATGAGTCGCCGCGACTCGCCCGCCGCGCGCCCGAGCAGCCCGTCCATGATGTCGCAGAGCTTCTCGACGAGGTCGATGTTCTTCCACTCGTTGTTGCCGCCGATGTTGTAGGTCTCGCCGGGGCGGCCTTTGTGAAAAATTGTGTCGATGGCCGAGGCGTGGTCTTTCACCCAGAGCCAGTCGCGGGTGTATTTCCCATCGCCGTAGATCGGGAGCGGCTTGCCCTGACGGATGTTGTTGATGACGAGCGGGATGAGCTTCTCCGGGAAATGGTTCGGCCCGTAGTTGTTCGAGCAGTTCGACAGCACGACCGGAAGATGGTAGGTGTGCCACCAAGCACGCACGAAATGGTCGCTCGAAGCCTTCGAGGCCGAATAGGGCGAGCGCGGGTCGTAGGCCGTCTCCTCCGTGAAAAAACCCTCCTCGCCGAGCGAGCCGTAGACCTCGTCGGTCGAGACGTGGTAGAATTTCTTTCCGTCGAAATCCCCTCTCCAGAGGTCGGTCGCCGCGCCGAGCAGGTTGACAGTCCCGAGGACGTTCGTTTTCACGAACGCCAGCGGGTCGGCGATGCTCCGGTCGACATGGCTCTCCGCCGCGAGGTGGATGATGCCCGTCGGCTTCCATTTTTTGAAAACCCGGTCGAGCTTCCGGCGGTCGGTGATGTCGGCCTTGACGAAGTGGTAGTTCGCCTCGCCCTCGACGTCGGCGAGGTTGTCGGGGTTGCCCGCGTAGGTCAGCGCGTCGAGGTTGACGATGCGAACTGTCGGGTACTTTTTGACGAGGAGCCGGACGACGTGCGAGCCGATGAAGCCCGCGCCGCCGGTGATGAGGATGGTCTTTTTCATTCTTGATGAGTGATGAACGCTGAATGATGGGTGCCGAGCCGGGCCGGCCCAGCATTCAATTTCAGGCGTTCGGCTTGACCACCTTTTTGAAATACTCGTAAGTCAGCGCCATCCCCGTCGCCCGGTCGTACTTCGGCTCCCAGCCGAGGATCTCGCGGGCCTTCGTGATGTTGGGCTGCCGCTGCTTCGGGTCGTCGATGGGCAGGGGCCGGTAGTCGATGTAGGCGGCGGGGTTGTTGACCAGCGCGAGCACCTCCTGGGCGAACTGCATCATCGTGATTTCCGACGGGTTGCCGATGTTGACCGGCAGGTGGTAGTTCGACATGAGCAGCCGATAAATCCCCTCCACAAGGTCGTCGACGTAGCAAAAGGAGCGCGTCTGCGAGCCGTCGCCGAACATGGTCAGCCCCTCGCCGCGAATCGCCTGCGAGAAGAACGCGGGCAGCACGCGCCCGTCATTGACCCGCATCCGGGGGCCATAGGTGTTGAAGATGCGGATGATACGGGTGTCCACTTTGTGAAATGTGTGGTACGCCATCGTGATTGCCTCCATGTACCGCTTCGCCTCGTCGTACACGCCGCGCGGCCCGACGGGGTTGACGTGGCCCCAATACTCCTCCACCTGCGGGTGCACGAGCGGGTCGCCGTAGACCTCCGAGGTCGAGGCGACGAGGATGCGCGCGCCCTTGTCCTTCGCCAGGCCGAGGCAGTTTTTCGTCCCCTCGGAGCCGACCTTCAAAGTTTGAATCGGCATTTCCAGATAATCAATCGGGCTGGCAGGCGAGGCGAAATGGAGGATGTAGTCGAGCCGCCCTGGGACGTGAATGAACTTCGTCACGTCGTGGTGGTAGAACTGGAAGTCCTTCTCGGGAAAGAGGTGCTCGATGTTGGCGAGGTCGCCGGTGAGCAGGTTGTCCATACCGATGACTTCGTAGCCTTCTTTGAGGAACCGGTCCGACAGGTGCGAGCCGAGGAAGCCGGCCGCGCCGGTGATTAGGATGCGTTTTTTAGTCATGTCCAAGTTTTGGTTTGATTCCGAATTGGTATTGAAAAGGTAAAAAGTCCGCAAAAGTAGCCAGCCAGCCCGCCTTTTCAGGCCTTCAGCTTCCGAAAAACCTCCCACAAGACGATGCCGACGGCGACCGAGATGTTTAGCGAATGCTTCGTCCCCGCCTGCGGGATTTCGAGGCTCCCGTCGCATCGGGCGAGTGCGGCCTCCGAGACACCGTCCACCTCGTTGCCGAAGACGAGGGCCAGTTTCTCCCCTTTTTGAGGAAAAAAATCCTGCAGCCAAGTCCTTGGCTCGGTCTGTTCGACGGCCAAAACCCTCCACCCCTCGACCGAAAGCCGTGCCAAAAGCTCCTCGGTTTTTTCCTCAAACCCCCAATCGACCGACTCCGTCGCGCCGAGCGCGGATTTGAGAATCTCCCGGCTCGGCGGCGTGGCCGTGATTCCGCAGAGCCAGATTTTTTCGACGGCGAAAGCATCCGCCGAGCGGAAGGCCGCCCCGACGTTGTGCGCCGAGCGGATGTTGTCGAGCACGAGCGCGACGGGCAGTTTGTCCACCTTCTCGAACTCGGCAACGGAGGGCCGCGCCAATTCTTCCATCGATAGTTTCTTCATCTCGAACCTGAAAGTTTTGGCCGCAAATCTGCCATCCCCCTTCCCCATCAACAATCAAAAATCATGTAATCGGTCACTCATCAATCCCCCAAAAAAGAGGCCCTCCCGGTCCATCGACCGAGAGAGCCGTCATCAAAACACGCTTCATTTTAAAACCAATTTTCTTTCAACGACAGGGGTCGGAATGCTTGCCTGTTTGCTCATTGATGGGTCGGTGTCCCGGATTCCCCGCGAAGCGCGGCGGGGAGGTTGGTTTGTGTTTGTGCTGTATGTCCCTGTGCGTCGTTGTGTTCTTGTCTGTGTGAGGAGCCGTCGAGGTTCATTTCGAGGCGAACTCGTTGGTCGAGACCGAGTACTGGGTGAAGTCGTCGGTGTCGTGGTCGAGGGCTGTGTTGTTCGAGAAGGCGATTTTGCCGGTGTCCATCTTGCCGATGGCATCGGTCGTCAGTTGGAAGATGGCGCCGCCCTTCACATAAGCCGAGTTGGCCGACATCATGCAGTTCGTCACCGCCGGGAGGCACTCGCCATTGAGGGCGTAGCAGAAGATGGCCCCGCCGTAGTTGCCCTTGTTGTTCGAGAAGTTGCAGGCCGTGAACACGGCGTTGTTCTGCCCTTTGGAGCGGCCGTCGAGGTTGACGGCGCCGCCGTCGAGGTCGGCCGTGTTCGTCTCGAAGTTGCAGTTCTTGAAGGTCGGCGCGGCCACGCCGCCGTTGCGGGCGTTGACGTAGACGGCCCCGCCGTCTTTTGCGAAGTTGTCGATGAAGACGCAGTTGCGGATGGTCGGGCTGGCCGAGTGCGAGGCCGAGATGTGGAGGCCGCCGCCGCTGCGGTTGCGCTCGCCCGACTGACCGTTGCCGTTGGCGTTTCCACCGTTGACAATGAAGCCGTCGAGGACGGTGGCGGCCGAGGTGTTGTCCATCGTGACGACGTTGAAGCTGTTGTCGTCGGCGTCCTCGTGGCCGATGTTGCCGCTCAAGACGGTCGGGTGCAGCTCGGCCTTGCGCTCAGCGAGGTTTTTTTCGTTGCCGGCGAAGCCGCCGAACAGTTTCACGCCTTCTTTAACCATGAACGACTCGTTGCGGTCGCGGCCCTCGGTCGGGCGGTAGATGCCTTCGGCGACCCAGATTTCGGTGCCGCCTATGGCAGATTTCAGGGCCAATTGCAGGTCGCCCGCGGCGGTCTTCCAAGATTTCCCGTCGCCCCGGCCGTCGGGCGAAACGAAGACGATGTTTTGGGCTTTGGTGAAGACGGATATGGAAAGGAAAAGGACAGAGAAGAAGTTGCGAGCGTTCATGATGAAGGTGCGAGGAAAGGATGAAAGTTCAGTTTCGTTCCGGGAGGAAGATTGCTGAAGGGCAGATTAGCTGGCAGTCGGCAGCAGGACGCTGCGAAAGGGAGGGAGAGATTAAGCGGTGCCGGGAGGGTGGTTGCGTTGGTTGCTTGCCGCCGTTGTTGGGACAAAAGTGGGGTTGTGTCACGATTGAGCGCAAGGGGTCGGCCCTGTTTTTTAAAACATTTTTTTTATCAAAATTGAAAAGCTGCTGATTTTCAGCGAGTTGGTACAGAAAAATTTTTTGAAAAATTTTCGCGCTTCCGGCTGTTGGCCTCTTTTTTCAACCAACTTTCTGAAAATCAACCACTTGAAAGTCATGTCAGCCGGTATTTTTTGAGGCTGTGACCAAAATATGACCGAAAATGACAGGCTATTTATGCTCAAATTAGAAAAACACCAGTGCAAAACCCCATCAATGTCAACTTTTTGTTTCCTAAAAACAATGAAAATTCATCCACCGGCTCGCTCAGTCTGTGACAAATCAGTGCTGATTTCTACCCTGCCCGGGTTAATTCCGGTCGGCCTCGCGGCGAAAAAGAAAAGGGAGGCGGCCAACGACCACCTCCCCTTTCTCTTCGGGATGCCAAACCGCAACCTCAAATCCGCCCGCTCCCCGTCCAAAAGAGTATGGTCAGCTGGTGCGCCGCATCGTCTCGGTATTTTTTCACGAGGGCTTCGAGCTGCGCGCGCGGCACGGCCGACGTGCGGACGAAGTCGAGCGTCGACAGGTCGATCGGTTTTTCCAGATTGAGGTCGAAGCTCGTCGGCGATTGCCAGTCGAAGTCGCCGAAATAGCCCGCCGGGAGGCTCGGCTCGGCCGTCAAGCTCGACAATTCGGCCAAAAACTGCTGGGCCGTTGGCAGGTCGGCGTCGTTTTTGAAGCCGACCCAGCCCCAGACCGTTGAAGAAGGAATGCGGTTGAGCGAGGGCCGCCGGACGCTAACGCCCGCCCTTTGCTCGAAGGATACGCGCACCATGTCGGCCGCGATGTCGAGCGTCCCGTTCAGGTCGACCTCGCCGCCAAGGTTGAGCTTGCATTTGTAGCTGCCCTCCGCCCGGTCCGCCATCGAGAAAAAGGCGATCGCGGGCGCATTGCCCTCCTTGCATTTCGCGGGTTGGACAATGCGATCGAGACTGATAAACACGTCGGCGGGCAGCCAGTCGGCCCGGCCTTCGAGCTTGACGTTTTCGCATGGGTAGAGCTTCGTCGTCGAGAAGCGAAGGCCGAGGTCGGCACGGCCGGTCGCGGAGTCGCGCGGCTCCGTCAGTTCGAGGGTGAATTCGTTGGGGATGTCGTAAATCGTGTCTTGATCCGGCGGGTTGAGCTTGCAACCGGCGGCAAGAAGGACGGCGAGGAAACAGGTCTTTTTCAAAAACTCCATATAGAGAGGACGGGTGAAGCGGTCAACCGTGGACGGAGAGGGAACGCCGCCAGGCCCGGGTTTTGCTGCCGCGAAGGTAAAATTTTAGCCGCCGGACAAGTTTTGTTTCGGCTCGATGGCGACGATGCGCCGCTTAATCGGCACTTCGAATTTTTGAAAGACAACATGGCTTGCCCAAAAGGTCAATCCCGTCGCAAGGGCTGCGACGGCAATTTTGGGCAGGTGAGCCGATCGCTCGTTCGCCCAGTTCAGCCCGCGTAGAACGAGCGGGTGCAGCAGATAAATCGTGTACGAGCAATCGGCCAGCCAAGTGAGCACGCCATCGGTCTTCCCCGAAAACCGGAGACCGGAGCCAAAAGCCGAGGCCGTCAGCAGGATGGACAAAAAGGAGAGCACGAGCCTGTCCGCTTCGAACATGAGCATGGGCGGGCCGCCGTCGATTGGCCAGAGAGCGAACGCGGCAACCGTCAAAACCAGCCCGGCCGTCCAAACCCTCGGCGGGATGGCCGCCAGTTTCCCCCAAAAGAAAGCCAGTCCGGCCCCGGCCGCAAACAAGAAAAAGTGCTGCGCCGGGTTGACATAGGCGGCCCATTGGTTGGCGAGCGGCGTGTCTTCCTCCATTATAGAATAGGAGAAAAAAACGGCTGCACCGACCGAGCCAGCCGCAACAAGCAGCCAGGCCCAGGCGAGTTTTCTTTTCCCAAAAAGCCACAACACGGGGAACGCCGCATAGAAAACCAGCTCGCAGCCGAGCGACCACGCGCCGAGCGCGATGTCGCGGCCGGTGGCGAGGAAGCCGAAGAGGCCGGTCAAATTCAGAAAGAGGTCTGTGAGATGCCAGAGGCCGAGGTTGCGGTCGAGCAGGAAGGTGGACAGCGTCGCCAGCCAGAGGAGAGGGAAGATCCGGCCGACCCTTTTTTTGAGAAAAAGCCAAAGCCCGGCCCGCGTATCGAGCGGTGCGTTTCGATAGGCAAGCCCGAGCGTCAGGCCGCTCAAGACGAAAAAGGTGGCGACCGCGTACACGCCAAGCTTGCCGAGGAGGCTGGCTGCGTCCCATTCGCCGGTCGTCCATTTTTGATAGTGGAATGCCATGACAGAGAGTGCCATCAGGCCGCGCAGGTAGTCGAGAGAAGGGACGCGCATCGGCTTTCAGTTCAAAGCGTCGACGTCCTCGACGACTGAAAAGAGCAGGTGCAGGTCCTGAAAGAACTCAAAAACCAGCTCGAACGAGACGACGTTTTTAAACAAGGTCGGCTCCAGCAGGTCGCGGCTCTGCTCGACGGCCACGAACAGCCGGTTCTCGATGAGGGAGACGTAGATGTTGCGCCGCGTCCTTTTTTGAAAAAGGAGGATGGCCCGCTGCATGTCTGGCGAGAGTACGCGGGGCAGGTTCGCGTCGTCGGTCGAGTAGGTGTCGAAGATTTCCTCGAACTCGGGCAAGAGGTTCTCCTCTCGCCGCCGGCCGCCGAGGCGGGTGAACTGCTTCATCGTCCGCGTCGCGTAGGGCCGCCGCGCGTCGGGCAGGAGGAGGATTTTGCCGCGCATCGGGAAGTTGTACTCGCCCATCAAAAAGGTGCCGCGGAAGATGGTGTCGAGCTGTGAGCGGGTGGCCGACATCTCTTTCACGTCCAACTCGCAGACCTCGAAGGGCATCTCGCGGATGGTACCGGTGATGTGGTCCTCGCTGATGTATTCGAGCGGGTCGCAGGCGAAAAGGCAGCTCCGGAGGAACCAGTCGGGGCCGATGCCGCTGTCCTCCTCGTATTTAAGCTCGCCGAAGTTGACGTCGTTGTCGATGAAGTCGAGGACGAGGCCGACGATACGGGGCTTGAACTCCTTTTTCCAGATGACGTACTGGCCCCAGAGCCACGACCCGTAGATGACGGTCGGGATGAGCAAAATCAGGCTGAAAAGCAGTTCATGCAGCACGAATTGGACAGACACGACCCCGACCACCCCGACGGCAGTCGCCGCGAACAGCCAAAGGAGCCGCCGCCGCCGCCTTTCGAGGTTGGAAAGCTCGGGGAAGATGCTGTGGTTGTAGAACCGCCGGAAATCCGAGAGCGACTGCACGGGATTTCAGATTGGGTTGATTTCAGATTGACAGTTTTTCAGCCCGGCATCCATTTGAAGACCACGCCTGAATAGACCAGCCCGCCGCCGAAGCCGATCATCATCACCGTGTCGCCCGCTCTCACCCGCCCGTTTTTCAGCCCGAGGTCGAAGGCCAGCGGGATGCTCGCCGAGGAGGTGTTGGCGAAGCTCGTGATGCTCTCGAGCGTTTTTTCAATCGGGAAGCCCGACTGCTGGCAGATGGCCTCGATAATGCGCAGGTTGGCCGAGTGCGGGATGAACCAGTCGATGTCTGCCATCGTCAGGCCCGCCTTTTTGGGGAGTTCTCTGGCAAGCTCCGAGATGGTCGAGACGGCCCACTTGAAGACGGCGCGGCCGTTTTGGTGGATTTTCCCGTCGGCGACGGCCTCGACTTCTTGAATGGTTCGCGGCTGCGTGGTCATGTAGAGGTCTTTGCCGCCGCTCCCTTCCGAGCCTGTTTCGATGGCGAGGATGCCGCCGCGCTCGTCGGCTTCGACCAAAACCGCGCCCGCGCCGTCGCCAAAAAGGACGCACGAGGTGCGGTCGCTGAAGTCGGTGACGCGGGACAAGGTCTCGGCTCCGAAGACGAGGATCTTGCGGTGCGTCCCCGCTGCGATGAGGCCGTTGGCCAGCGCGATGCCATAGACAAAACCGGCGCAGGCGGCCGAGATGTCGATGGCCCCGCAGTTTTTCAAACCGAGCCTGTCCTGCAAAATCGCGGCGACGGACGGCATCGGCTGGTCGGGCGTGACCGTCGCGGCGACGATGAAATCGACGTCGGAGAGGTCTTTCCCGAAATCGCGGGCGAGGTTCTGCGCGGCCTCGAAGCAGAGGTGCGAGGTGAACTGCCCCTCGGCGGCCCATCGGCGCACCGAGATGCCGGAGCGCGAGCGAATCCATTCGTCGGTGGTTTCGAGGAAGGACTCAAAGAATTGGTTTTCAACTATCCGGTCGGGTACGGCGGTGCCAATGGCAGAGATTTTTGCCTTCAAATGCGTGTTGTGAAAGAGCGTGAGGATGGCGTGACGGCGGCGAATGACGGGCTTTTTTTCAGGTAGCTCCGAAATTTGTTTCGACGCCGACCCGTCCGGGTGGAAAAGAACTTCCGCGCCACCCGTCTGCCAGCCCCATCCCGAACAGGGCAAAGTCGTATTTCACCGGGTCCGCTGGGTCGAGTTCGCGAAGCCGCCCGGTCAGTTCGAGGACGGCTCGCCAGTCGGTCTGCTTTCTTTCCAAAAGCCCGAGCCGCCGCGCCACCCTTTCCACGTGGACATCGAGCGGGACGCAGAGCTGCGCCGGGCTGATGCCGCGCCAAATCCCGAAATCGACACCCGCCTCGTCGCGCCTGACCATCCAGCGGAGGAACATGCAGAGCCGCTTGCAGGTCGAGCCTCGGGCGGGGGTGGCGACGTGCTTGCGGGTGCGTTCGGGCGCGTCTTCTCTTTCAAAAAACAGGTTGTGGAAACCAATCAGCGCCGGGCCGATGTCCGTCGAGTCAGGGGAAAGATGGCGGCTGAAGGCGGTTTCGAGCGAGTCGTTTTCCCGGTAAAAAGAATGGAGGAACTCCAAAAACCAGAGCGAGTCGGTCGGCTGAAAAGTCCGGTGGGCGAACGGGAGGAAGCGGGCGCGGTCTGTCTCGACGTGGTTTTTGACGAAATCAAAGGGCGCCTCGTCCATCAGCTCGGCCAGCCGCCGGGCGGAGTTGATGATGGTCTTCCGCTGCCCCCACGCGAGGGTCGCGGCGAGGAGGCCCATGATCTCGACGTCCTGTTTTTGGGAAAACCGGTGCGGGATGGAGATGGGGTCGTCGTCGACGAAGCCAGGCCGGTTGAAGCGGGCGACGGCCGCGTCGAGGAGGCTGCGAAGTTGGTCATCCATTGGCCGAATCTGTCTGGCCGGGCAGCACAGGCGGTGCGGGCGGCGTTATCTGGCTTGCCATGAAAAAGCGGCCCCGGCCAAGTCTTTTTATTGAAAAACTGTTCAAATCCGCCTTGCTCATGCCCGCCACGATTGCTTACACGCTCTGCCTCGCCGTTCTTTTTTTGGTGAAGAAAACCAGCCGCGCCCGCGTCGCCGGGTGATTGGGAGTCCGACTCAATCAAATGTCGAAGACATACCCCTCCGCTGCCAGCTCCCGGTATCGCGCCGTGTCGAAGCTGTAGAGCCGCGCCGGCCGGTGCGCGACGCGCTCCTGAATCTCGCCGAGGTCGATGAGCAGCTCCATCGCCAAAATCTTCTTTCGGAAGTTCCGCTTGTCCAGCTCCATGTCGAGGATGCTCTCGTAGAGGTGCTGCAGCTCCGTCAGCGTGAACTTAGGCGGAAGCAGCTCGAAGCCGACAGGCGCGTGGCGGACACGCTTTTTCAGCCGCCCGAGGCAGGCCAGCAGGATTTCATTGTGGTCGAAGGCCAGTTTTCCCACGTCGTGGATGTTGTACCAGCGGGCCGTCTTCGCCCACGACGACGGCTCGAGCTTGTAACTGTTGATCTTCAAAAGCGAGTAGTAGGCCACCGTGATGACCCGCCCGAGCGGGTGGCGATCGACGGCCCCAAAGGTGCGCACCTGTTCGAGGTAGAGGTCGTGCAGGCCGGTGAGCTGCTCGAGGACGCGGGCGGCGGCGGTGTCGAGGTCTTCATTCGGGTAGACGAGGTCGCCGGGGAGGGCCATCTTTCCCCGGTGGGGGTCGGCGCCGCGCTGGATGAGGAGGACTTTGAGGTCACCGTCGTCGAAACCGAAGATGACGTTGTCTACCGAAAAAGCGGACTTGAAGAAGGTGTCGATCTCCGACATGGACGGGATGAAGGATTTTCCGTTTGCTGTGATTTCAGGCCCGGCTTTCCCGCAACTCTTTGATTTTCATGGAAAAACAAGCCCCTTTTGAAAGACGGGCGGCTTTGTACTTTTGCCGAGTCCCGAGTTAGGGCAAAGTTGACACAAAGCCCCGGGATTTTCCCCAACCAACCTCCCTTTCCTGCTGAATCAAACATACGGAACCATGTCGGCCCATATTTCCCAGTCGCTCGAAAAGCTCCTTTTTGACCACGAGACGGTCATCCTGCCCGGCTTCGGCGGATTTGTCACGACGAAGACCCCGGCCACCGTCGACTACGCGCAGGGGGCGCTTCTGCCGCCGTCGCGGGCCATCACCTTCAACGAGAATTTGACCGTGAACGACGGCCTCCTTGTCCAGCGGCTCTGTCAGGACTACGGTTTGAACGCCGAGCAAGCATCTAGCGAGGTCGGCGACTTCGTCGAAAAGACCCGCAACGCGCTCGATCAACGGGAGATAATCAACCTTCCCGGCGTCGGTCGGCTCTATAAGAACTACGCTCAAAAGGTCCAGTTCCTGCCCGACAACACCAATTTCAACACCGACAGCTACGGGCTGCCGCCGCTCCAGTTCTCGCCCATCATGCGCTCGCGGGAGGCGAAGGAGCAGGTCGTCGCGGCCAACGTCGGCGCCGACGCTTCGGCGATTCCCGCGCCCGCCGCCACGCCCTCGACCACGCTTTTGGAGGAGCCGATCGCGCAACCGGCCTCGTTCGAAAAGCCCGCGCAGCCCGCGCCAGTCTGGGAGCCGGAACCGCAGTCGGGTTTTTTCCAAAAATGGCTGCCGTGGATGGTCGGGCTGCTGGCCGTCGCGCTGGCCATCGGCGTGTGGTGGGTGCAGAAGAACAAGCCCGCCGCACCCGTCGCCTCGAAGGCCGTCAAGACAGAGCAGCCAGTCACCGACCTTACCATCGGCGGCGGAGAGGTGCTGCCCGAGGTGCCGACAAAGGCCGCCCCGCCGACCGCCGAAAAAACGGACGAAACCGACAAGCCCGAGAGCCGCAAAAACGACGACGACGCGGACGAGGTGGCTGCCTACAAAGCGCAAAAACAGTCCGCCGCGACAGCCGCGAAGGCTGAAAAGCCCGCCGCCGCACCCGCCAAAGCCGCCCCCCCGGCGACCGACGCCTTTAAGGGCGAGGGCCGCCGCGCCGTCATCGTCGTCGGGACGTGGGAAGACAAAAAGGCGGCCGAGAAGATGCTCGCCCTCCTCGAAAAGAACGGCTGGGACACCTATTTCAGAAAAGAGAGCGGCTGGCAAGTCGGCATCGAGACGACCTACAAGGACTTGAGCGAGCTGAAAGAGCATCTCAAAAACCTCGAGGTTTTGACGAAGCAGGACAACATCTGGATCAAGAAGAAGTGAGCTGACGCCGAAGTGGGCGGGGGACTTCGAGCCGCCCGCCCAGCATCAGCCTACCAACATTTCAAAAACAAGACCTGACCAATGCTCCCATCCGCCCGCAGCGACTACAACACCAACTTCACGCCTGCCGCCTACGAGGCCTTCCTCAACCAGATAAACACCGCCGCTGGCGAGCCTTGCACCTTCCGCATCGCCGAGACGCCGGTCTTCGTCCCGAGGTTTTTAAAGGAAAAACTGCTGCTCGGCGTCGAGGAGATAACCAACGAGCTGGTCCGCGCCGACTTCCGCGAGCGCAGCGAGGCGGCCATCCCGCCGCACGTCCGGGTGCCGAACGAGGACCCGCACCCGGTCTTTTTGCAGCTCGACTTCGGCATCTGCGAAGGCTCCGATGGCGAACTCACCCCGCAGCTCATCGAGATGCAGGGCTTTCCGTCGCTCTATTTTTTTCAGGATTTGTTGGCGAAAAGCTATCGCGACAACTTCCAAATCCCGGCCGGTTTCGACCATTTGTTCAGCGGCCTTGACCCGAAAAGCTACGTCGAGACGATGCGCCGCGTCATCGTCGGCGAATCGCGGCCGGAGCGCGTCGTCCTCCTCGAAGTCGAGCCAGAGAAGCAGAACACCCGCATCGACTTCTGGGCCACCGCCGCCGCCCTCGGCATCAAGGTGCTCTGCCTGACGAAGGTGCGCCGCGATGGCCGCGACCTTTTCTATGAAAAAGAGGATGGGAGCCGCGTCCCCATCGAGCGCATCTACAACAGAATCATCTTCGACGAACTCGAAAAGAAGGCCGATCTGCCCCGCGAATGGGACATGTTCGAGCCGGTCAACGCCCAGTGGGTGGGCCACCCTAACTGGTTTTTCAGGATTTCAAAGTACACGCTGCCGTTCATCAAGAGCCAGTTCGTGCCGGAGACGATTTTCGTGAACGAGCTGAAATCCGTCCCGGCCGACCTCGAAAACTGGGTGTTGAAACCGCTCTTCTCCTTCTCGGGCATGGGCGTGAAGTTCCACGTGCAGCCCGGCGACGTGGAGGCCGTGCCCGACCCGGCCAACTGGATTCTCCAAAGGAAGGTGAAATATGCCGCCGCCATCCAATCGCCGAACGAGCCTGTGAAATGCGAAATCCGCATGATGATGGTCTGGCTGCCCGGTGCCGAGCGGCCGACGCTGGTCAACAACCTTGTCCGCTTGAGCAAGGGCGAGATGGTGGGCGTTCGGTACAACAAGGACAAGGATTGGGTGGGCGCAAGCGTGGCTTTCTTCCAGCAGTAGGCGGCCGAAAAAGCCTCGATAAGCGTCGCGCGCCCTCCAGATTTTCCACAGCCCAGTCGCATCAAAAAAAAGACCGGCAGCACAGTCACCCGTGCTGCCGGTCTTTTTTATGCAGGTCGAAACCGACGGATCAGCGGGCCAGAACGGCCTTGTACGTCCCGACTTGGTTGCCGGCCGTCACCTCGAAGTAGTAGGTGTCGTTGGGCAGGCTGCCGGCGTTGAACGGGAAGACCTGGTCGCCGAGTTGCTTGCCGTAGTTGCGCGTCGAGACCAGCTCGCCAACGGAGTTGAACACGTCGATGTTGACGTTGACGGCGTCGTCGAGCTTGAGGCGGACGAAGGTCTCGTCGGCGAACAGGTTCGGCGAGACACTTGCGAAGCGGGCGTCGAGCACCGGCTGGTGGGTGCCAGAAGTGTTGAGGGCCTCGTCCCAGGTCTTGCCGTCGGCGTTGACGATGCTCTTGTCGGGGGCGACAAGCGCGACGACGAGGTGCACGTTGGCCAGGTTCAGGCCAGCGGCGAGCGTCTTCTCGGCGAGGTCGACCTGATAGAGCGCGCCCGCGTCCATCGTGGTGGGCAGCAGGTTGGACGTGCCCGCGAACGACGAGATGAGCTGCCGACCGACATGGTCGTAAACCATAAGCGGGGCCGGGACCGGGCTTGTGAGGTATTCAAAGCCACCCATCGGGCCGTTGCCGCCGCCGGAGTAGGCGTTGACCTGCGACCAGAGGGCGCCCGGCGCGTCGGTGCCGTGCATGCCGTCCTCGGTGAGGCAGGCGAAGACGCGGTAGGTTCCCGCCAGCGCCGTCAGCGGCGTGACGTCGACGCTGACCTTGACCTTGTTGGTCGTTGCGTCATAGGCAAGGCGACCGGTGATGTGAGCCTCGGGGTCGACGTTCATGTCGTCGAGGAACTTGGCCTCGATCTCCGACGGGTCAATGAAGCCCGTGCGCATGTACTGCACGTTCGGGAAGGCCGTGGCGGCAAGGCCCGAGTTGTAGGCTGCGAGGGTCATCGGGTCGTTGTTGTGGACGGCGATGCCGACGAAGTTGTCGTCGAAGCCGTTGTTGAGCTTGTCGAGGGCGACCGTTCCGCGCGGGCACCAGGTGCACCAGCGGCCGGTGGCCTCCTCGACGAGGATCTTGCGGCCGGGGACACCGCCCGCAACGCCGGTCAGGGTCATCGTGGTCTCGTTGTCGGTGTCGTCGTCGTCGCCTGCGTTGTTGACACCACTGACGAGGACGGTGAGGTCCTCGGAGCCGTG
>JBGAWE010000024.1:0-7109 GCA_044227705.1 Saprospiraceae bacterium
AGGCCAACCGTTCACTTTCCTGCGCTCCTTTTTTCCCTTTGCCTTTTCTCTTTTGACCTATCAGGCCAGTCCGGCTCCGTGCGCGGGCAGCTTCAGGACGCGGAGGGGAAGCCCATCGCGTTCGCCAACGCCGCCCTTTTCGACGCGGCCGACAGCTCCCTCGTGAAAGTAGAGGCGAGCGAGGAATCGGGCATTTTTCATTTGAAAAACATCAAAAACGGGCGGTTCTTCCTAAAAAGCTCGTTCGTCGGGCTGCCCGATTTTTTGAAAAAAGACATCGTAATTGCCGACGGGCAGCAGCTCGACCTCGGGGTCTTGAAGTTCTCGCCCGCCTCGGTAGAGCTTTCGGAGGTGACGGTAAAAGCCTTCCGCCCGATGCTCGAGGTGAAGGCCGACCGGACGGTCTTCAACGTCGAGGGGACGGTCAACAGCACCGGCTCAGACGCGATGAACTTGCTGCGAAAAGCCCCGGCCGTGATGGTCGACAACAACGAGAACATCACCGTCCTCGGCCGCACCGGAGTCATTGTTTATGTCGACGGGAAGCGGGTGCCGATGTCGGGGGCCGAGTTGAGCAACTACCTCCAAAACATCCCGGCCGCGCAAATCGACCGCATCGACATCATCACCTCGCCCGGCGCGAAATACGACGCACAGGGAAACGCGGGCATCATCGACATCCGCCTCAAGCGCGACAAGAGCCTCGGCGCCAACGGCACCGTCGGCGCGACCGTCAGCAAGGGCCGCTTCTGGCGCGAGAACCTCAACGCCAGCGGCAACTACCGCGACCGGCGGCTCAACGTCTTCGCCAACGCGGGCCTCGGCCGACGCATCGGCTTCATGGACATGGACTTCGAGAGCACCCAGTACGGCATCTGGCTCGGCGAGACCGTCCGCCCGCGCAACGAGTTTCACAACGGCGACGGGCGCATCGGGGCCGATTTTTTCATCGACAAGAAGAACACCGTCGGCGTCCTCGTCTCCGGCAACCGCAGCGACCTCGACGGGAAGAACCTCGACATCATCGAAATCGCGTCGGCCAGCACGTCCTCGAAGATCGACAGCACCCTCCGCGCCGACACCCGCGAGGACGGCCGCGTCGAAAACCGCTCGGGCAACCTCAACTACCGCTTCGACAACTCGAAGGGCCGCTCGCTGAACGTCGACCTCGACATGGCGCACTTCGGCCATGCGACCGACCGACGGCAGGTCAATTTTTACACAAAAAACGGCGGCCCCGCGCTCCACGAGCGGCGCAACCGGTTCGACACGCCTACCGAAATCCAGATTTCGACGGCCAAGTTCGACTTTGAAGAAAAGACCCCTATCGGCGTACTCGGCATCGGGGCGAAGGCCGGGCGGGTGAAGTCGGGCAACGATTTTTTGGTCTACGAGACAACCGGCGGGGAGCCGGGCGTGCGGATTGACAGCGTCTCCAACCTCTTTGATTACGACGAAAAAGTCTACGCCGCCTATGCCAGCCTGACCGGAAGCATCACCCCGAAATGGAGCTTCAACGCGGGCCTCCGCGCCGAGCAGACCGATGCGACGGGCGATTTGACCGCTTTCAAACCCGAACTCCAGGAGCCGCCCGTCAAGCAGAACTACCTCCAATGGTTCCCGAGCGCGGGGCTGACCTGGGCAGAGTCGCAGCACAACAGCTTCTCGATCAACTACAGCCGCCGCATCAACCGGCCCGACTACCATGTGCTCAACCCATTCAACAATCAGTTGAGCGAGCTTTCCTTTGAAAAGGGGAACCCGTTTTTGAAGCCCGAAATCGTCAACAACATCGAAGCCGGCTGGACGCGCGACTACATGTACACCCTCAAGCTCGGCTACTCATTGACGACCGACCAGATTACCCGCCTCATGGGCCCCGACGACGTGGACACCCGCGCCAGCTACATCAACTGGGCGAACCTCGCCGAGCAGCACATCCTCGGCCTCAACTTGAGCGCCCCTTTCACCGTCAACAAATGGTGGGATTTGTACCTCAACGCCGGGGCCTCCTACCTCCACAACCTTGCCGACTACGGCGACGGCGCTACGGTCGACATCGAGGCCGCGACCTACAACATCTATCAGCAAAGCACCCTCAAGCTCGGTCGCGGCTGGCGCGGCGAGGTCTCGGGCTGGTTCTCGGGGCCGGGCGTCTGGGGCGGCGTTTTCAAGTATGAGACCTCGTGGAGCCTCGACCTCGGCCTCCAAAAGAAGTTCCTCCGCGACGCGCTCACCCTGCGGCTCAATGCGAGCGACATCTTCTACCAATCGGGCTGGTCGGGCACCTCAATCTTCGATGGGCTGGTCTCCACAGGCTCTGGCCACTGGGACAGCCGCCGCGCCGCCGTCAGCGTCAGCTACGATTTCGGGAACAAAAACGTCAAGAAGGCGCGCAGGCGCGAGACCGGGCTGGGCGAGGAGGCCAAGCGGGCCGGTGGCTCCGGGGATTGAGAATTGGGGATTGGGGATTCGGGCTGGGGATTGGGCTGCGCTCCCAATCTCCAGCCCGAATCCCCCATCCCCAATTACTTTCGCCCCAAAATCCACCACTTTGTTGATGAAACAGGCCACCATCCAGCAGCCGTCCAGTTTAGAAGGTATTGGGCTGCACACCGGCCAGCCAGTGAAACTGACCTTTCGGCCCGCGCCGGAGAATCACGGCATCCGATTCCAGCGCGTCGATTTGCCCGACCAGCCAATCATTTCGGCCGATGTCGCCCGAGTTGTTTCGACCCAGAGAGGCACGACGATCGCCTCGGGCGAGGCGAAAATCTCGACGGTCGAACACCTCCTCTCTGCGGCTTCCGCCCTTTCCCTCGACAACCTTTTGATTGAAATCGACGGCCCCGAGGTGCCCATCATGGACGGGACGGCCCTCCCCTTTCTGGAAAAGCTCGCCGCCGCCGGGCGCGAGGAATTGGCTGCCGACAGAGACTTTTTCGTCGTCAAAGAACCCCACACCTTCCGTGCCGATGCGACCGGCGCCGACCTCGTCCCCCGACCCGCCGAGCGGTTCGAGGCGGCGGCGATGGTCGATTTCGGGTCGCCGGTCGTCGGGCCGCAATTCGCCTCGATGGCCGGGTTGGACAGTTTTCGGGATGAGATTGCGCCGTGCCGGACGTTTGTTTTCCTCCATGAAATCGAGGCCCTTCTTTCTCAAAACCTGATAAAAGGCGGTTCGCTCGACAACGCCATCGTCATCGCCGACCGGGCGATGTCGGCGGAAGAGGTCGAGGCTTTGGCCAAAAAACTGGGCAAAACCGCCCTGAATGTCGACCGCCCCGGCATCCTCAACACCGAGCCGCTCCGTTTCGCCAACGAACCGGCGCGGCACAAACTGCTCGACCTCATCGGCGATTTGGCGCTCGTCGGGCGGCCCATCGTCGGGAAGATTGTCGCCACTCGGCCGGGCCATGCGGCCAATGTCGAGTTTGCCAAACTGTTGAAAGCCGCTGCCGTCGAGCAGAAAAAGCTGGCCGCCGTCCCCCGTTACGATTTGACGAAGGCTCCGATCATGGATGTCAACGCCATCATGAAGCTTTTGCCGCACCGCATCCCCTTTTTGCTGGTCGACAAAATCATCGAGCTTTCCGACAAGCACGTCGTCGGGGTGAAGAACGTGACGATGAACGAGCCGTTCTTCACCGGCCACTTCCCCGACAACCCCGTCTTCCCCGGCGTCCTGCAAATCGAGGCACTGGCGCAGACGGGCGGCATCCTCGCCCTCTCCTTGCAAGACGACCCGTATGGCTGGGACACCTATTTTTTGAAAATCGACCAGACGAAGTTCAAACAGAAGGTCATGCCGGGCGACGCGCTCATCCTCAAAATGGAACTGCTCGAACCCATCCGGCGCGGCATCGTCCACATGCAGGGGTCGGCCTTTGTGGGGAACAAGCTCGTCTCCGAGGGCGAGTTGACGGCGCAAATCGTCAAGCGACTGAAAGCCTCGGAATGAGTTGAAAGGCCGGTCGGAGACTCGAAATGCCGGTTTCGCCCGGTTTTTGACATTTACACAGCAGCTAATCCGCTCGGCCGGGGCGTTTTCGGTTGGCATTTTCTAACCGGAAAAACTCGGCCCGCCATGCACGAATCAAACGCAGCGATTGACGAATTGGCCCAAAACCATTTCGCCAGCACGAACAACAGCACCGTCTCGCCCATGAGCATCTCGACATTGAGCGTCGTCCACCCGCAGGCCAAGATTGGCCGGGGCGTGGTCGTCGAGCCGTTCGCTACCATCGCGGCGGACGTCGTCATCGGCGACGGCACCTGGGTCGGCCCTCACGCGGTCATCATGGACGGGGCGCGCATCGGGAACCACTGTCGGATTTTCCCCGGCGCGGTCGTCGGCTCGATCCCGCAGGACATGAAGTTCAAAGGCGAAAAGACCACCATCGAACTCGGCGACCGCGTCACCGTCCGCGAATACTGCACCCTCAACCGGGGCACCGCCGCCGGGGGCACCACGCGCATCGGCGACGATTGCCTGTTGATGGCCTACGTCCACGGGCGGCTTTGTGGCGGTTCATCAATTCTCCAAAATCGGGGCGCACGTCATGGTCGGCGGCACGGGAAAGGTTCGGAAGGACATCCCGCCCTTTATCGTGGCCGACCGCGAGCCGCTCGCCTATGCCGGGGTCAACTCGACGGGCCTCCTGCGGCGCGGCTTCACCAACGAGCAAGTCCACCTAATACAGGACTGCTATCGCCTTTTGTTCATCAAAGGACTCAACACCCGGCAGGCCCTCGACGAAATAGACGCCACCTTGCCCGACACGCCCGAGCGGGCGGCCATCCTCTCCTTTTTCGCGCAGAACGCGCGCGGCATCCTGCCCGGCCCGAGGCTCAACGGGGCCAAGTTCAAACCGGCCGAACTCGACAAAAAACCCGACTGACGGATGCCCCCGAGCCAGCATGACGCCTTGACCATCAGCCTTTTGGACGTCTCGAAGCGGTACCGCCTCGAATGGGTCTTCCGAAACGTAAACCACGAGTTCAGGCCGGGGACGCGCACCGCCATCCTCGGCCCCAACGGCTCGGGAAAGAGCACCCTGATGCGCATTTTGAGCGGCCACCTCACGCCTTCAAGGGGCCAAGCGCGTTTTTTTCAGAACGACAAAAAGGAACCCATCGACCCCGGCGAGGTCTGGAAAACCATCAGCTACGCCGCGCCCTACATCGAACTGATTGAGGAATTCACGCTCGCGGAGGCCATCGAGTTTCAGGGGAAGCTCAAACCGCTTCGCGACGGCCTCCGCCTCGACGACCTCATCGGGCTGCTCGACGCGCAAGGCACCTCGACCGCCTTCCAAAAAAACAAGGGGAAGGAAATCCGCTTCTTTTCCAGCGGTATGAAACAGCGGTTGCGCCTCGCCCTCGCCGCCTGCGCCGCGACGCCCGCCCTCCTCCTCGACGAGCCGACCACCAACCTCGACGCGCAGGGCGTGGCATGGTACCAGTTTTTGGTGGAGAAGTTCTCGGCTGGGCGGACGGTGGTCATCGCCTCCAATGATGCGGTGGACCTTGAATTTTGCCGCGAACGGGTGGACATCATGGATTTTAAGCGGTGAGAATCGGCGTTTTGCGGCCCGGCATCCCTCTTGGGAGGTTTGAAAATGTAAAAACCCAGACCCGAGATATCCCGCAGCCATTTCCTCTTCGATTTTGGCCATTTCCCCAACGCCGCCGGGCATTTCAAAATGGCGGTTCGGGGATTTGAAAATGCCCGGCGGCTATTTCCAAATCCCTTTTGGCGAACCCGAAATCCCCCGGCGGGCCTTTCGAAATTCCTGTCGGCAGACCGGAAATCCCTGGTCGGCCATTTTTGGGCTGCCAGGCGACAATTCTCGACATATATCGGAGGATTCAATTTTTCGATTACCATATTTGTCTGCCCGAACTGGCGTAGAAATTGGGCGATTCACCTTCTCTGTCAACTAAAACCGCGAAAACAATGGCCAAGAACCGCATTTCGCACACCATTTCCCAGAGCGACGTCGATGAGTTCAAGGGTTGCCTTGCCCGGATGCTGACCATCGCCCGCCGAATCACCGAGGGGACTTCACCAGACGACAAGACCGGGCAGCCGATGGGCGATGCCGGAGGCTGGGACTTTGTGCAGCGGTGCCACAGCATCACCGCCGAAAAAGGCACGGAGATGTTCACCCCGCTCGATTTCAACCAGACAGAGTTTGACCGCGATGTGGCGTTGGCCACGGTGCTTTTCAGCTTCCGCAAGGACGGGGCGCAGGTGGATGAACTGATTGACCTGGCCATCCAGCTCGTCGGCCGCGACCTGATGGAGCATGGCAACAAAGTGCGCAGCCGCCTCGAACAGCTGTCGAGAGACCACGCCGACTACAAGGCCCTTTTTGAGGAGGTCAATTTCTTCTATGAGAACCGGGGGAGAAAAGCGGGGGATGACTCGAAGGGGGCGGAGACGCCGAAGTGAGGCTTCCCTAAACGGTTCATTTGAAGACTTTCCGAACATTAAGCAAATTTGGAATGCCCTGTGCTATAAGGGGAGTGGATTGCACTGGCATCACCCACTTCGCTCAACCCGAAAATTTTCGCCAAGGATTCTATCTTCCCAAAAAACCTTAAACAAAGTTTGTCAGAAGAAAGTGTTGGGTACATTTGTTCTCTAAATGAAGTGAGCAGCATGGAACTGTCCCCAGATATCATCAAGGAAGTCGAGACCTTTTCAAGATCATTCTTGGAAGCAGGGGACTCTACACACGATTGGTGGCATACTTGGCGAGTCCGAAAAAATGCGCATAAAATTAGCCAATCAGAAGGCGGTGAAGTGTTTTTTATTGATTTAGTTGTGCTACTACATGATGTTGTTGACTGGAAACTTGATAAGCACATATTAAAGCACCGAAAAGAAGCCGTTTCTCTTTTTCTTAAGGAAATAAATTTGAAACAAGATGAAATTATTTATATTAACTTCCTGTTAGATAATGTTTCATTTAAAGGAACTTTGTCAAAACCCGAATCTGACCGGAACTTGAAAATTATTCAGGATGCAGATAGATTAGATGCGATTGGAGCCATAGGAATTGCGCGCGCGTTCAGTTTTGGAGGTCTAAAAAACAGAGAAA
>JBGAWE010000024.1:7164-30054 GCA_044227705.1 Saprospiraceae bacterium
AAAATCAACTACAATTAATCATTTTTATGAGAAGCTATTGACTATTTATGATTCGCTACACACCGTTACAGCAAGAAAAATAGCAAAAAAAAGACACTCATATACTCAAGCATACTTAAAGCAATTTATGTTTGAATGGGAAAACTAAATTCCAACCTTGTTTTTTCCATTTTACTGAATCATGAATCAAAACCCTTTTCATTTCTCCCAATTTATAGATTTCATTAACAAGAAGTTACGGAATTGGGCAATAGGTATTTTGATTGGTATTGTCATTATTGTCATTTTTTTGGACTGCTTTTTAATTTCCCATCTGGAAGCACACAAGCTAGATAGTTATGCTAACCTATCGAAGAGTTTTGAAGGTGTTCTATTGAACATCATACCTGCACTAATTGGCTTTATTCTTATTGAGCCAATTATAAAAAAAATTGACAATTTTGACGACCCGTCGAATGAACTTAAAAATGAATTTACTAATCTTCAGCAAAGCTTGAGCTTTCTCAAGCTTCACCCAGAAATATATGGCTTTTTAGATTCTTATCAAAATCTAAACTGGGACGAACTTGTTAAAGATGCAGACTCCATAGATTTGTGTCTATTTTATTGTGGTTCTGAATGGAAGGCGAGGAACTCTTCGGCGTTTCTTGGTTTTTTTAAAAACGGAGGCGAACTAAACCTTTATCTCCCTTCGATTACTGAACTTGAACATAAGTTTTTAGAAAACAACAAGCCTAAAGATAGTATAATTGTTAGGATTCTGAACACTGCTAACGAGTTTCGTTCACTTGAATCCAAAGCAGGTACTGGCAAACTCAAAACTCACCTTGTTAAATCAGGCCTCAATTTTATGTTCGCAAGAATACATCCATCGAAAGAGAATCGCTCACTTTTTCTCTTCTCCCCTTATCAAAATACATACGAAGAGGTTTATTCTCCTGTTGTTATTATCGATGAATCCAAAACAAGTCATAGCCCAGCATTAAAAAACTTCATTGCACATGAACTCGAATTCGTAAAAAAATCCGATGCCCTACCTGAATGTGAACAAGATAAATTAATTATATGGGACAAGGATGCTCGAAGTAACCGCGTATTTGTAAGTTTGTCCTTATCATGCCCAGGGAGATGCAGCTTCTGCTATATTGAAAGCTTGGTTCAAGACCAAAAAGCAAAATCAAAGGATGGAGCATCTGAATTTGGAAAACTCATTGCTCTAACTCTATCAAATGATGATAGATTTAAAAAGGGAAAAAACGGAACCACAATATTATTGGGAGGCTTTACAGATCCTCTCCATAAAAGCAATATTGCTGAATCTCTTGGGTTTATTGATGAGATATCAGTCCACGGCAACTTGATTCACCTAGCCACAAGATATGGATTTGGAAAATCACACATAGATAATATTACTACGGAAAAATATAATAACTTAATTATCAATTATTCTCTATCTTCTTTTGAAGATGGTGTTGAAGTAAAAAATCAATCTGAACGTTTCAAGGAGGCAAAACAGTTAATTGCTAGAGGCCTAAAAGTATCTTTATATTTAAGACCAATTCTTCCGGGAAAAACGATTCGTGAAATCGATAAAATAATTAAAGAGTGCAAAGAATCGGGAATTGCAAAAGTTGTGGTAGGTGGTCTTTATATTGATGATAGAATTAAAGAATCTCTTAAAAAAAAGGGTATTGTCTTAAAGAACCAAGATTCTGAAGATAAAGGGTTCGTATTAGATGATAGAAAACTACTGAAAAAATTAAGAATACCAGATGTTGAAAAAATAACAGCATTGCTGGAAAA
Organism: Saprospiraceae bacterium; assembly: GCA_044227705.1. Classification (GTDB taxonomy): domain Bacteria; phylum Bacteroidota; class Bacteroidia; order Chitinophagales; family Saprospiraceae; genus JANOQP01. Next base: position 8,968 of record JBGAWE010000024.1, read on the forward strand.
GGACAATATTCGTGTGTTCGAGAATTCTACAGCATTGGTTTCGTTTTTCAGGAACAACTCGTTGACTCATAGCCTTCCGCCCGCTGGCTCATAGTCTTCCCGCCAGCCTGCGAGGCTGGTGAGGGTCTCCGACCCGAATCTTCCGTCATCAAGTCTCCGACTTTGTAAAAAGAAAGGAACAGTATTAGGCAGCCCCGCCAAACCTAAAAACCATCAAGGAAAAAGGGGAAGGTCAAAGGGCGTGGAGAGATTGGCCTTTATGTATTTCGAGGAGAGGCCTCAAGCCAATGCAAAATCTGATGAGCGGAGGCTCCTAGTGAGGGACAGGCGTTTCCTTCCGAGCTGTCCTTGGTCAGGGCAAAACCCCGTCCGCCCGCATCAGGTCGATATACCGTGCCGCGCCCTTTTTGTTGGGGTGCATGAAGTCGCCAAAGCACGCCGGGCAGTCGTCGAGCGAGCGGCTGTAGTCTTTCACGGGGAAACCGGTGCGCTGTTCGCAGATGGATTTTAGCGCATCGAGGTTGCCCACGTTCCCAGCGAAGCCCGGGAAATAGGGGCTGATGACGAGCCGGACGGCAACCCCTTTTTGCTGCGCGAGCCGGGTGGTCGCTGCCAGTTCATCAACTAAAAAGGTGTCGATTTTCAAGTCGTAATGGTTCTTTTCGACCTCGGCCGCCAGTGCGGGCGCGATTTCGCGGTCGAGCAGCCAGTCGGCGTCTGAGGTATTTAGATGGTAAAAAGCCCTTTGAAAGACCTCGTTGTTGAACCTGAAAAGCTCCGAGGCCCGCCCGCCCCACCATGACGTCGGGGATTTTTCATGAATCAATCCCGACAGCCGCGCCGAGTTTTTCACATAGGGAAGAAAGCCGGTGATGAGCGCGTCGTTGCGCCGGTCGAGCGTCGTGATGTCAATCAACAGGACGCCGGGCGGCGGGTATCGCTCCAAATAATCGGCGGCGAGGACATGGCCGAGGTCCATTGGCAGGCCGTTGTAGCTCAAGTTGAAAGACCGCTTGCCCGATTTCTCGTCGATGAAGGGTTGGTAGAAAGTTAGGCCGCGCGAGTTGCCGAGCAGCAGGATGTCGGCTGCCGCATCGCCCCGGTAGAGACGCGAATAGCGCATCTGGCTTTCGTCGGTGATTTTTTGCAGGAGGAATCCGCCCGCCCGGTCAGCCAAAAAGAACAGCAGCAGCGTCGCGGGCAGCCAAAGGGATTTTTTCATAGTGAGTCGGCGTGGTTTGCGGGGAGCGCGGACAAAAGTAAATCGGGGTTCAACAGGGCAAAATCCGTGTCAAATCCGTCCAATCCGTGCGCCAAATCATTTCAACAGGAAATTCCCGATTCCGCATTCGAGGCACCGCTTCTCCGCGCAAAACCTTTTGGAAAGCTGCAAAAGCGCCTGGCTCTCAAACCCGTTCCTCGGTGCCACGCCCGCCTCGGCCCAGCCGTCCATGACCGAGTTCGCCTCGGGCGGCAGGACTTCGAGGATGCGCAGGGCGCGGTCGCGCAGGTCGTCGCGGCCCGAGGTTTTTCCATAGAGGAAGAGGAACGGCGCCACCGTGTTGATGACCAAACCATGCACCGCATCGGTGCCGAAGGTCTTGCGGCGGCGCGGCGAGGGCTTGTCAAAAACATAATGGCACTGCCAGTAGTCGCTGACCTCAGCGTGGAAGAGGTGCTCGACATCCCGCAGCGTCTTCGCCTCGAGGACTTTTGAAAAAAGGTGCGTCGAGTGGTGCATCAGCCAGGCCAGTTGCGCGAGCCGGACGGTCGGGAAATTGGGCGGCCGCAGCCGCAAAAACTTCATCGCCGAGGCATCGAGCGGCTCGAGTCCGTACTTGTGGCGGAGGAACTCCCACTCTTTTTTCAAGGCCCTCGGATGGATGTCCGTGAAGTCGGTCTGGAGCAGTCCGGCCTGCCCGAAAAGGAGGGCCTCGATTTGCAGCAGGTTGTCCCGCGACTTCGCCAAGTGGTTGACAGTCAACGACTTAGCTACGACCTCAAACGGCTCGGCGTTGATTTTCAGGCCGAAGTTCCAGGCGGTTTTTTCAAAAAACACCTGCTCCCAATGCCCGCCCGTGCGCTCGAGGGCGGCCTCGATGGCCTCTGTTTTTTGCTCCAGTCGCTCGGTCAAAAGCCGGTCGAGCCAGTTCAGCCGGACGATTTGCGCAACCTCCGCGATGCGCGATCGGCAGGGGATGGCCGACCGCTCGGCGGCCAGCATTTTCCATGTTTGAAAAATCCCTTCGGGGATTCGGCCTTTCAATTCGAGGGTCGGAAGCCGGTCGCCACCGGGCCTGAAAATGGGCCTGTCTTCCTCAAAAACGACGTGGAGGATGACGTTGTCGTAGGCCCGGTCGGAGCTGTGGCCGTGCGCGAGCCAGTCTGAGCTGTTGACATGGATTTCGACGTTGCCCGCCCAGAGCTGGTCGGCGAGGCGGAGGCGGGCGGCAAAGAAATCCGGCCCGGCGTCGGTGTTCGGCTCGCCGGGGTGGACGATTTCGAGCGGCTCGCCGGAGGTCGTGCGGAGGTCGTCCAGTCGGAAGCGCCGCCACCGCCAGAGGAAGTGGAGGAAGTTTTCTTGCATAGCAACCGGTCTTGATTGGGTGGTGAAGGACGAGAAATTTTTGATGAAAACCATCCGCAAAAGGTTGGCTATCAATTCCTTGTGAAAAACCGGGGCTTTGCCGCCGGTCGACAACTCCCGAAATTTGGAGGAGAAGCCTCCGCGCCGTTCGGCCTATTTTCGGGCAGATTTTTTCAATCAAACGCTAATCATGGCCCGCCTTTTCCTACTCGCCTGCCTCCTCTCGGCAGCCCCGTTTTTCGCCCAAAAAATCGAGCTGAAGACCGTCCACCCGCTCCTCGAGTTCCCCGTCGACATCGCCTCAACGGGCAGCGACGGCCGCCTGTTCGTCGTCGGCGAGAACGGGAAAATCCAGGTTGTCCACCCCGACGGGGCGCTCACGATTTTCATGGACATCTCCGACCAAATCCATTTCAACTTCGCCGAGCAGGGCCTCCTCGGCATGGCCTTCGACCCGAATTTTAAGCAGAACGGCTTTTTCTACCTCTTTTTCACAGGCCTCGACAGCTCCTCGACCGTCGCCCGCTTCTCGGTCACGGCCGACCCCGACGTGGCCGACCCGGCCTCGAAACTGGTGATTTTGAACATCCCGCAGATCTCGGTGAAGCACAAGGGCGGCTGCCTGCGCTTCGGCCCCGACGGCTACCTCTACGTCTCGACGGGCGACAGCTCGCTCGGCGGCGACCCGGCCAATTCGAGCCAAGACTGGCTGACCCTTCTGGGCAAAATCCTGCGCATCGACGTGACGGGCGCGACCGCTGCCGAGCCATACAAAATCCCGCCGTCGAACCCTTTTTTCGGTTTCGCATCGAGGCGAAACGAGATTTGGGCCGAGGGTTTTCGCAATCCCTGGCGGTTCAGCTTCGACCGCGAAACCGGCGACCTCTGGGTTGGCGATGTCGGGCAAGACACCCGCGAAGAGGTTGATTTTCAACCGGTTAGCTCGCCCGGCGGGCTGAACTACGGCTGGCGGTGCTGGGAAGGCTCTTTCAATTTCGACCAGATGTGCGGCCCGTTTCAAAACTTCGAGCCGCCCATTTTGGAGTATCAAAACCCGGGGGGCGGCGGCTGCGGCGCGTCGGTCACGGGGGGCCATGTCTATCGCGGCACGGAGTTCTCCGACTTGCAGGGCTGGTACATCTACTCCGATGCCTGCCAAGGCTGGTTTCGGGGGATAAAGAGACCGGCGGGCGGCGGTCAAATCGACACGGCGACCTTTTTGCAGACTGGCCTTGTGTTCAATTTTTCCGCCTTCGGCGAGGACGAGAAAGGGGAACTTTACGTCGTCGGGAACGCCGACCACCACCTCTACAAAATCACCGACTGGTGCGTGGCGAACCCGGCGGCCAAGCCGGTCGTGCAGCAAAACGACATCACCCTGTCCACCTCGGGTGCGGCCTCCTATCAATGGCTGACGAGCGGGCAGCCCATCGCCGGGGCGACGGACTCGGTTTTCACCCCCATCGCGACGGGGTTTTATTCAGTAAAAATCAGGGACGCGAATGGCTGTCCCGCCGCCTCGGACTCGGTTCTCATAGCGGTCGTGGCGACGGCAGAGCCGGTCGGCGAGGCCGGGTTATCCATCTCGCCCAATCCGACAACGGGTTTTATTCAATTGAAAATCAACGGTTTAGCTGGAAAAGTCTCGTCGGTCGAACTGACGAACGGCTTCGGCCAAATCGTCCTTCGAAAAAAATGGAACGGCTCCGGCGGCCTCGATTTTTCAAACCTGCCGCCCGGCGTTTATCAACTGACGGTCGAGATGGAGGCGGGCGGGCGGCTTTGCAAAAAACTGGAAATCACACCTCGGCTTTGAGGTGTAGAGACGCAAAATATTGCGTCTCCTCCCGCTCGCTGCCGCCTGCACGGAGACGCAAAATATTGCGTCTCTACAGGGGCAACATACATTCGCCCGATGTTCGACGAATGGCCCATCCGCCTGCTGCTCCTTCCGCTCTCGCTGCTCTACGGCCTCGGGGTGAGTGTCCGCAATTTTTGCTACCGCATCGGCATCCTCAAGAGTGTCTCCTTCGACCTGCCAGTCGTCTCCGTTGGCAACCTGACCATAGGCGGCGCGGGCAAGACGCCCCACCTCGAATACCTCATCCGCTGGCTCGACGAATACCTTGAAGTGGCCACCTTGAGCCGGGGGTACGGGCGGAAAAGCACTGGTTTCCGCTCCGTCTCCGTCATCGACACGGCCATCGAGGTGGGCGACGAGCCGCTGCAGTTCAAGCGGAAATTCCCGCACATCCCGGTTTCCGTGGGCGAAGACCGCTCACTCGCCGTGCCAGAAGTGGTGCGGCGAAGCCCCGGGGTTCAGGTCGTCTTGCTCGACGATGCTTTCCAGCACCTCGCCGTCCGGCCGGGGCTGAACATCCTGCTGACCGAGTTCTCGCGCCCCTTCACCCGCGACTGGCTCCTGCCCTCCGGCCGGTTGCGCGACTGGCGAAGCTCTTACCACCGCGCCGACATGATTGTCGTCTCGAAATGCCCGCCCAACCTCCGGCCCGAGAGCCGGGAGGCGATGCTGGCGGAAATCGCGCCGATGCCATGGCAGTCCGTTTTTTTCAGCCACTATAAATATGGAGCGCCCTACGAGATGCTGCGCACGGAGGTCAGGCAGCCGCTTTTGCCCGACATGGACGTTCTGCTAATCACCGCCATTGCCGCGACGGGCTATCTGCTCGATTTTTTGAAAGAGCAGGTGCGCTCTGTGCAGTCGGTCGAGTTTGCCGACCACCATTTTTTCAATGAACTGGACCTGGAGGAAATCAAGCGGCGGTTTGGCTTCCTCCCGCGCATGACCTCCATCATCCTGACGACGGAGAAGGACGCGATGCGATTGGAGTTGCACCAGGCGTTCTTTGAGAAGAACAACCTACCGGTCTTCGTCCTGCCCGTCGAGGTCGGGTTTGACAGGGGAGACGAAGCCCGTTTCCGCTCCGAAATCCAGCAGTGGCTGCTCGATTTCCGGGCATAATCCGAGAATCAAAACGAGCTGCAAACCGCTGGCAGCCACCTGACTTCGGCCATGATATGAGCATCAACCGCTTGCTAATCTACAGATTGACATGGCAAAACTCAAACCGGTATTCGCGGCCGCGCTCGGCCTTTTCCTTCCCCTTCTCTCCTTTTCGCAAGTTGAAATAGCCAACAACGGCACCGACGACGACCTCGACGGCCTCATCGACTGCTTCGACCCCGACGTGGAATGCACCGGGGCCTGCGCCGATTTCTACTACCAAAGCTGCGTCATCCCCTGTTCGTACCACCCGCCGTGCGACTCGATCAAGCTCTCCGTCCAATGGGAAAGCGCGGACGACGTGGGCGACTACCCCGTCCTCGTCGCCGGAGATATGGACGGCGACGGCGTGCCTGAGGTCGTCGCGGCCGGTTCGGAAAGAAACTTGATTGAAGTCCTCGACGGCGCGACGGGCATGGTGAAATGGTCGACGACCGTCGCGGGGACGCTGTTCACCGGCGGCACCGCTCCGGCCATCGCCGATGTCGACAAGGACGGCTTTGCTGAGATATTCATCGTGACCGAGGACAGGCTGCTGCGCTGTTTTTCATACAACCTGACCCCAAAATGGGCCTCCTCGATTCAGGTCGGCTACGACCTCGGGTATCGGGCCTCGACGGTCAACGTCGCCGACATGGACAACGATGGCGTGCCCGAGCTGGTCATCGGAAACCAGGTCTTCAGTTCTTTGAACGGAAACCTCCTCGCCAGCGGCGGCCCGACCCTTTCCGACGGCGAACACCCGTGGCGGAAGGGGAAGTACGCCTTCTGCTCCGTCGTGGCGATGGACGTGCTGCCCGACTCCCAATGCGCTGATTGTCAAGGACTTGAGATTGTGGCAGGCAATCAGGTTCTTTCTGTAAACCTCCAAACCGGCACGGTGAAAAAGGAGGTCGAGGCTGCCGGAGGCTACACCGACGGATTCACCAGCGTGGCCGATTTCGATGGCGACGGCGACCTCGACGCCATCGTCAACGGACAGAAAAACGGGAAGAACACCTGCTACGTCTGGGACATCCAGACTCCGACGGTGATGCGCAGCTACACCCTTTTGAACAACTACCAGGAGGGCGCCAGCCGCGTCAACGTCGGCAACTATGACCTCGACCCGGAGCTGGAAATCAGCTTCATCTCGCACCCGCGCATCTACTGCCTCGACAACGACTTCACGCCGAAGTGGATAAAGCCCATCGTCGACTACAGTGCCATCACCTGTTCGAGCCTCTTCGATTTTTGCGGCGACGGCTCGGTCGACGTCGTCTATCGCAGCGAGGAAAAGCTCATCATCTACGAGGGCAGCGACGGCTCCGTTAAATGGCAGGCGCCCTGCGAGAGCGCGACGCACATCGAAAGCCCGCTCATCCTTGACGTCGACAACGACGGGCAGGTCGAAATCGTCACCACGCGCCGCCACAACGGGGTCTACAACGCGGGCCACGTCGTCGCCTTCGAGCCGAACAACGCCATCGGCATCGGCAGTCGGAAGGTCTGGAACCAGCACGCCTATTTCGTCACGAACATCAACGACGATTTGACCGTCCCGAAAGTCCAGCAGAACCCCAATCTGGTGGGCAACAAGTTGATTCTCAATGGTTTCATGAATCAATATTTCGACTACAGGTTGCCTGCCGCCGATGCCGTGCTGACTTTGAAAAGCCAGCAATGCCTCGGCGACAGCCTCGAAATCGAGGTCGAAATCTGCAACGTCGGCTTCAAAACCTTGCCGCCGACGGCCCCCGTCACCTTCTATCGCGGCAACCCGACGACGCTCGGCGCGCCCGTCCTGTTCACCGTCCCGACGGGTTTTCAGTTGAAAAAGGACGAGTGCCAGACGGTCAAATGGAAATTCCCGGCGGTGGTGAATGACTCGATTTTTATCGTCGTCAACGACAACGGCTCGCGGCCCACGCCTTTCAGCCTGACGAAAAACTTCCCCTCGACGAACATCGGCGAGTGCGATTTCACCAACAACATCATCGGGATTTACCAGCGGCTCCTGCCCCCAAAACTCAATCTCGGAAAGGACACTCTGATTTGCGACAACGGCTCCCTTGCCCTCAAAGCCGCCGGGCTGGACTACGTTTCATGGAACTGGCAAGACGGTTCGACCGGCCAGAGCCTCACCGCGAGCGACCCGGGCGGCCTCTTTTGGGTGGAAATCCGCGACGTCTGTGGCTTCCCGCAGCGCGATTCGATAAAGATTGGCATCGATAGCGCGACCGTCGCCCGAATCGGCGGCGACCGGGAGGTCTGCCTCGGCGACACGATTCAAGTCTCCGAATCCGGCTTCGACAAATACGCTTGGCAACCGGCGAACTGGGCCGCCTGCCCGACCTGTGCGAAGACCGCTTTCAGCCCGGCAGCGACGGGGAAAATCACGCTCGCGGCCTCGTTCAACAACGGCTGCAAGAGTGCCGACACGCTCCTCGTCACCGTCCGCGACACCTTTTATGTGAAGCGTGACACGACGGTTTGTTACGGGAAAACCGTCACCTTCAATGGCGTCCAAATCCAGCCGGACGACCACCATGTTTTCCCGTTTCAGAGCGAATTCGGCTGCGACTCGACCATCCGAGTGGAGGTTCACGGGACGACGGTTGGAACCTATAATTTAAAAGTTGACCAACCCACTTGTCTCGGCAACTCGTTGATTGTCAACGGGATAAACATCCCGCCGAACGGCACCCATCTTTTCAAACTGAAAACCTACCTCGGCTGCGACTCGATGGTCACGGTAAAAAACGTCCCGCTCGACACCTTTTGGACGGAGGAAAGCCGCGTCATCTGCGCGGGCCAGACGAGCGACATTTTCGGGCAAAACATCGGCGCGACGGGCAACTACAAAATGGTCTTCGCCGCCAAAAACGGCTGCGACTCGACGCACGTCGTACACCTCAAAGTGCAGCCGCCGGTGACCATCAGCTTCGCCTCTGAGAACTCCTGCCCGCACGAGGCGACCGGCCAACTGACGGCAACGGCGACGAGCGCACAACCGCCCTTTTCGTACAAATGGGCCTGGCTCCAATCGGGCAACTCGCCGGTCTTGACGGACATCCCTTCGGGCAGCTACCCGCTGACCGTGACCGACGCGATGGGCTGCACAGCGACGGCGACCGGCAGCGTCACGGCCTTTCCCGAAATCATTTTCACCCTCGAAACCATCGACCCGCTCTGCCACAGCGATGAGAACGGACAAATACTGTTGAAAACCGCTGACCCGGCGCTCGTTTGGTCGCTGAACGGCGCGGCTTTCGGGCAGGACACTTTGGCCTCGGATTTGAAAGCCGGGAAATACGAGCTGACGGCGCAGGACGTCTTCGGCTGCACGGCCTCGACGACCACTTTCCTCACCGACCCGCCCGAGCTTTTCGTCCAACTGCCCGACGACTCGGCCATCAAAATGGGCGACTCGCTCTCGCTGCCCATCCTTACCAACAGCCCCGACTCGCTCCTTTATGATTGGCAGCCGCCGCTCTGGTTGAGCTGCCTGGACTGCCCGGAGCCAGTGGCTCGGCCGCTTGTCGATGTGCAATGGAAACTGGTCGTCACCGACCCGAACGGCTGCACCGCGGCGGACGAAATGGCGGTCAGGGTGAACCAGTCGCCCGATGTTTATTTCCCCAACATCCTGAAAATCAACGGCGAACGCGGCAATGACCTCTTTCAAGTGTTCACCGGCCCGCAGGTCGAGCGGCTCTCGTGGGTTCGGGTTTACGACCGATGGGGCGGCCTCGTTTGGGAGGTGAAAGATGTCGCGCCGAACACCGTCGCCGCGATATGGGGCGGCCGCTCGCGGGGCAAGGAGGTGGCGAGCGGGGTCTACGTCGTGGCGGCGCGGCTCGAACTGGTCAACGGGCGAGTGGTGGAGGTGAAGGGGGATTTGACGGTGGCTTGGTGAGTTTCAGGCCCGGCTCTCATCTTTGATGCCGTCAAATCTCTCCCGCCCATGTTTTCCAAGTATCTCTTCCACATTGCCGCCACCATCGACATCATCGCCTTATTGATAGGAGTCGGCATGATGGTCAGCGACTCGCTCAAAGGCTACAGCGGCACCAACAACCCGACCATGTTCACGGCCGTCGCCATCGTGGCAGGGTTGACCGGGGCTGGCTTTTGGCTCAAGAGCATCGGGTGGTTGAAGCTCGCCACCACCCTCGTCTCCATTCCGGCAGTGCCACTCGGGCTTTACGGAGTGTTTGTCCTTCTTTTTATCATCATCAACCCGGACATGAAGTGACGCGGCACCGCTTCGTGGTTGAAAAATTCCCCGGCCGTCGCACCTTCGCCGCCGTCAATTTTCACGAAAAACAGAAGCGGAAAAATGTCGAACAACCTGCTCAAAGGCAAGCGCGGCGTCATCTTCGGAGCGCTCAACTCGGAGTCCATCGCCTGGAAAGTGGCTGAAAAATGCCACGAGGAAGGGGCGGTCTTCACCCTCACCAACGCCCCGCTCGGCCTGCGGATGGGCGAGATAAACCAGCTCGCCGAGAAGACCGGCTCGAAGGTCATCGGCTGCGACGCGACCCTCAACGAGGACCTCGAAAAGCTCTTTTCGGAGAGCATGGAGGTGCTCGGCGGGAAGGTCGACTTCGTGCTGCACAGCATTGGGATGTCGCTCAACGTTCGAAAGTCGAAGCCGTACACCGACCTCAACCACGAGTGGATGCTCAAGACGTTCGACATCTCGGCCATCAGCTTCCACAAGATGATGCAGACGATGCTCAAGCTCGACGCCATCAACGACTGGGGGAGCATCGTCGCGCTGTCGTACATCGCCGCGCAGCGCGTCTTCCCCGACTACTCGGAGATGGCGGAGTCGAAGGCCCTTTTGGAGAGCTTCGCCCGCAGCTTCGGCTACCATTTCGGGACGCTCAAAAAGGTGCGCGTCAACACCATCTCGCAGTCACCGACGTGGACGACGGCGGGCAAGGGCATCAAAGGCTTCGAGGACTTCTTCAACTACGCCGACAAGATGTCGCCCCTCGGAAACGCGCCCGCCGAGGCCTGCGCCGACTACACGGTGGCCCTTTTCAGCGACCTGACGCGCTGGGTGACGATGCAGAACCTCTTCCACGACGGCGGCTTCTCGACGATGGGGATGAACCCGGCACTCATCGCAGAATAATTTTCGACATGGCCAATGGCACACGGATGAACAGGGTTTGGACACGGATTTTCACGGAAATCCGCGCTCAATCCATGTTCATCTGTCTGCCATTTCTTTTTTGGGGAAACCTCCAAGCCCAAGACCCGGCCCGCCGAACCCTGCCCAACTTCCCGCAACCGACGGACTCCGTCCCCACCGCCACCGAGGTGCACGAGCCGCCCGACACGACGCCGCTGCGATTCTCTTTTTGTCAAAAACCGGAGGGGCTTTTCCCCGATTCGGACACGATGCCCGATGCCGCTTTTCGGTTTTACGACCCGGCGCGGCGCGGCTATTTGAACAAGCACGCAGCGCCCGTCGCCTTTGATTTCCTGCCGACGCTCGAGTGGGGCAACCTCGGCAATCCCGGTTCCGCAGCCCGGCCGATGTTCTACCAGCATTTCCCGAAAATCGGGTTTCAGACGGGCCTCCACGCCTTCGACATTTATGAGACCTCGCCCGACCAGCTCCGCTTTTACCGGCATTCGCGCACCTTCTCGGAGGCGACCTACTCGCAGGGCTTCGGGCGACAGAACGACAACCAGTTTCGCGGCCGCGTCGGGCGCACCTTTTCCGACGGGATGAACCTCGCCATCCAAGCCGACGCGCTCAACGGCCTCGGCCAAATCCAGAACGGGCGAAACAAGAACGCGGCCTTCACCGCCGGGCTGTGGCAGCAGTACGGGCCGCGATACGAGGCCTTCCTCATTTACGCCCGCAACAGCCACAAGCAGCAGGAGAACTTTGGCATCGTCGAAGAGGCCGACCTGTTCAACGGCGGAGTGCCTGGGCAGGGCGGCAACCAAATCCGGGTGCGGCAGGAGTCGCCATTTCCCGTCTCGTCGCTGCGGAAGAGCGATTTGCAGTTCACGCAGCACCTCCTTTTTTTGAAAAAAAAGAAGGCCGACGCGGCCCATCCAGGCGGCACCGCGGAAACGGCGGGCAGCGATTTGCGGCTCGTCCACTCGCTGCGGTACGGGACGGAGACGTTCAAGTTTTACGACAAAAGCTCCTCGAAGGACTCCGCGCTTTATGGGAAGTACTGGACGGACGAGCGCGGTCTCCGCTCTTTTTTCGACCTGAAAACAATCGAAAATCGGGCGGATTTGTCCTTTTCCGGCGGGAAAAAGACCGGCGGTGCCTTGACCGCCGGGCTGATGCACCAGTTCGTCCGGCTCGATAGGGAAACGGCGGTCCTCGATTTCCAGCAGCTTTTTTTGACGGGCAGCGCGGGATTCCGGCTCCTCGGCCGGGCAGATTTGAACACCGCCGCCGACCTCGGCATTGGCCAGCGGAACGGCGGCGAGTACAGCCTCCGCGCCGAAGCGGGCCTCGACCTCGGGCCTCTCGGCAACCTGCGCGGCGGGCTGCTCAACCAGCGGCGGCAGCCGAGCCTCGTGCAGCGCGGCCTCGCCGTCTCGCAGGTGCCGGTCTACGCCAACGGATTCAACAAAATCATCGAGACGACACTGGCCGTCGGCTGGTCTGTGCCGCGCATCGGGCTGTCGGTGACGGGAGAAAACCACCTATCGAACGGCTTCGTCTTTTTCAACCGCGACCAGTTGCCCGAGCAGCTCGGCTCGCCGCTCAACGTGTCGCAACTCGTTGTCAATCAAAACTTTAGGTTCAGAGGGCTGCACCTCGACAACCGGTTTGTCTTTCAAAAAACGAACCGGACGGACGTCCTCCACCAGCCCGAGTGGGCCAGCCGCAACAGCCTTTATTTTTCAGGGAAGACATTTCACCGCCACATGAACCTGGCGGCCGGGGCCGATTTCCGCATCAACCAAAGCTTCGCGCCCGACGGCTGGCAACCGGCAGGCGGGCAGTTTTTTCTGCAAGAAGAAAAGGTGGCCAGCTACCCGGCCGTCGACCTGTTCGTGGGGATGGGGGTGAAGAACTTCCGCTTCTTCCTCCGCTACGAGGACCTGTCGAGCGCGTGGGAGACCCGTGTTCAATATCAAACCGCGCTATTCCCGCAGCCGCGCGGGTACATACGGTTCGGGGCCAGCTTCCGGTGGATGGACGGGAAAAAGGCCGCAAGCCAATCGCAAAGCCCGAGCGGCCAGCCGACCTCGCGGACCCGGCCATCGTTCGGCGGGTGATGCGAGGGGAAATTTTTTTGTGAAAACAAACTCCGAGAAAAGGGGCCGCTCTACTTTTGGCCCAGCGACCGGCGGAAATAGCTCAGCTGGTAGAGCATCAGCTTCCCAAGCTGAGGGTCGCGAGTTCGATTCTCGTTTTCCGCTCAGAATCAGTCAGTTAGCGCAGTTGGCAGCCGCCAGCTGCGCTTTTTTTTGTGCCTGCCGCTCCTTCCAGTTCTTCCATCCGAGGGGTGCGAGGGCGTTCATCCCCTTGTCGACCGTGAAGTGCTGGGCGATGTGGAAAAGTCCTTTTGCCGCGCCGAGCAGGCCGTCGCGAGCGCGGAGGGAAAGGGAAAAACCGCCGTCGACATACTTGATGTAGTGCCACCACATGGAGGGGATGAACAGCGTCTCGCCGTGCCCGAGCATGGTCTCGAAGCCCCGGGCATGGCGTGCGGCCGGGTGTTTTTCAAAATCCGGCTCAATGGGGTTGACGGCGCTCTGCACCGTGAAGGGGTGCTGGTAGAGGAGCGGGCTTTGCGTCTGGTCGAAGAGGACGATGTGCTTTCGCGTCCAGAAATGGGTGTGGAAGACGTGCGAGCAGTCGATGTCGTAGTGCATCGCCGTCGCCGCACCCTGGCCGCCGAAGAACATGAACGGGTGCGAGTCGACCCAACCGCCACAGATGTCGGGGTTGGAGACATCGGCTTTCAACTCAGGCGCGTGGTCGAGGATGTTCCAGAGGAATAGGCGCAGCTCGGTCGGCTGGCTGCGGATGATTTGGAGGTACTCGCCGAGCGGCATCTCCGATTGCGGCTTCATGTAGTTCGGCCCTGGCGCGTGGAAACCGGCCCCGCTGATGGGCACTTGGAGGTGGCCGTGATGCTCGATGAGATAGTCAAAGGTCCATTTCCGAATGGCGGGCCAGTCGGCGGCGAGGTCGGTGAGGACGACCGGGCGTTTCGGCTTGAGGTATTCCTCGGCGAATTCCTCCCGGGTGAGGCTCGAGCGTCTGTCTATGGGGAGGAGGTGCATGGCGTTGTGTTTTTGTCCAATTTTGAATACACCCGGGGCAAATTTCCAAAAAAACGGACATGCCCGGCTCGTCGGGGCCGCACAAAAAAGAATGCGATCAACTTTGGCGAGGTAACAAACGGAGCGAGCGGCGGTTTGCTGGCGGCCGGTCTTTTCTCGAAAACCTATTTCGAGACCTTCAAAATCCGCAAAAAAGGAAAGGTGAGCAGCGACGGCGACGACATCTCCACCGCCAGCCCGAGGACACGAAAATTGGCCTCGTACTCGCGCATGTGGCGGAAGTCGGAGAGCAGGACGCAGCCGCCCGTCCGGCAGACGCGGGCCATCTCGGCGCAGGCTTTTTGGCGGCCTTCCTTGTTATAGATGTTGTGGATGACCTGATTTGAGACGACGACGTCGAACGAGCCGTCAGCGAAGGCCATCGCCTGCGCGTCCATGTTCTGGATGTCGACTTTCGGTCGGACGCCCTCGATTTCGGCGTTTTGCAGAGCGTTTTCGACATTGTTGCCCGTCAAGTCCTCCGAGTTCCAGATGTCGATGCCGTAGTCGGGCTTTGCCATGGCTGGTTTGTTTTGATGGATTTCAGAAAATCACTTCTGCTCGTACTGCCTTTCCAGCCGCTCCATCAACCGTCCCGTTATCCGCAAAAAATCCATCTCCGTGATGATGCCCACCAGCTCCTTCCCCTTGACGACGGGCAGGCAGCCGATTTTCCGTTCGCGCATTTTGAGCATCGCGTCGAGGATGGAGTCCTCCGGGCGGATGGTCTCTGGCCGGTCGATCATGATGTCTCCGACGGTGGTCGAGGCACCCCAGTTCATCGGGGCCTCTTTTTTCATGAAATGCCGCAGCAGCAGGCGCCCGGAGATGAGGCCGATCAGTTCGCCCTTCTTGTTCTCGACGGGCAGGTAGCGGATGCGGCGCCACTCCATGATCTCGGCGGCCATCTCCACGATGTCGTCCTTTTGGACGGTCATCAGATCGGTGCTCATGAACTCCTCGACTTTCAGGTGGCCGGGGCGGTATTCGGCGAGGTCGCCCGCGTCGGGCATCTTCCAGGTGTGCACAGGCTGATTTTTTTGTTGATGCTTGATGGTCGCAGCGGTGACGATGGTGACGGACTCGTCGGTCGACAGCTCCTCCTTCAACTGGGTGAAGGCCCTCAACGCCCAGCGCGCACCGGTGGTGTGCTCCTTGCAGCGCGCCTCCACGATGTCGAGGTAGCGGTCGATGTCGGCTTTCGCCACTTTGCGGGCCTTGAGTCCCTCGCGGGCGGCTGGGAGGAGTTCTTTTAGGACAAGCTCGGTGACGGGAATCTTCTTGTCCTTGAACCAAGTGAAGGTCGTGTCGATGCCGAACTTGGAGGCCTTGAGGAAGTTGTCGCGCGCGTCGGAGAAGGACATGTGTTTCGTGATGTCCTGCATCTGCATGGCCAGTCCCTCCATTGCACCGAGCCAGAAGGCTGCGTTGGCCACCTCGTCGACGACCGACGGCCCGCTCGGCATGACCCGGTTCTCGATGCGGAGGTGCGGCTTTCCGTTGGGCGAGATGCCGTAGCAGGGGCGGTTCCAGCGGTAGACGGTCCCGTTCGAGACTTGCAAGGCCCGCAGCTTCGGGGCGCGGCCCTCGTGGATGGCCTGCCACGAATCCTCCTCTATGTCGGCGGCGAGGAGCGGGCGGAAACGACTGATGTCCTCTTTGTAAATATTGGTGATGCTGCCGTGCAGCCAGTCGGTGCCGAAGTTGACGCGGGGCAGGCGCTCGCGCATGTGGTCGAGCGAGGTGCGCGTGTCGAGGCTTTGCTGGAAGAGGGCGATGCGCGTCTCGTGCCAAAGCCTCCGGCCGAAGACCAGCGGCGAGTTCGCCGAAACCGAGATGCACGGCGCGGCGAGGGCCTGCGAGAGGTTGTACATCTTGACAAAATTGTCGGGCTGCACCTGCAAGTGAACCTGGAAACTGGTGTTGCAGGCCTCCAATAGCGGCGAGTCGTGCTTCACCAGAAGCTCGTCGACCCCGTCGAGACGCAGCTCAAAAGAAGACCCGATGAGGTTCTTCTGAATCGCCGCCATCAGGTGGAAGTACCGCTCGCGGGGCGTGAGGTTCGTCATGTCGAGGTCGTGCTTGCGCAGCGTCGGCAGGATTCCGCAGAGGATGATGCTGGCGTCGTGGCCGTCGAGCGCTTTTTGGATCGTGGCAAGGTGGCCGAGGTTCTCCTTTTCGAGGGCGCTCAAACAGTGGCCTGTGAACTCTTGCGGCTGCAGGTTTATCTCAAGGTTGAACTTGGCCAGCTCCGTGACGCAGAAGTTCTGCTCGCCGAGCGCGTCGAGGATGGCCATGTTGATGCAGGCCGGCTTGAGCGTCTTGTTGTGAACGAGGCACATCTCCTGCTCGGCCCCGATCCGGGCGATGCCGGTCTCGAACCAGTCGTTTTCGAGCATGTACTCGAAGGCCTGCACGTCGCTCAAGAGCGAGCGGACGAACTTCTCCATCACCCGCTCGTCGGCGGTCACCACTTTTTGGACTCCCATGATTTTTGTCGTGTTTAGGTTTCAAGAGCAAGGGTAGCGAGGTTTTTCGGAAAATTCCCTTTTCGGAAAATTCACCGCGAATCCTTCCGCGCCTCGTACTGCGCGACCCAATCCTCGACCGTCAGCTTCCCCATCAGCTCCCCGAAAAGCTCGAACGGAATCTGCTCGAACTTGGCCATGCGGATACAGCTCTTGCCCATGTCTAGTTTCATTTTTGTCCGCTTCGGCCACTCCGTTTGGAACCACTCGCGCAGCGGCCCCTCCTCGACCACCGCCATGTGGTAGAAGTTGATGGAGTTCTTCTGCGAGGCGAGGCCGGCAAACGGCAGCGGCACCTTCGGGTCGCAGTGGTATCCCGGCGGATAGAGCGTCTTCGGCACGGCCCAGCCGAGCATCCCGTAACCCATGCCCTCCTCGAAGCCGGGCGGAAGGTTGGCGTTGACGACGTCGCGGAGTTTTTTGAAAAACTCGGCCCGCTCGGCGGGGACTTCGGCGAGGTACTCCTCGGGTGTCTTTGCTTTTGAAATCATGCTGTGCTTGGTTGGAAATTGGATTTGGGCGGTGGCTCGTCTGTCAAGTTTCGGTTAAAAAAGCCGGGCCGCCCCGAATGGCCGCTGACCAAAAGAGGGCCAAACCGCCGTTTTTCATCCAAAACGACCCGGTTTCGCCCCCGCCGAGCCTCTGCCGCCCGGCCGCCTCGAATTGACACGGAAGGCCACGGTCTATTTTCGCGGCCAAAATTAGCCAGCCGACGACCCGGATGACTTCACGCTTCCTTTCCATTTTGCTGCTCATGGCCATGCTCGCCAACATCGCCGCGCCCCTGGTGCAGCGGCTGGCTGGCGACCGCATCGAGTCGTTCGAGGAAAAGGCCGCCGAGGAAGGCAAGGATTCGAAAGAGCTTGACAAAAAGGCGAAGGACTGGTTCCTCGTCGCCTCGCACGATGCCCGGCCGGGCAGTTTTGAGGAGGCCCGCCGCACCAGCCGCGCAGCCCACGCCGACGACTTCGCGCCCTCCGACCGTTTCGCCCTGACGCCCGAGCAGCCACCCGAGGCCTGACCTTTTCCCATCAAAATTTTTGGGCAACCCTGTCTTGAGCCTGCCATGCGGCGGGCAGGTTGCCGTTTTCTGCACACCCTTTTTTACCCGAAAAGCAGCCTGTCGAGCCGCCCACCGGCCCGTCGCGGCTGCTCTTCACCAACCCAATCCTGTTCCATGAAGGACAAAATGGCATTTTTCAAGACCGACCTCCTCGCCGGTCTGGTGGTCTTCCTCGTGGCGGTGCCGCTCTGCCTCGGCATCGCGCTCGCGAGCGGTGCGTCCCTCTTTTCGGGCATCATCGCGGGCATCGTCGGCGGCATCGTTGTGGGCGTTTTGAGCGGCTCGGAGTTGAGCGTCAGCGGCCCGGCGGCGGGGCTGACGGCCATCGTGCTGGCGGCCATCGGGAGCCTCGGCTCGTTCGAGGTGTTTTTGCTGGCCGTCTCGCTGGCCGGGGCGATGCAGCTCGTGCTCGGGCTGGCGAAGGCCGGGACGATATCGAACTACATCCCCTCCAACGTCATCGACGGGATGCTCACCGCCATCGGCATCATCATCATTTTGAAACAGCTCCCCCACGCCATCGGCTACGACAAGGACCACGAGGGCGACTTCTTCTTCATCGAAAAAAGGACGGGCCACAACTCCCTCTCCGCGCTCATCGACGCGGTCAACTTCTCGCACGCCGGGGCCATCGTCGTGACGCTCGTCTCGCTGGCCATCCTAATCGCCTTTCAAAAGGTCGATTTTTTGAAAAAGAT
Organism: Saprospiraceae bacterium; assembly: GCA_044227705.1. Classification (GTDB taxonomy): domain Bacteria; phylum Bacteroidota; class Bacteroidia; order Chitinophagales; family Saprospiraceae; genus JANOQP01. Next base: position 27,173 of record JBGAWE010000024.1, read on the forward strand.
GAAGCTCTTGCCTGGCCCGCTCGTCGCCGTACTGGCGGGCATCGCGGTCAACGAGGTTTTCAAAATGACCGGCTCCCGTCTCGCCATCGACCAGGAGCACCTCGTCAATCTGCCGGTTGCGGGATCGGTCGGCGAGTTCTTCGGCCTGTTTTCGTTGCCCGATTTCACCGCCATCGGCCGCCCCGAGGTCTGGGTCACGGCCGCGACGATTGCCGCCGTCGCCAGCATCGAGACCTTGCTCTGCATCGAGGCGGCCGACAAGATGGACCCGCTGAAGCGCTATTCGAGCGGCAACCGCGAGCTGTTCGCACAAGGTGCGGGCAACCTCTTGAGCGGTCTCGTCGGTGGCCTGCCGATGACCTCGGTCATCGTGCGGACGTCGGCCAACGTCAACTCGGGCGGGCGGACGCGGACGGCGGCCATCGCGCACGGAGCCTTCCTGCTGGCCGCCGTCGTGGCCATCCCCGCTTTTTTGAACCGCATCCCGCTGGCCTGCCTGGCGGCCGTGCTGCTCATGGTCGGCTGGAAACTGGCCAGCCCGTCCGTCTTCCGGCGGATGTGGGAGAGCGGCAAGTACCAGTTCGTGCCGTTCGTCGCCACCGTCGGGGCGGTCGTGTTCACCGACCTGCTGAAGGGCGTGGCCATCGGCCTCGTCGTCTCGGTCTTCTACATCCTGCGGGCCAACCTCAAGCTGGCCTATTTTTTCAAAAAAGAGGAGCACCACGAGGGCGACCTCGTCACGATGCGCCTGGCGCAGGAGGTCTCCTTCCTCAACAAGGCCGCCATCAAGCAGACGCTCAACCACCTGCCCGAGGGCAGCCGCCTCGTCATCGACGCGAGCGGGACTTTTTACATCGACCACGATGTGCTTCAGCTCATCCGCGACTTCCTCGACATCGGCTCCAAAGACCGGGGCGTGCGCGTCGAACTGGTCGGCTTCAAGCCCGACTACCGGGCCATCCTCGCGCCGCAGGTGACCTCAAGTCATTGAAAGCCAATCTTTTAACTTTGAAAATTTAGCATCAAGAACATGAAAGCGCACACCAAAGAGACGCAGGCCACAGTAACTCCCGCCCGCGCACTTGAATTTTTAAAAGAGGGAAATCTCCGTTTCGTCTCCAACCTGCAGGCCAACCGCGACCTCTTGCAACAGGCCAACGAGACCCGCGACGGCCAATGGCCCTTCGCCGCCATCTTGAGCTGCATCGACAGCCGGACCTCCGCCGAACTGATTTTCGACCAGGGCCTCGGCGACGTTTTCAGCATCCGGATCGCGGGAAACGTGGTCAACACCGACATCATCGGCTCCCTCGAATTTGCCTGCAAAGTGGCTGGCTCGAAGCTCATCGTCGTGCTCGGCCACACGGGCTGCGGGGCCGTCAAGGGCGCCTGCGACCACGTCGAGATGGGCAACCTGACGGAGCTTCTCTCGAAAATCCAGCCAGCCGTGTACGAGGAAAAAGGGACGGCGCAGGGCAGCCGAAACTCGAAAAATGCGGCCTTCGTCGAGAACGTGGCCGACCTCAACGTCCGCCGCTCGGTGCGCGCCATCGTCAACCGCAGCTTCATCCTCGAACAGATGATCGAGCGAGGCGAGATTGCCATCATCGGGGGCAAGCACCACCTCGACACGGGCCGCGTGGAGTTCTTCGACGAAACTTTCGTCGGCAGCCGCGAGGAGGTGCAGGCCTTCGCCAATCACTGATGCCCTACTATCTTGGACATGCAAAAGCCCTCACGGCCAACGGGTCGCGGGGGCTTTGTATTTTGAAAAAGGAGGCCCGGTTAGTCGAGCCGGTAGATCTCCATGATGTCGGCGAGGATGTGCTCGAAGTCGATTTTGAGGTCGACGAGCCGCCCGGTGCGCACGTCGAAGACCCAGCCGTGAACCTTCAAACCGCGCTCGCGGAAGGCGGTCTGGACGGCGGCCGTCTTTATCAAGTTGACGCACTGCTCCTGCACGTTCAGCTCGACGAGGCGGTCGTAGCGGGCCTCCTCGTCGGCGATGGCTTTCAGCTCGTCGCGGTGTATTCGGTAGACGTCGCGGATGTTGCGCAGCCACGGGTTGAGGATGCCCATGTCGGCGGAGCGCATGGCCGCCTTCACGCCGCCACAGCCATAGTGGCCGCAGACGACGACGTTTTTCACCTTCAAAAAACGGACGGCGTAGTTGACGACCGACATCGCGTTGAGGTCGATCGAGACGACCATGTTGGCGATGTTGCGGTGGACGAAGACCTCGCCCGGCCGCGCCCCCATCAGCTCCTCGGCCGTCACGCGGCTGTCGGAGCAGCCGATGTAGAGCAGCTCGGGCGCCTGTCCGGTGGCGAGGTTTCGGAAGTACCCGGGGTCGAGCGAGAGCTTTTCGGCGACCCATTTTTCGTTGTTTAAAAAGACTTTGTCGAGGTCCATCGGCTTTGTTTTGAAATCGTGTCAGCGCGAGAAGACCTGCGCCCCGTCGTTGTTGTTCGCCACGACGACCAGTTTTCGACCGCCCGGCCCGCGCAGCACGGCCACGCCCCGCGCCTCCCGGTCGGTGCGGATGCCGCTTTTCCAGTTGGGGACGATGGAAAAACCGCCCTTCCCGTCGCCCGACAAAAGGCAGCCGACGGAGGCGTCGCAGCGGCCCGTCTCGACCTCGACGCCGTATTTGTTCCCTCCTATAAATAGGTCGGCCTTCCCGTCACCCGTCAGATCAGAGATGGCGACGGCGAGGCCGGGGGCCACCTGCGCGGCGTTCGGCAGGTCGTGGCGGATGAATTTCCCGCCCTGGTTTTCCCACCAGCAGGTGGCGAGCGTCGTGGCAGAGACCTGTTTGGCGGCGTCGAGTTTTTCCTTCGGGAAGATTTTCTCGATGGTCGCCGAGGCATAGTCGCGAGCGT
>JBGAWE010000342.1:0-3479 GCA_044227705.1 Saprospiraceae bacterium
GCTCGTGTAGATGGTGAAAAAGCGGTTCGCGTCCTCGCCCGCCGACCGCCAAATGATGTTCGGCGCGTAAAAGTCCCGGTGCGTTCTCACTGCGATGAAAAGCTCGTCCGAGGCCGTGCATCCGAGCGGGTTGATGGCCGTCGCCTTGAACTTCGTCGAGGTCCTCGGTGAAAAATCCGTCGAGAAAAAACCGGAGCCGAGCGGCTGCGGCTGCCAAATCACGGTGTCCACCCCGACCATCGAGGGGAGTTTCAGCCGAAAAGTGTCCCCCGTGAAAATCTCCGCCGAATCGACCGGCAGGCTGAAATCGAACGGCAAGCCGGACGGCAGGACGAAGCCGAACGTGTCGCGGCAGCCGTTCCCGTCAGTCGTCTCCATGAAAAAAGTCCCCGCCGCCATCGGCCCGATTTCCGTGCCGAGCGGTCCGGAGAGGCCGTTGTCCATCTTGAAAAGGATGGGAGAAATGCCGCCCGTTGTCGACAAAACCTCGATTCGCCCGTCAGCCGTGCCGAGGCAGTTTTCGCCGAAGACGTCGAAATCTGGTACGAACTGGCCCGGTGTTTTCAAAAAAACCGAGTCGACAACGCGGCAGCCCGTCGCGTCGGTGACCGAGACTTTCGCCCAGCCGCCCGCCAGTTTTTCGGCCGTCGGGCTGATTTCACCGCTGTTCCAATAGATTTCGAGCGGCGCGACGGCCGTCCCGCTTGCGGTCATCGCAACGCGGCCGTCGCGGCTGTCGGAGCAACTGACCGCGAAGCCGTTGAAGTCGGAGAGGATTTGAAGTTGAAGACTAAAGTCGCAGGCTGACCGCTGCGTGACCTCACCCGCAAAGGTTGCTGGCGAGGATGCCAACAACGGCCAGGCGCCAATCGCAACCGCCAAATGCTGCAGTAGTTTGCCCAAAAAGTGTCCCCTTGGTTTTTTCATGCCGCAAAAAAACGGCACCTGCCCGCTCGGCGATTGAAGAATCCAATAAGCGCCGCCAGCCGCTCAAATCCTCGCCGCCAGTCGCCAGCCGTCCTCGATGGCGGCCTTCGCGTCGAGTTCACGCGCCTCGCGGGCGCCGCCGATGAGGTGGACGGGCAGCCCCGCCCCGCGCAGCGGTCCGGCGAGGCCCGCCACCGACTCCTGACCGGCGCATATAATTATGGTGTCGACGACCAAAAGCTGCGGCTGCCCATCGACCAATATGTGCAGCCCCGCGTCGTCGATTTTTTGGTACTCGACGCCGGAAATCTGTTTGACGCCCTTCGCCTTCAAGGCCAGCCGGTGCGCCCAGCCGGTCGTCTTGCCGAGGGTGCCGCCCATTTTGCCCTTCTTCCTTTGGAGCATGACGACGGAGCGGGCGGGCTTTTCGGGCTGCGGCTTCGTCAGGCCGCTGCGGCCGGAATATTCGGGGTCGATGCCCCATTCTTTTTGAAAATGAGCAACAGACAGCCCGCCCTTCCCATGGGTCAAAAATGTGGCAACGTCAAACCCGATTCCGCCCGCGCCGATGACGGCGACAGCGTTCCCCGCCACCTTCTTGCCCGACAAAAGCTCGTGGTAAAAAACAACCTTCGGATGCTCGATACCATTGATGCACGGGCGGCGCGGCATCACGCCTGTGGCCAAGACGATTTCCGTAAAAGGTTGTTTTTCAATCATTTGCGACGAAAACGGCGTGTTCAGCCGCAGCCGGACGCCCGTCTTTTCGACCATCTTTTTGAAATAGCGCAGCGTCTCGCGGAAGTCCTCCTTGCCCGGGACCTCTTTCGCCAGATTGAACTGGCCGCCAATCTCGCCCGCTGCCTCGAACAGGTGGACCTCGTGGCCGCGCCGCGCCGCCTCCGTCGCAAAAGCAAGCCCGGCCATGCCCGCGCCGACGACCGCGATTTTTTTAGGGGCCGCTTTCTTTTCAAAATCAAACTCATCCTCGCGGCAGGCGGCAGGGTTGACGAGGCAGGTCGCCGGTTTGTTCGAGAAGGTGTGGTCGAGGCAGGCTTGGTTGCAGGCGATGCAGGTGTTGATCTCGTCGGCGCGGCCGGTCGCCGCCTTGTTCATAAAGCTCGGGTCGGCAAGCATCGGGCGGGCCATCGAGACCATGTCGGCACAGCCGTCGGCGAGGATTTGCTCGGCCAATTCTGGCGTGTTTATCCGGTTCGTCGTGATGAGCGGAATGTTGACCTTCCCCATCAGCCGCTTCGTCACCCATGCGAAACCGCCCGGCGGAACCATCGTGGCGATGGTCGGGATGCGGGCCTCGTGCCAGCCGATGCCGGTGTTGATGAGCGTGGCCCCGGCGGCCTCGATTTTTTGGGCGAGAAGCTCGACCTCCGACCAATCCGACCCTTCCTCCACCAAATCGAGCATCGAGAGGCGATATATGATGATGAAGTCCGGGCCGACCGCCTCGCGCGTTTTTCGGACAATCTCGACGGCGAAGCGGCTGCGGTTTTCAAAAGAGCCTCCCCATTCGTCGGACCGCTTGTTGGTCCGCGCGGCGATGAACTGGTTGATGAGATAGCCCTCGCTGCCCATGATCTCCACACCGTCGTATCCGGCCTCGCGGGCCAGCCGGGCGGTTTGAGCAAAATCCGAGATCGTCGCCCGAACGAGCCGTCCCGACATCTCCCACGGCCGAAAAGGCGATATCGGCGACCGCAGCGGCGACGGCGCGACGCAGAGCGGATGAAACCCGTAGCGCCCGGCGTGCAGGATTTGCAGGCAAATCCTGGCTCCCTCCGCGTGGACGGTATCAGTAATAATAAGGTGTCGCCGCGCCTCTGCCGAGGTCGTCAGTTTTGCGCCGAAAGGGGCCAGCCAGCCCTGCCTGCTCGGCGCAATGCCGCCCGTGACCATCAGGCCGATGCCGCCCCGCGCCCGCTCAGCGTAGAAGCGGGCGAGTCGCTGGAAGCCGCCCTTTTCTTCCTCCAAACCGGTGTGCATCGAGCCCATGAGGGCGCGGTTGGGCAGCTTGGTGAAGCCGAGGTCGAGCGGGCGGAAGAGGTTCGGGTAGGTCATCGTCGAGTTAGATGAAATATTTCGGCTTGAAAAACGGTCGCGCCCAGTGGATTCGGCTCGGCGAACTTCAAATTCGGCAATCGCGCGACATTCGAGGAGGTCAATTGTTCCGACCGGCACCCCACTCGGCCGACCCGGCCAGCCGCGCTTGGGCTAGTTTCATGAACTTCTCCATCGCCGCCCGCTCTGCCGCTGGCATCTCCGGTTTCTCGAAACCGCTGCCCGTCGGCACGGCGAGAAAGGTCGTCTTCCCCCCTTTTTTTTCAATGAACCGCCAGACGGGCGAGTAGCCGTAGCTGGCCAGCCGGGCCTTTTCAGCCCCGTGCTCTTTGGTCAAAACGGCGCGGAAGACGATGCCGCCGTCGGTGTTCGGCGTGGTCTGGTTGGAGATGAAGTTGCCGAGCGACCAGGCGACGACGACCTCCCTTTTTTGCCCGTTGGGCAACTCAACCGATTGGTTTTCAATGGGTTGCACG
>JBGAWE010000343.1:0-3465 GCA_044227705.1 Saprospiraceae bacterium
CTCCAGGCGCTTGGTTTGCCGGCGCGGTCCCACGTCCGCACTTTCCAGAAACAACTCTGGCGGGAAGCCAACGGGCGGCCCGCGTACTCAATGTGTGCGGTTTCGTCGGAGGCGACTTTGTCACTATCCCAGAGATCACCCTGGTCCTGGCTCAAGACCTTCTCAGAAGAGGCAACGAGGACTTGATACGCGGTTTGCTTTTCGCCGCGCTGATTCGAAGTGATGATCCAGCTCAGGCGCGGATGGGCGGCGTCGATGCCGAGCGGGTTGACGAGATACTCGCACCGCAGGTTTTTGGTTTCAACATCCGCGAAACAGACCCCTGCCAGCAGCAAGAGTCCCGGGATGAGAGCACGGGTTTTTGGTTTCATAATTTAATCAGCAAAAAAATCTCGCCATCCTAAGGCAAGGCCAGCAAGCGATAGAATCGCTGCGCTTGCGCCGTCATGTCGTCGAAAACGTTCATCACTTCGCCCGTTCCGGGAATATTTCCCCCCAGCGCGGTCCAGACTGGATCCGACAGGTGGTTCTTGAATTGCACCCGATAGTTTCTTCCCGGCAGAGTGTTGAAGGAAATCTGGAGGTAACCGTCGCCGGTGGGACTGACCGCTTGGAAGCGCGGCGGAGCGGCGACGACGATGGAGAATGTCCGGGCGTCGCTCAGAGCCGGCGTGCCGCTGTCTTTCACGCGCACGGTAATGGAGTTGGTGCTGGGCGCAACGGCTTGGGTGGTCGTCCACCAGAAAATTCCGCTGGCGGCTCCGATGCTCGCGCCCGCCGGGGCATTGCTCAGACTATACGTCAGCGATTGGTAGGCACTCTGGCCGTCGGTGGCGGCTGCGGTGAATTGCACCGTCTGACCCACATGCACGAACTGGTGGCCGATGGCCGCCAACACCGGCGCGGTGTTGGGAATGAGGTTGTTCGTTTGGGGTGTCGGCGTGGGCATGAGAAAAATATTCACCGTGCCGTCCGGGAAACGGCCTTGGCTGACATCGGTGGTTTGCGCCCCGAACGTGAGGGTGTCAATGGCCGTGCCGTCGGCAGCGAACAATCCAAGGGCTTCGCCATCTTTGCTAAGCGCAAAATCCACATGCACCTCTGGCCGGTTGGTGCTGTTGGCGGCGCTCCCGTTGTCGGCCCAGACCATTGTCCTAACGACCAGTTCATGAGACTGATTTAAGCGGTAAAGGGGTTGACACTTCAATGATGAATGAAGTGTTAACATGAATGAACAGAACATAGCACAGAAGCGAAGGAACAGCCCCCCGAGGGGGGCGCGCGCCGACCAAAAGCGCGGCAGTTATACTGTCGCCGAAAAGCTCCGGGCCGTCCGGTTGCATCGGGAAGAAGGGTTCAGCCAGGAGCTGGTCTGCCAGGAGTTGGGCGTCAGTAAAAGTAGCCTGGGGTTGTGGTTGCAACAGTACCGCCTGGGTGGCGAGGCCGCGTTGCACCCGGCCCAGCCCAAAGCACGCTCCCCCAAGCTGCCGCCCGCCATCAGTGAGAAGATCCGCGAACTCAAAACCGAGCATCCCACCTTCGGGATCAAACGCATCTCGCAACTGCTCCGCCGCTGGTTCTTCTTACCCGCCAGCCCGGAGACGGTCCGCCAGCATTTGCACGCGGCGGACTTAATGCCGCAGACCACCCCGCCCAAAAAGCGCAACCTCACCCGCCCGCGTTTCTTCGAGCGGGCCACGCCCAATCAAATGTGGCAGACCGACATCTTCACCTTCCGGCTCGGGGGACGTTACGCCTATCTCATCGCTTTCATGGATGATTACTCGCGGTTCGTCGTCGGGGCGGACTTGTTCCGCAGTCCCACGGCGGCCGCAGTGATCGAGGTGTACCGCGTCGCCGTCGGCGAGTTCCAACCGCCCAAGGAGATGCTCACCGACAATGGCCGCCAAGCTGCCGATACGCGAACAGTTGAACCGTCGAGTTCCCGGCGCCGCTGCCTTTGAAGCCGACCAGTAAGGACACCTTGCCGAATTCTTCGCAGGAAATGTAATACACGTTCGTGCTGGCGGGCTGGATCGTCGCAGTCTCCGTCGTGGTCAGTCCCCAAAATCCGACTGGCTGAGAGAGCGCAACCACTGCGACAAGCAGCGCGGCGATGGTCAAAAAGATTTTCAATTTCATGTCTGTTCTCCTGCGGCGTGAATCATCCCGGAATGTATTGGGAGTCAGTCGAAAATCTCGCCATCACCCGCATCGTCGCTGTCACCGATGGGCGTCAGCGCAACCTCTGTGTCCGCCGGAAGGCCCTTGGCTTGCAGGCATCGCTGCGTGGTCGTCAGCTTCGCAGCCTTCGGCTCTGGTGCGGTCGTCTTCGCCGTAGGCTTGTTCAGCGTGGCGAGGATGGCGGACTTCTTCCCGGTCAACTCCGCGACCAACTGCGGATTGTGCCGGGCGGCGAGAATTTCCTTGTCGAGACTGTTCACCAGCCGGGACTTTTCCGTGAGGGTCAACAGAGTGAAGTCCGGCTTCGCTGGTGTTGGCTGAGTTGCCGTCGGTGCCGGGGCGATTGTCGCCGCCGCCGGTCCCGGGGCTGGCGTGGCGAGACTGACCCTTACGAGGTCGGATTGCTCGCAAAACAATTCGTCCAGTGTCGGTGTGCGACCTTTTCGGCCCGCGACGACCTCAACGTCCGCCGTGCAGCCAGGTCGGGCGGCTTCGAGTTTGGCACGCAGTGCGGCGTTGTCGTCGAGGAATTCTTGTAACGTGGATTTTGATTTCATACGTCACCTATCGGGGCGTGTTTAGCGGCGGAGGACTTTTTGTGAGAATTCCCTGAAATCTTGGGCTGTTTGGCGTTTAATCTGTGAGAGCCGCCCCGGTGTTATTTGCATCCGCCGGGCGAGGCCCGCTTGAGATTCGTGCAGCTTCCCGGGCCCGGAGAGCGCAATCATCAGGTGGGAATACATCATCACCTTGCGCCCGATTTGCTCCGGGTCGCTCGCGTTCTCTTGTAGCTGTATCAGTGTGCGTTGCACAATGCGGACTTCCTCAATCTGCATCCGTCTCTCGACTTCTTGGGCTATCAGCTTGGACATCGAGGCGGAGATTGTTTCCGGCATCGGGCCGTCATTGCCCTGAGCGGCCAACAGTTCGTCAACCTCGCCATACGGGAAGTCCACAGGCACCACGACGTTTCCCCCGTCGTCATGCACGGGGGCTTCGTGAACGTGATGGCCGGTGCGATGTTCCACGTTACACGGGCGGTTGTTCCACGGGACACTGCGGGCGCTTCGCCTTGGCCTTGGGGCGCGATTCGATCCGCTGGCAGAGTGCCACGATGGCAGGGGGCAGTTCGGTTTCAAACGGCACGCCGTCCGCGTCTGGTTCGTCACGCTCCAAGAAATACCTCTCGTGCCCGTGTGCCCGGAGGTAGGCGTCTGTTAGTTCGGCCAACACCCGCCAGATGCCAATGGTCATCCACTCCGCCTGTGCCTTGGACAGCTT
>JBGAWE010000344.1:0-3454 GCA_044227705.1 Saprospiraceae bacterium
GGCCGATGTTCTCCTGCGCCTTCAAGTCGGTGTCGAAGTAAAGCGGCATGTCGACGCGAACGCCGAACGTGAGGTCGAGGCGGTTGGTGGCCGCGATTTCGTCCTGGATATAGCCCGCGAGTTGACCGACGTTGGTTTCGGCCAAGGCCCAGTTGCCAAATTCATGAGGCCCGGTGGCATTGGCCGCGTCGGCGGCTATTGCGGAAGCAACCTCACTGTCGAGAGCGCCACTGTTGATGAAAGTTTCGAAATCCTCAATCGGCACGTCGGGGAAGAAGACCCGCGCCCCGTACCCGGTGAGGTTGAACGAGTTGTCGAACTTGAACTTCTCGAGGCTCCCGCCGAACGTCCAAGTCTGCTTACCGGTGTAATAGTTGAGGTTGTCGTTTACCTGAAAGACGTGCTGGTTCAGGTTGTTGTGGATGGAGAACGGCTCGTGCCCCGCGACGATGTAGCGAGTCCCCGCCTTCGAGATGTTCAAGACCGGGAATGGCGACGACTTCGGCTGCCGGAAGTCGGTGAAATAGGTCTCGCCAATTTGGAACTTGTTGGCCCAATCGCTGCCCCAGATGCTTTTGAGTTCGGCGATGCCGTTGAGGATGCGGTTGTTGATGCGGTAGCCGCTGTTCTCGAACTGGAGCGTCTGCGCGTCCGGCCCGCGCCGCCCGATGGCCGAGGGGTGCGCCGGTTTGTCTTTGAAAGATGAGAGCGCGTTCGCCGTGAAGGTGAATTTGTGCTTCTCCGACACGTTGTAGTCAACCTTGATGAGGAACTTGTCGGAGTTCGTCTTGTGGGTGAAGTTCTCGTAGGCCCCCGTCCGGTAGCCGTAGCGGTCGGCGAGGAGCTTGCTGACAAGTTCCATGTCGGAGGCAAGGACGCGGCTGACGTTGCCGCCCTGCTGTCCCCGGTTCGCCACGAAATAGGAGCCGAAGTCGCTGGCGCGGCTCTGCTCGTAGTTCATGAAGATAAAGGCCATATCCTTTGCAATCGGCCCACCGAGGCTGGCGCCTGTCTGCGTCTGCTCGAGATCGCCGCGCGGGACGGTCGTCCCGTCGACCTTGTCGCCGAGCATGTTCTTGTTCCTGTAAAAAGTGTAGACGGAGCCGTGCCACTCGTTCGTCCCCGACTTTGTCACAGCGTTGACGGCCGCGCCGGTGAAGCCAGCCTGCGTCACATCGTAAGGCGCGATGGATACGCTCACCTGGTCGATGGCGTCGAGCGAGATGGGCTGGGCGTCCGTCTGTCCGCCGGGCGTCGAGGCGTCGAGTCCGAAGGGGTTGTTGAAAATCGTCCCGTCGAGGGTGAAGCCATTGAACTGGTCGTTGCGCCCGGCGAAGGAGCCGTCGTCGCCCGCCATCGGGTTGAGCTTTGTCAGGCCTGATTGCGATCGATTGAGGTTCGGAATCAGTGCGATTTGCTCGCCCCGGATGTTCGTCTCGGCCCCCGTCCGGTTGGAACGGAAGATGTCGTACTTGCTGTCCGTCACAACGGCCTCAACCAGCGTCGTCGCCCGGGTCGCGAGCGCGAAATGGTGGACAAACTTCTGGTTGAGGCTCAAATACACGTCCGAAAGCGACCCGTCCTGAAAGCCCGAGAAGGTCACGCTGACCGTGTACGGCCCGCCGACCCTCATGTTTTGTATGGCAAAAAGGCCGTTTTCGCGGGTGACCGTCCCGTAGCGGGTGCCGCTGGGCGTGTGGGTGGCGATGACGGTCGCGCCGGGCAGGGCCTCCCCTTTGTCGTCGGCGACGGAGCCGTAGAGCGAGGCGGTGGTCTGCGCCCCGAGGCTGGTCAGGCAGGCGAGCAGCGCGACGGCGGCCGACAGCCAAAGTTTTCGTCTTTGTAGCAACATGGATAGAACTGTTTAGTGGAAAAATCTGGTCGGCCGAGGGTCAATCGGCCCGAGGCGAAGGTAAAATTGGCTCGATACGCCGCTCCGGTCGGGGAAATTCGGGCGGGGAAATTTTTCCACAGAAAAAAAGGGCCTCCGCAAACCCGTCTGTTTCGAAGGCCCTTTTGATTTCACGGCCGAACTTCCTCAGCCATTGGCAAATTTCACTCAATTACCAGCTTCCCCGCCCCAACCGCTCGACCACCCTCGCCGGTGATTTTGAAAAAATAAAGCCCGCCCGAAAGCCCTTCTCGCCCTACCGTCGATGCGCCTCCCTTGAAATTTTTGGAAAGCACAACCCGCCCCGCAAGGTCGAAAACCTCCAACCGCAATCTTTCTCCCTCCCCGACTCCTGTCAACAAAAAGGTCGCCTCGCCGCTCGTTGGGTTGGGGTAAACGGTGAGCCGAGCGTCCGGCCTTTCCGGGATCCATGTTTTCACCGTTAAAAAGTCGGAGCCGATGGTGTGCAAAGTCCGGTTGGTTAAAACCGGTTGGTTGAAGTCGAAGAAGATGGCCGCACGGTTCCGGATTTTGGAGCCGTCAACCAACCCCTCTTTTTGTGAAATCGAATAGGAGAACCAGCCTTGCGACCCGGCCAGATTGGTCGTAGAGTCGGGCAGGCCGATGTTTTCAAACGTCATTTTGAGGATGCCGGGGCCGTAGATTTCCCATGAAAACGGGTGGCTCGCCCCGCCCGGCCGCAGCGTCTCGGGCCGCAGATTCTGGTCGAGCGTGTCGAGCACGACGACTTTGAAGGCCGTGTCCGTCCCCGTGTTTTGAAAGTGGATGGTGTACTCGATGTCCTGATTTTTGTGGATAAAGTGTTCATTTTCAATGCCTTCGGGCGAGGCGGTCTTCTCGTTCGGGTCGTAGGAGCCGGTGTTGGCCACGCAGTCGATGTCGACCGCCGGGTTCCCGTCGTCGTTGGGGAAAGCCGTCCAGAAGCCGAAGCTGCCCGGCCACCAGCCGCCGCAGCCCTGCGCCGAGATCGACGGCATCGATGTGCCCGGATGGCCCGGCTCTTGGCTCGCTTCGAGCCGCCAGAAGTGGCCACCCGCCGCGTAAGAAAGTTGAACCGTTTGCCCTGGCCCGAGCGGCTGCTGACCCTCGAAGAGAATCACGTCGTCCTCGATGACGATGAAGTCGCATGGCACAGTGGTGGCCGCCGAGCCGGTGTTGGTGATGATGAAATGGATGCTGTCGCCGTCGCAGGTCGCATCCACCTCGATGCTCGCGCCCGACCACGAGGCAGTCGGCGGCAGGCAGAGCGAATCAGGGAAGATGTGCGCCTCCACGCAATGCACCTGCCCGATGATGGCCGAGTCGCAGTCGACGTGGAGGGTGAGGCCGATGTCGCGGCAATCGAAGACATCGACTTTCCCCAAATCGAACCGGAGGGCGTTGCTGCCGAGAGCGGTGAAAGGGGCGGTTGCATTCACGAGGGTCAGATAGGGGTCGAGCGTCAGGTCGAGGTGAGCACTGTCGGCGGCGGTTGTGCCGAGGTTGCAGACGTGGACGGAGGCAGGGTTGTCGAAACAGCGGCGGAGGCGGGGGATGGTGAGG
>JBGAWE010000345.1:0-3410 GCA_044227705.1 Saprospiraceae bacterium
TTACCCCGCCGTCGGGTTCAAAGAATCGGGCGTGCGCGTCTCCGTCAGTTGGCACCACTCGCCCGATGACATCACGGGGCTGCTCGAGGCTGTGCGGCGCCTGACTCCAGGCGTGATGCGGGAGTTTTCTGCGGAGAAAGAGGCGAATTGACCTCCCTGTTGCTGGGCAAAAAGAGAGGGCATCGCGGGTTTTCACGATGCCCTCTCTTTTTGCCCGACGATCCTATCAGCGGACGACAAGTTTTTTCACGCCCCGTGTGCTGCCGCTCATCGTCTCCAAAAAATAGACGCCCGACGAAAGGCCTTCCAGTTCGATCTTGTTTTCAATCAAATCGAACCGGCCGCCGCCCATTTCCTCGCCAAAGACGTTGAACAGCCACCACGTTGCCCCCGCTTCTGGGAGCCTGACCGTGAAATTCCCATTCGACGGGTTCGGCCAAACCTCGACGAGGGAGGCCGGTTGCGGCCCGGGCGCTGTGTCGACAAAGGCGGAGCCGTCCTTCCGCGAGATGTTTGTTTTGAAAAAGGAAAGCCCGCCCGCAAGGTTGCCGACGACCATCTCCAGAAGCCCGTCCTTGTCGATGTCTGCAAGCGACGGATGGACTCGGAAGCCTTCGCGCAAGCCGCCCACGTCGTCTGAGATTTTTGTGAAAACACCGCCGACCGCCGTGTTCCCGACGATGTCTCCGAACCTCCAGACGTGCCCGCCCTGCGCCTCGCCGAGGAAAAGCTCGGTCGCTCCGTTGAGGTATTTCACGACGGTCGGCGAGTTGTAAGAGTCGCTGGCCGGGTCCGGCGGCAGCGACACGCCGCCGAGTTGCTTGTTCAGCAGTGCAAACTTGGGCTGCGCCGTGTTTGTCGTCTGGTTCTCGTAATAGTTGAGCGCCCCGTTTCGCCGCCCGACGACGATGTCGTCTTTCCCGTCGCCGTTCATGTCGAGCATCGCGGGCGAGAGGCCAGAGCCGATGAATGTGCCGTTTGCCAGGCTCTCGACGGGGTCGAATTCGAGCGCCTCGCCGAACGCTTGCGTCTTGTTGCGCGCCCAGAAAAGGTTGGCGTTGTCGCTCCCGACGACGAGGTCGATGTCGTTGTCGCCGTCCACGTCGCCGAAACAGGGGGCCATCCCCACATCGGGCAGCGTGCTGAACTGGCTGAAGTTGAGCCAGTCCTCGTCCTCCAATTTGAAAGCCGGGGCCGTCGCCGTGCCGATGTTCTTGAAATAATAGAGGCGCGGCTCCCAGTTCCCCTGCCCCTTCGAGAGGCCGTAGTTGCCGACGACGATGTCCATCAGTCCGTCGGCGTTCACATCGAAGAAGGCTGGTGCGGCGCCCGTCCCGCCGTCGAACATCTGGTCTTGCAGGAAATTTTTTTGTTGGAAGGAAAAAAGCTGCGTCGCGCCCGCCCCCGTGTTTTTGTAAAGCCACGCCGAGGTGACGTCATCGCCCGCGATGGTCTTGTTCGGCGAGGCGATGAAGTCGCGACGGCCGTCGTTGTCGACGTCGAGGTAAAACCCGGCCGGGAAGATGTTGATCAGCACGGGCACGTCGTACATCGGATACATCACGTCCTGCTCGCAGGCCCAGGCATTGGTCTTCGTTCCGCAGTTTTTGTAGAAGACCATGTTCTCAAAAGAGATGTCACCGGTGACCAGCTCGATGTCGCCGTCCCCGTCTTGGTCGAACGCGCAGAGCGTCGAACCGGCGTGGCGGGCACCGCGATCTTCAACCATATCAGGCCCTTTGAAAGGGTGGGCGCAGGTGTCGGAGCTTCCGCTCAAGTCGGACTCCTTTTTAAGCCCGCTCTCGTAGAAGTCCATCCAGCAGCCGTCGGCGTGCTTCATGAAAATGGAGTCGAGGCCGAGGTTTTTCTCTTTCGCCTGATTCTCGAAATAGTCGACCCAGCCACCGCCGGGGCTGAAGGTGAGCAGGTCGAGGTCGCCGTCACCGTTGACATCTGCAAACTCGGGCACATCGTCCACGCCGACGAAAACATTGAGCTGGCTGCCCGAAAAGGATTGGTAATATAGGATTGGCAGGCCGCCCTGCGTGAAGTTTATTTTCTTAAACCTGAGCTGCCCGTTCTCGAAATAGCCTCGATGCACAGCGACTCCATTGTTCTCAGGCTCGGAGGAACAGAAAAGGTCGGCGGCGCCGTCCTTGTTGAAGTCGCGCAGCAAGGCCCAATAGCGCAGGTTCGAGGGAAAATTCCGGGCGAACTCAGGTGCGTAGAGATAGCCGACCTGGCCGCTGGTGCCGGTGTTGAGAAAGGTGGAAAGCCGGTTGCCCGTCCGGTCGAAGACGACGAGGTCTTGTTTCCCGTCGTTGTTCAGGTCTGCCTCCGAAAACTGCGGGCTGTTCAAGCCACCTGCCCAAGGGTTCGAAAAGGCGGTGCCCTCGATGTTTTTTAAAGGAAAATTGGCCGGTTCGAAGTTTTGGGAAGTCGCCTCCTTTAGGGTGAAAACCGAGGCGGCGAGTAAGAGAAAAAGGTGGCGCATGACCGGGATTTTTTTTGAGCGAAGGTAAAATCACGACCGGCGGGCGGGCTGTCTGTTTTGGGCAAAAGCATGATTGTGCCTCAAAACCGGAGCTTATTGCCATGAAAAAAAGCCGTCAGGGAACTCCCTGACGGCTTAAATATTCTACCTAAAAAGCTGACTGTTATCAGCTTACTTCTTCTGTCCCGGCTTCTTTGGCGTGAGCATGACCATCATCCGACGGCCTTCGAGCTTGGGCAGTTGCTCTGGCGTGCAGACCTCTTCGAGTTCTTTGATGAACTTCAGCAGCAGCAGCTCCCCGCGCTCCTTGAAAACGATGGCCCGCCCCTTGAATTGGACATACGCTTTCACTTTCGACCCTTCCCGCAAGAACTCCATCGCGTGTCGGGTCTTGAACTCGAAATCGTGGTCGTCGGTGTTCGGCCCGAAGCGGATTTCCTTGAGGACGGTCTTGGCAGCGTTGGCCTTAAGCTCCTTCTCCTTCTTCCTTTTGTTGTAGAGGAACTTGTTGTAGTCGATGATTCGGACGACCGGCGGCACCGCGTTAGGCACGATTTCGACGAGGTCTAGGCCCGCCTTGTCAGCCCACACCATCATTTGCGGGACGGGGTAAATGCCGGTTTCAATGGTCTGCCCGATTTCTTTGGAAATATCTTCGAGGTTGTCGCCAACGAGGCGGCCCTCGGAGATCTTGATCAGGTCGTTGATGCGGTGTTCGAGCCGCTCCTCTCGCGGCTGGTAGCGCGGGTTGCGCCCCCCCGGCCGGGGAGGACCGCCCGGAGTAAAGGGCCGAGGCCCACCAGGCGTAAAAGGCCGGGGGCCGCCCGTTCCGGCACCGGGCGTGAAAGGCCTCGGCCCGCCCTGTCCGCTGCCTGGCGTGTAGGGGCGCGGCCCGCCTTGTCCACCGCCTGGCGTA
>JBGAWE010000346.1:0-3372 GCA_044227705.1 Saprospiraceae bacterium
CTCGCCGCGACCTTCCCCGACCGCAGCACCTACGACTTCCTGCTAGCCACCGCGCTGCGCTATTTCGAGTGGGACCAGATCGCCCAAAAGCGCGACTACCCGAACGCGCTGACCTACTTCGCCCTCGCCCGCTTCTTCTGCCCGGAGGACTCGACGCTCAACCAGTTCGTCCGCGCCTCGCAACTCGGCAGCCGGGCGGAGGAGTTCTTTTTCAACGGGAAACTCGACAGCGCGGCCATCTTCTACCGGAAGACGGCGACGGCCATCAATGGCTGCGAGCGCTGCCATGTCGAGGACGACTTCGAGCGGCGGCGGCTCGAGCAAATCGGGGAGGTCGAGGGGCTTTTTGACAAGTTCAAAAAAGAGAACAAGCCCGAAAAGACCCTCTCGGCCTCGCTCGACGGCAACTGGTGGACCATCCCCGAGGGGATGCGCGAATACCGGGACATCGAGCTTTTGAACCTGATGGGCAACCCGGCCAACTTCAGCCGTTTCCCGCCCGCGCTCGGCGCCTTCTCGAAGCTGCGGCACCTCGGCGTCGCCGACTGCCCCAACATCCGCAGCCTGCCCGACTGGTCGGCCTTTCCGAAGCTCGAACAGCTTTTCCTTTATCGAAACCCGAGCCTTTTCGCTATCGACCTCGAAAAGGTGGAGGCGCTGCAGTTGTTGAAAATCTCGGAATGCTCGGCTTTGACCTATGTCGACAGTTGTGAGACGCTGCGGTCGCTGTTCATCGAAAAAAGCCCGCAGGTGAAAGTCGCCGGGCTGCTGCGCGACAACAAAAAAATCGCCGTGCTCGACCTATCGGGCCTCGGCGAGGAGCGCATCGACCTCGGAAACTTCGAGGCGCTCAAGTCGGTCAACCTCAAAGACCTCGCCGCCAGCCGCCTCGACGGGCTGGAACGGAACGGGCGACTGGAGAACTTCGACGCGAGCCGCCTCGCCCGCGTCCGCTCGCTCAACCTGCCGAAGGGCCTCACGAGCATCAGGGTCAACAGTTGCGGCGGCCTCACCAACCTCGCCCTGCCGCCGAACGACAGCCTGCAAAAAATCCTCCTTTACGACTGCGACCAGCTCGACACGCTGCCGAAATGGCGGCAGTTCCCCAACCTGAAGACCATCGGAATCATCGGCTGCGACAAGGTGCGGTGGGTGCGCAGCGTGCGGAAGGTGAAAGGCCCGGAGAACATCTACCTGCTCAACAACCTGCGCGTCCGCACCGACGGCATCCACGCGGGCTTCGGCTTCGATTGGGGCGTGAAGCCCTCCTCCGTGAAATTGGAGTTGGAAAGGCGCCTGCCGATGCGCAACGGCGCGGGCGACCTCGGCTACAAGCTCGTCGGGGCCTACGTCAGCAAGAACTTCTACGACGAATCGATGGGCGAGTACACCAAGACGCAGGGCACCATCGGCGGGGCGGCGGTCTCCTATTATTCGCCCTACCGCTTCTATTTCAGCATCGGCGGGGGCATCGGAGGCTTCGACAACCTCCTGACGACGAACACCTTCAACTACAAGGTCGTCTGGCTCAACTGCCTCGGTTACCAGATCGCGCCGTACTTCCTGCGGCACGACAAGCTCAGCCTCAACATGGACCTCTACACCGTCTTCCTCGACTTCCCGAAGACGAAGTACTACAACATCCTGCCCTCCTTCGGGCTGACCTACTACCACACGTTCGGCGTGTCGCCGGGCGCGCACTTCATCCGTCCGAGCGACCACCGGCGGCACATCGTCCCGTCGCGGCGGCGGCCTTTTGACAAGGAGAACAAGAAGAAAATCGAGGACTTGCCAGGGGATTTTTAGGAGATCAAACCTTCACCTCCTTCCACCTTCCGCGCCGAAAAACGAGGATGCAAATCAGGGCCAGGATGCTCTCCGAAATGACCACCGCCAGCGAGATGGCGACCGGGCCGACGGCCATTTTTTTCACCATCAGCCAGGCCAGCGGTATCTGCATCAGCCAGAAGCAGACGAAGTTGATGACGGTCGGCGTGCGCGAGTCGCCCGCGCCGTTGAAGGCCTGCGCGACGACCATCCCCCAGCCGTAAAAAACGTAGCCGCTGCACAGCACCCGCAGCGCAAGCGCGCCCTGTTCGACGGCCACCGGGCTATCGGTGAAAAAACGGATGAAGGTTTCCGCGAAAAAAATCGACAGCACGGCCACGCCGCCGAGGAAGAACATGTTCCACCGGCCCGCCCGCCAGACCGAGGCCTCCGCCCGCTCGGGCTGCTTTGCGCCGAGGTTCTGGCCGACGAGGGTCGCCGCCGCGTTGGCCAGCCCCCACGATGGGAGGAGCGAAAAAATCAGGACGCGGATGGCGATGGTGTAGCCCGCGACGGCCTCCGAGCCGAAGCTCGCCATCAGCCCCATCAAAAAAGCCCACGAGCCGCTGGCGATGAGGAACTGGCCCGCCGTCCCGCTGCCGACATCGACGAGGGTCTTCAAAACAGAGACGACCGGCCGGAAATGGGCGGTGCGCAGCTTGACGATGTTCCCCTTGAAAAAGACGTAGAACTGCATTAAGACCCCGATGCCGCGCCCAGTCGTGGTGGCCATCGCCGCGCCGGTCACGCCGAAGCCGGGCCAGTCGCCGATGCCGAAAATGAGGAGCGGGTCGAGGGCGATGTTTATCAGGTTGGCGACGACGAGGACGCGCAAGGCGGTCGATGCGTCGCCTGCGCCGCGCAGGATTCCGTTGTTGAGGAAAAGGAGCATGATGACCACGTTCGACCCGAAGATGAGCCGCGTGAAGCCCGCGCCCTCCGTCGCCACCCAGTCGCTGGCGCCCATGTAGCGCAGGAGCGACGGGGCGAAGTTCCAGCCCACGACCCCGAAGACGAGCGCGAAACCGAGGCCCAACAGGATGGCCTGCGCCCCGGCCTCGGAGGCTTTTTCGCGGTCCTTCTCCCCGATCCGCCGGGCGACGACGGCCGTCGCCGCGCCCGCCAGCCCCCAGGCGAGCGAGTAGACGATGGTCAAAACCGACTCCGTCAGGCCGACGGTGGCGACGGCCTCGGGGCCGATTTTGGCCACGAAGAAGATGTCGACGACGGCAAAGACGCTCTCCATCGCCATCTCCAAGACCATCGGGATGGCCAGCAGGACGATGGCGGTGGTGATGCTGCCGCTGGTGAAGTCCTGCTCACCGCCCGCCAGCGACTTTTTGAGAAGTTGCCAAAAGCGGGCGGATTTGGACTGATTTTCCATGCAAATTTGTCGAAACAGAGGGTTTCGGGCGGCAAAGCTAAAAGGCTGTTTGAGTTGAACGGGGCCAGCCCCAGCATCAAGCGGTCACTTCGCCCGCGCCCTGTTGTTCTTCGCATTGTGCTCCAGTTCGATGAGGCCAAGCTCCTCCATCAGGGGTGGGA
>JBGAWE010000347.1:0-3370 GCA_044227705.1 Saprospiraceae bacterium
AAAAGGAAGAAGCCTTTCAAGATCTCTTTCGACGCCTTCCGCGAGGAGCAGCGGTTCGACGGCCTGAAATCCATAAATCTGTTGAACGAGAACAACGATCCGAGCTTTGTCCGGCAGTCGCTCGCTTATCGGCTGATGCGCGAAGCTGTATCGGTTGCTTCGCGGGCTTCCTATTGCCGGTTCTATGTCAACGATGAATTTATTGGCTTATACCTGATAGTCGAGCAAGTCGATAAGGCGTTTTTGAAACTCCACTACGGCAGCCAGTCAAACGACAACAACCTTTATAAAACTGGCCACATTAGCCAGGTCTCGCTCAAATGGAAAGGCTATGACAAAGAAGCCTATAAAAAACAAGGCCTCGAATTGAAAACCAATGAAACAGCAGACGATTGGAGCGGCCTGATTCAATTTATCGACATCATCAACCATACAGGGAAAGACAGTCTCGAACAGAAAATATCTGCAGTCTTTGACGTCGAAAACTACCTGCACATCCTCGCCGTCGAAAAACTGATTTACAGTTGGGACAGCTATTGGGGCGGCGGCAACAACTTCTATCTCTACGACCATCCCGACGGCCGCTTCCGATGGATTCCCTGGGACTTCAACGAGACCTTTCAAGAGTTCGACGGAGGCCTCGTTGACTGGCTGACCGACCCGTCCTTTCTGGTTCCGACCAATGTGTTCGACAGTCGGCCTTTGTTGAAAGCCATCTTCTCGGTTGAAAAATGGAGGCGGCAATACCTGGAAATCGTCTGCGAGATGCTCGAATCCGGCCGTTTCGGGCTGGACTCGCTTTCGCCGCCCGCCATCCGATGGCACGAGCAGATTGCAGAAGCCTATCGCGAGGATGAAAACCGCCTATTCGACCTCGAAACCTTCGATCGCTCTTTAACCGAGAACACTGAGGAAACCGTCATAGAGCCGACCACCGGCATCGGAATTCGGCTGAAACTGAAAGGTGTTTTCCCATTCATAAGAAATCGAGTCGGCTGGGCGCACGAACAGCTTGGCTTTTGGGAATTCGACTGCAAAAAGCCCGAAAACAGCCCGAAAACCTATGGTTTGGCTGCCAACCCGAATCCCGCCCACGACGAATTGACCCTCAGTTGGGCCGACGCAGCGGCCATGCCCTATTCAAAAATCCAGCTATTCGACGCGCTTGGCCACATTGTCTCCGACGGAAACTGGCAACCGACCGTCGGCCAATCGGCACAGACCTCAGTGGAGGGGTTGCCGGGCGGCCTCTATTTTTTGGTGAAACGGGACGGCGACGGCCGGTTCGCAGCCGCCAAAATTTTGGTTGATTGATCGCCTCATTCGAGGCATTTCTCCGCCAGCATCTTTTGGAATGAAACATCGCGCACGAGCCTGTTGTAGGTGTCGCGGTTGTGTTCGGGGTAGTCGGTCGGCTTGTAGTTCTGGTAAAAAATATCGGCCAAACCGCGCAGCCCCGTTGCCCTCCGGGCCACCCGGGCGAGGCATTCGGCGCGGCTTTTCGGCTCGTTGGGATGCAGGACGCGCTCGACTTCTGCCGCCCGCTTTTCGTACTTAAGCATCTGATTTTCAACGGGTTGCATCAACTCCAGCCGATGAACAGACGGCTCTTCGGGTAGAAATACCACCACAAATTCATCCCCGTTTTCGAGCGGAAAGCCAGTCGGGAGGATGGCCTGGCTGGCCGCGTTTTTATCCATAATGAAGGAGCCGTTGATGACCCTCGAACTGTCTGCCCGGAAAGAATAATTGGCGACCTCCGCGCTTTTCGTGAACGTTGCGACGGCCGCACGCCCCAATTGCCCGAGCTTCAAAAGTTGCCCATCCTCGCCGACCGAAACCGACGTTCCGACCGGCCTCGGAGGCTTGCTGGAATTCAGGCTTTTCCGCCAAACCAACAAAGCCGCTCCAATCAAAAGGGCCCCCAAAAAGATGGAGGTCGGCAGCCAAAAGTCTCGGCGGTTCTTGATTTTGACCGCCCTGTTCCTCGGTGACTCGGCATAGTCGTTGACCCGAAAACCATAGGAATACTCCATACCGCGCCGCCAGATGACCACGTCGCAAAGCTGGTCCTCAATCAAAAAAGTCCACTTCCCGCCACGGTTCGCCTCCTTCGACGCGACGACCACCTGCCCGTCGACCTGTACGAGCAGCATGCCTTTGGCTGGGCTGTGGTAGAGGTTTATCTTCCTCTTGCCGCCCGTGTCGTCGAGGTAAATCCAAGATTGGGTGTTCATGTTCCGAAAACGAAAAAGGCGCGGCAATTCGTCGGGTGCCGCGCCTTTTCAGCTGATTTTGGACTGGATTCTTACTCGTCGCCCGCTGCCTCGCTCGCCGCGTCGAAGTCAAAGATGAGCGAGAAGCGCAGCGTGTTGTCGAGCGGGTTGCGCTGGTTGGTGGTCGGGACGAGGTAGCTGAAGTTCAACCCGAAGACGTTGTACTTCACCCCGAGGCCAACGGTGAAATACTTCCGGTTGCCCTTCGAGTAGTGTTCGTAGAAATAGCCCGCGCGCACGGCGAACTGCTGGTCGTACCAATACTCGGCGCCGATGGCGTAGGTGAACTCTTTCATCTCCTCCGAGAAGCCGCCCGGGGCATCGTTCCAGCTCTTGCCGATGCTGCGGGCGATACTGTACTGCTTGTAGTCGGGGATTTTGTCGCCGTCCGTGTCGCAGACGGCTGCCTCGTCGCGGCAGGGCGTCGGCACCATCAGCTTGTTGAGGTCGGACGAGAAGGTAACCTCGTTGTACTCGTCAATCTTGCTGTGGTAGGCGAGGCCGAGGCCGAAGTTGGCTGGGATGTACTCCTTGTTGACCGAGTTCGTATAGGTGATTTTGTTGCCAATGTTCGACAGGTTGATGCCGACCGTGTAGTCGCTCTTTTTCTTGATGATGGGCGATTTGTAGGTCAATGAGAAGTCGGCCGCGCCCGCCTTGCCCGGCTTTATTTGCACGCCGTCGACTGTTTGGCCGCTGGCGAGGTTCGAGTAGATGAACTTCCCTGCCACGCCGACCGAGAGCTTCTCGGAGAGCTTGCGCGAATAGCCGATGCTCGTCTCGAACTCGTTGGGGTTGCCGCTTCCGAGAGGTTCGCCGCCCGGTCCGGTAAAGTCGATGCTGCCCAGCGAGAAGAAGCGCAGCCCGAAACCGATGGCCTGCCGGCTGTCCAGTTTTTTGTAGCCGCCGAGGTAGGCGATGTACACGTCGTTGAGGCCGAGCGCGCGCATCCACGGCGTATAGGTGGCCGAAATCGACAGGTCTTTGTCGGCAAAGACGAGCTTCGACGGGTTGTAGTGCATCGAATTCGCGTCGGCCGATGTGGCAATGCCGACGTCGCCCATCGAGCCGCCCCGCGCGTCGGGCGTGATGCG
>JBGAWE010000348.1:0-3361 GCA_044227705.1 Saprospiraceae bacterium
AGCTCGTTCGGGTCGCATTCAGCTGGAAAGCCCACGTCGTAGAATGAAACGCCCATCAAGTATCCGGGGCCTTGCGAAACCGTCATGCTGTCTGATGTCGGGCTGCCCGGATAACCCCATGCTGGAACGTGAATGGTGTAGCTCGGCTTGATGTTGATGAATTGCTTCGCCGTGGCTGTGTTAAGAGAAGCGTCAGCGGCCCAAAAAGACCGGGTCAGTCTTCTGGGAGCGCCATCCTGCCAGTTCAACATGTTTGCCGAGGCCGAAACCGACACATTGCCTGGAACACAATTGTCGGTGGCCGTGGCGGCTCCGAAAGCGAGGTCCAACGCCGCAAGGTCGGTGAATGAAATACCGAGCGCCGTGAAATCTTCAAGCGCAAGGGTAAGGTCGGCCGGGGCTGTGAGCGTCGGCGGCGTCACGTCGTTGACGCACGAAGCGACCACCTCGACCGTGCAAAGGCAACTGTTCGAGTTCCCCGAAGGGTCTTCAACCGTCAGCGTGACCGTGTGGGTGCCGATGGGCAGGTCAATCGAGGTTCCGGCGGGAAGGCCCGGGACGGAGAGGAGGAGCGTTACCGGCCCGCAGTCGTCGTAGCTGCCGTCGTCGATGTTGGCGGTGGTCACGGTTGCGAGGCCGTTCGAACCGGCGACGATGGAGATGACTTCCACGCAGACGGCGGTCGGGGCGGTCACGTCGGGGTTGCACTGGCCGCGCATCTCCCCCGATGCGAGGAGTAAGAAGGCCAGCATCGCCCCGACCATGCGACCGAGGCGGCTTTTTTTCAGTTCATGGAAAAAGAAAATCTGCTTCATTGGACAGAGTTTGATTGGATGAATAGATGACTCGTGGTTGGAAAGGAGCGCGCCCTTTTTTCACGTTGCAAGAGTCCGTCGGGCATTGTCAACGGGCAAAATCATTTTTTTTCGGAAATTGAGCCGAATTTAGATCATTTTTGTTTCAAAGTATTGATTTTCAATTATTTGAGTTAAACAAGATTGAAAAGAAATTGGAAAAAAGTCATCTCATCCAGCTGATTTTTTCGCTCGGCCCGACGGAAGTCCGGGAGGCGCGGAAGTTTCTGGCCTCGCCCTTCTTCAACCAGCGGGCCGATGTGGTGCAGCTTTTCGACTTCCTCTGCCAGCGGCAGGACGTTGAAAAGACGGCGGCCAAACGGCACCTCTTCGGCCCCGACTCGCAGGCCGACGACCAAGAGCTGCGGCTGCGAATGACCTACCTCCACCGCCTTTTGGAGCAGTTCCTCGCCGTCAAAGAGTTCCTCGCCGACGAGCACGGGCAGCGCGTCCGCACGGTTTCGAGCTACCGGAAGCGGGGCCTCGCCGCCCATTTCGACCGGGCAAAATCGCAGACCGAGCGGAAAATGGCCGCCCAGCCGGTGCGCGACGCCCGCTTTTTCGCCCGGCAGCAGCGGCTCGAATGGGAGGCGCACCAGCAGATTTCGACCATCAAGCCGACCGACACGGCGCGGCTCCGGGCCTCCGACGCGGCGGCAGACGTCGCCTATTTTTCACAAAAGCTGCGGCATATCTGCCTCCTCGCCGCGCACGGCTCCGTCTATGAAAAGGAGAACCAGCAACCCTGGACGGTGGAGGTTTTGCGGATGGCCGCCGAGTCGCCGGTGTTGAAAAACGAGCCGTGCATCGCTGCCTACCTGCACGGCTATTGGATGCTGACGGAGCCGGGGAGGAAGGAGCATTTCGACGATTTCCGCCGCGTTCTTTGGGACAGCCCCGATGCCTTCTCGGCCGAGGAAACGCGGGCGCTCTACCTCCTGGCCGTCAATTTTTGCATCCGGCAAATCAACGCCGGGCGGCCGGACTTCAACAGCGAGGCGCTCGGGCTTTACAAAAAGGGGCTGGAAACGGGGATTTTGTTCGAAAACGGGCTTTTGACGCGGTTCACTTTTTCGAACATCGTCGCCGCCGGATTGCACTCGGGCGAGCTGGACTGGGTGCGCTCGTTCATCCATGACAACAAGAACCGGCTCGAAAAGAGCCACCGCGAGAGCGGCTTCAGCTTCAACCTCGCCCGCCTCGAGCACGCCGCGGGCAACCACGACGCGGTGATGGCCCTCCTCCAAAAGTCGAACTACCGCGACCCGCTGCACAACCTCGCGGCCAAGACCATCTTGCTCAAGACCTTTTTCGACCTCGGCGAGCACGACTCGCTGGCCTCGCACATCGACGCCATGCGCAACTACATCCACCGGAAAGGCTCGCTCGGCTACCACCGGACAAGCTACCTGAACCTGTTGAAATACGTCGACAAGTTGCTGAAAATCAATCCGTTGGAGCGGGGGGAGCTTTCCAAGCTCGCCGCGGGCATTGAAAAGGAGGAGGCATTGCCTGAAAAAAAGTGGCTGCTCGAGCGGGCGGAAAGACTGGGCGGGTGAGTCGTCCGCCGCAACCCGTTCGCAGCGGGCAAAGACGGTTTCAAATGCTCTTTTCAGGGCGTTCGTAGATTTGGGAGTTTGCGCGGATTGGTCAACTCTACTTTCGCCGCAACCCAAAACCGCCTTTTTCCATTCAACTAAGCCAGCTTTTCTCATGAAGTCAACGGCCCTTCCGCTTCTTCTAACCGCCAGCATCCTCCTCCAAAACTGCATGCAGAACCCGCCCTCGCAAGTCGTTTCGAATCCCAAGATCGCGGTGAAATACGCCCCGACCCGCGTCGATTCGGCTGCCGTCGACGACTATTTCGGGACGAAAATCGCCGATCCGTACCGTTGGCTCGAGGCCGACACCTCGGCCGAAACCGGCGCGTGGGTCAAAGCCCAGAACGGCACGACACAGGACTATCTCGCCCAAATCCCTTACCGCGAGGCCATCAAAAAGCGGTACGCCGAGCTTTACAACTTCCCGAAGGTCGGGCTGCCGGTCGCGGCTGGCGACTTCCTCTTTTTCACGAAAAACGACGGCCTGCAAAACCAAGCCGTCATCTATCGGCAGAAAGGGTCAGGCCAGCCGGAGGTCTTCATCGACCCGAACAAGCTCGACGGAAAAGGGACGACGGCCGTCAACCTCCTATCTTTTTCAAAGGACAAAAAGTTCGTGGCCATCGCGCAGAGCAAGGCCGGTTCCGACTGGGGCGAAATCCGCGTCCGCGAGGTGGCAACGGGGCGCGAGCTGCCCGATATTTTGAAATGGGTAAAGTTCAGCGGCGCCGCTTGGAAGGGCGACGGCTTCTTCTACTCGCGCTTCCCAGAGCCGAGGAAGGGCAGCGAGTTGAGCGGGGCGAACTCGTTCCACGCCGTGTATTTCCACAAGCTCGGCGACGGGCAGGAGAAGGACAGGCTGATTTTCGAGAACAAAAAACAGCCGAAAATCTACCACGGCGCGAC
>JBGAWE010000025.1:0-28711 GCA_044227705.1 Saprospiraceae bacterium
CACCCGACAGAGTCGTGCGCGAGCAAGGGAAATAATTTTTCAAGGGCGCGGGTGAAGACATGGCAGCCCAACACCAACTTTATCCGCAAAATAAAACATACAAGTTGAGCAACCGGTACAAAGCCCATAGCCCCAATGGACTTTACTATATGACTATTACGGTCGTGGGTTGGATTGACGTGTTCACCCGTAAGGACAACTGCGAAATCCTGCTTGACAGCCTCCGGTATTGCCAAGCAAACAAGGGCTTGACGGTCTATGGTTATGTCATCATGCCCAACCACTTGCACATGGTGGCATGGGTGAATGAACCATTTCAGTTGACAGAGGTGGTGCGCGATTTCAAGAAGTTTACGGCGAGGCAGATTTTGGAGGCGATTGAGACTCAACCGGAAAGCAGACGGGAATGGATGCTTCACCAATTTGCCTATTAGACCTCTTGCGAAAGTTGTAATTTTCGCCGATGGACAAGTATGAAAAGATAAAAAGCCTCGGGGAAGCCGAGTTTCGACGGTTGACCGGGGTTCAAAAGCCGACGTTCGAGCGGATGCTCGAGACCTATGAGACCGAATTGAAGGCCAGAAAGAAGCTTTCGGGCCGCCCTTCGGCATTGTCGCTGGCAGACCAGGTTTTGATGATGTTGGAATACAATCGTGAGTACCGAACGTACTTCCATATCGCACAGAGCTACGGGCTGGCCGAATCAAACGCCTATCGATGCATCAAAAGGGTCGAAGAGCTTTTGATTCGCTCGGGCCAGTTCAGTCTTCCGGGTCGCAAGGCTTTGCAGGCATCTGACACACAGTTCGACATCGTCCTCGTCGACGTCACCGAGGTCAAAATCGAACGCCCCAAAAAAAGCAAAGAGCCTACTACAGCGGCAAAAAGCGGCAGCACCACCTCAAAGCCCAGGTAGCTCTTGACCAGTCCGATGGGAAGGTCATCTGCACGGCCTTTGCAAAGGGCCGACAACATGACTTCGCCCTCTTCAAAGACAGCAAAACCAGGCTGCGCCCTCAAACCATCCTCATCGCCGACTCCGCCTACCAAGGCGTCCAAAACCTGCATGAAAACTCCCTTTTCCCCCACAAATCGTCCAAGAACAAGCCCCTGTCCAAGACGCACAAACAAGAAAATGTCCAAATCTCCAAGCTCCGAATAAAGGTCGAGAATGCCATCGCCTTCATCAAGCGGTTCCGAATCTTCTCCTCCAAGTATCGAAACCGCGCAAAGCGTTTCGGATTACGATTCAATCTCTTCGCCGCCATCTGCAACCTTGAAATCCGCCTCTTTTAACTTTCGCAAGAAGTCTTTTTAACTTTCGCAAGAAGTCTTCTGACTTAAACCTCATAAGAAATATTCTCCGACTTGTGAGCCAGCAAAAAAGCCAAGAACCTCCGGTCATCGATATGCTATTGGGAAGATTTTGTGCGTGAGGGGGCGAAATGCTTCAACAAACAATGTCGTTACCGGCGCAATCACGCGTGATTTTTCAACAAACAATGTCGTTACCGGCGCGATTACGCGTGATTTTTCAACAAACAATGTCGTTGCTGGCGCGATCACGCGTGATTATTCAACAAACAATGTCGTTACCGGCGCGATTACGCGAGATTTTTCAACAAACAATGTCGTTACCGGCGCGATCACGCGTGATTATTCAACAAACAATGTCGTTACCGGTGCAATCACGCGTGATATTTCAACAAACAATGTCGTTGCCGGGGCGATCACGCATGATTATTCAACAAACAATGTCGTTACCGGGGCGATCACGAGAGATTTTTCAACAAACAATGTCGTTATTGGCGCGATCACGTGGGATTATTCAACAAACAATGTCGTTACCGGGGCGATCACGCGGGATTTTTCAACAAACAATGTCGTTACTGGCCAAATCACGCGGGATTCGGAGGCGATTTTGTTGAACATCGACCCAATGCAACCGCATCTCAGGCCAGTCAAAACAGATATGGAGTAGAGGAAACGGGTCTTGGGGCCGGTGCTTCTGAACCTGACCGCCATCGGCCGCGTCACCGAGGCGATTTACCCGGCCTCGACGGCGGCGAGGATGCGCATCACGCCTTTCACCCCGCGCACGCCGTCGGCGACGAGCAGCAGTTCCTTGTTCGTCTGCTTCATCGAGAGGCCGACGGTCTTCCCTTTCGTGATGACGAAGGCCATTGTGCGCTTGAAGACAGCCGTTTCGAAGAATGACGACTGCGGGTCGCCGAGGAAGTAGAGCCGCAGCTTGCCGCCCTTGAAATGGAGCCGCTCGAAGCCGAGCCGCTTGCAAACCCACCGCAATCGCAGCGCGTCGAACAAGGCCTCGACAGGAGGCGGCAGCTTCCCGAAGCGGTCGGCCAGCCGCGCTTTGTAAGCGTCGATTTCTTCTTCTGAATTCAGGCCGTCCAGCTCGGTGTAAAGGTTGAGCCGCTCCTGCGTCGAGGCGACGAAACCGTCGGGGATGAGCATCTCGGCGTCGGTTTCGATGGTAACGTCGCGGACGTAGCTGCCTTTTTGCGAAAGCTCCTCTTTGAAGAGTTCTTTGAAGTCCGTCGCCTTCAGCTCTTGGATGGCTTCGTCGAGGATTTTCTGGTAGGTCTCGTAGCCGATGTCGGCGATGAAGCCCGACTGCTCGCCGCCGAGCAGGTTGCCCGCGCCCCGGATGTCGAGGTCGCGCATCGCGATTTGAAAGCCCGAGCCGAGGTCGGCGAACTCCTCGATCGTGCGCAGTCTTTTCCGGGCATCTTGGGTGATCATCGAGAGCGGCGGCGCGAAGAGGTAGCAAAACGCCTTCGTGTTCGACCGCCCGACGCGGCCGCGCAGTTGGTGGAGGTCGGAAAGGCCGTACTGGTGCGCGTCGAAGATGATGATGGTGTTTGCGTTGGGGATGTCGAGGCCCGTCTCGATGATATTGGTCGAGAGCAGCACGTCGAACTTGCGGTCGATGAACTCCACGAGCACTTCTTCCAGTTGGTCGCTCTCCATCTGCCCGTGCGCCATCCGCATCGACACGTCGGGGCAGAGCCTTTGCAGCATCCCCATCATCTCGGGCAGCTTTTTCACCCGGTTGTAGACGAAAAAGACCTGCCCGCCGCGCCCGACCTCGTAGTGAATCGCGTCTCGGATGACGTCCTCGTTTATCTGCCTGACCTCCGTGTGGATGGGCTGTCGGTTCGGCGGCGGCGTGCGCATCACCGACAGGTCGCGGGCCGCCATCAGCGAGAACTGGAGCGTTCGCGGGATGGGCGTCGCCGTCAGCGTCAGGGTGTCGACGTTGACTTTCAGGTTTCGGAGCTTCTCTTTCGCGCCAACGCCGAATTTTTGTTCCTCGTCGATGACCAATAGCCCTAAATCCTTGAAAACCAATTCTTTGGAGAGGATGGCATGCGTCCCGATGAGCAGGTCAATCTTCCCGTTTTTGACCTTTTCGAAAATCTCCTTCTTCTCTTTCGCCGTCCGAAACCGGTTGACGTAGTCGACGTCGACCCCGAACTCGCCCAGCCTTTCCGAAAAGGTCTTCCAGTGCTGCAAAGCCAAAATCGTCGTCGGCACGAGCACGGCGACTTGCTTGCCATCGGTCACTGCCTTGAACGCGGCGCGGATGGCGACCTCCGTTTTCCCAAAACCGACGTCGCCGCAGATGAGCCGGTCCATCGGGTGCGGCCTTTCCATGTCGGCCTTCACGTCGGCGGTCGACTTTATCTGGTCGGGCGTGTCCTCGTAGAGGAAGCTGGCCTCCAGTTCATTTTGCAGGTATCCGTCGATGGGGAAAGCGTGGCCGGGCGTGGTTTTCCTTTTGGCGTAAAGCCGAATCAGGTCGGCGGCGATGTCCTTGATTTTCTTCTTCGTGCGGGCCTTGAGCTGCTTCCAAGCGTCGGTCCCGAGCTTGTTCATGGCCGGTTCCTCGCCCTCCTTCCCGACGTACTTCGAGATTTTGTGCAGCGAGTGGATGCTGACATAAAGGATGTCGTTGTTCTTGTAGATCAGCCGAACGGCCTCTTGCTGCGTCCCCCCGATGTCGATTTTTTGGAGGCCCGAGAACTTGCCGACCCCGTGGTCGATGTGCGTGACGAAGTCGCCCGGCTGCAGCTCGCGCAGCATCCGCGTGTTGATGGCCTGCTCGCGGCTGAAGCCCTGCCGCAGCTTGTACGAGTGGAACCGCTGGAAAATCTGGTGGTCGGTCAGAACGACGAGTTTCAAGTCGTCGTCGATGAACCCCTCGTGGATGCCCTCGCCGACGGCCGCCCATTGGATGACGCCGGTCTTTTCCTGCAGGTCTTTGAAAATGGCCCGGAAGCGGTCGAGCTGTTTCGGGTTTTCCGAAAAGAGGAAGTTGTCGAAACCCGCCTGCTGGTTGTCTTTGAGGAACTTCGTCAACAGCTCGAAGTTGCGGTTGAAGCTCGGCTGCGGCCTCGACTTGAACTGGACGGTCTCCGTGAACTTCGGGTTGAAAGCCCCGGTGAAGTTTTGTTTTCGAGTGAAAACGACGGCCCGCGAGCCGATGTCGTCCATGATTTCCCTCGGGAACAGGAATGCGCGGTCGCGAAAGACCTCGCGCACGGTCTCGTCGTCGAAGGCCGACATCTTCTGCGCGAACGCCTCGGCCTTTTCAAAGAGGTCTTGCAGCCGGTCGAGCGTCAGTTGCAGGTCGCGCACCCAGACAACGGTCTCGGGCGGCAGGATTTTCAGGAAGGAAACCTTCTGGTCGCTTCGGAACTGCGTGTTGAGGTTCGGGATGATGCTGACGCGCTCGATGTTCTGCTGCGAGAGCTGCGTGAGCGGGTCGAAGGTTCGGATGCTCTCCACCTCGTCGTCGAAAAGCTCGATGCGGTACGGCCATTCGTTGCCGTAGGAGAACAGGTCCACGATGCCCCCCCGGATGCTGAACTGGCCCGGCTCGTAGACAAAGTCCGTCCTTTCAAAAGCAAACTCGACGAGCACCTCGACCATGAAATCGACGTCGAGCTTCGCGCCTTTTGCCACGTCGATACGCCTTGCGGCGAGAATTTTCGGGTCGACGACCTTTTCAAAAAGGGCCTCTGGGTAGGTAACGACGACCGCTGCTGCCTGAACATCGGAAGGGCTTGAAGCCCTTCCGACGTTGACCGCCACGCGGTTCACGGTCTCCGACCGCTGCAGCACGTTCGCCGAGTTTATCTGGTCAAAAACCCCCGGCCTTTTGAACGAATCGGGAAAGAAGTGGACGACCTGCGGCCGCAGCAGCCCGGTCAAATTGTTCTGCACATAGGCCGCCGCCTCGCGGTCCTCGGCGATGAAAAGGTGGGCGGGCTGGCTTCCGGCGGTCGCGGCGAGGGCAAAGGATTCCTGTGCGCCCGTCAGTCCTTTGAGTTGGATGCGGGCGTCGGCGCCGGATTGGAGGGCGGCCGCCAGTTTGCTGACCTGTTCGCTGGCGGTGTACCGGGCCACGAGGTGGGCGAGGTTCGACATGTCGGGGCGAAGGTAGCCAGGGTTTTCAGCCGCCGGTTCCAGCTTGTTTTTGAAAAAAGCACGAAAAAAGAAAGGGGCGCGGTGCTCGTCGCTCCGAACGATTGCCGCGCCCCTCCGCCTCTGTTTGGATTGTTTGGCTCAATCCATTTTCAAAAACCGGGCGGACTCCCACCGACCGTCCTTCAGCATGACCCGCAGCACGAGCGGCCCGCCAGGCAGCCCGGCGAGGTCGATTGCGCCGCCGGCGGGCAGGGTGAACGAGCGCAAAAGCCGCCCCATCGAATCGAACAGTCGACACTCGAGGGCCTCCGACAAGCCCTCGCCCAGCGAGAGCCGCACCCGGTCGGCGGCAGGGTTCGGCGCGAGCGACAGGCCGAGCGCGCTCGCCGACGGGCCTCCGACGGCCACCGGGCTGCTGGTGATGTACGGTTCCACGTTCGTGCTGGTGAGCGACGGGGCGGCCCAGAAGACGAGCTTGTCGCCGAAGTTGATGAACCGCTTCGCGTCGTAGAACCCGTTGATGGGCGGCGAACTGACGGCCGCCGTCCCGGCCGCCGTGCCGTCGGTCGAGTAGAGCGTCAGGGGGTCGCCACTGCTCTCCTCCACGCCGAACCAGACGCGGCCGTTGTAGCTGTGCATGAGTTTGAAGGTGTTGTCCGACGGGAAAACGCCCCAGAGGAAGGACTGGATGGCCTGCGTCCCGCCCGCCGTGCCGTTGGTGACCCAGAGCTGGTCGCCCACGCCGCTCTTGCAGGCGGTGAACAGGATGAGGTTGCCGAGTTGCGCAAAATTGGACGGCGGGCAGGACGAGGAGCCGGTCGACTTGAGCTTCTTCGTCCCGGCGGCTGTCCCGTCAGTCACCCAGAGCTGCGGGTCGCTGGCCGAGGTCAGCACCGAGAAATAGGCTTTGTCGCCCGAGACGAAGAAGCGGTTCTCCGGCCAGTTGACCATGTGCTTCAACCCGCCCGAGCCTGCGCCGGTGTCGGTGTCCTTGAGCAGGGCGGTCCCGGCGGCGGTGCCGTCGCTCGACCAGAGCTCGGGGCCGCTGGTGCCGTCGTCTTCCACGAAGATGAGCTTCCCGCCGAGCGCGACGAGGTCCTCGGGCGTCTCGTTGAGGGCGGTGGTGACGGCGACGGTGCCTGCACCGGTGCCGTCGGTCTTCCAGATTTGGCCGCCATCGGTGGTTGTGAAGCCGACGAAGTAAAGCTCGCCGTTCAGCTCGGCGAAGTCGCCCTGGCAGCCGTCGTTCTGCCCGCCGCCGATGCTCTTGACGAGGGCGGTCCCGGCGGCCGTGCCGTCGCTCTTGTAGAGTTCGAGGCCGTCCGCGCTGGTGTAGGCTCGAAAGAACAAGGTGTTTTTGAACACATGGAAGTCGTGGAAGTCGAGCTTGAGGAACCAGTCGGCGAAGGCACCGGCCGCGCCCGGGCGGATGTCGGCCAGCATTTTGGTTCCGGCCTCGGTGCCGTCGGTCGCCCAAAGCTCGGCGCCGCTCACGCCGTCGTCGGCGGTGAACAGGAGGAGGTTGCCCACGACGTTGAAGTTGTCTGGCTCGCTGCTGCCCGCGCCGGGGTTGATGTCCTTGACCAGCTCGGTCCCGGCCACGGTGCCGTCGGTCTTCCACAGCTCGACGCCGTCGAGGCCGTTGTCGGCGGAGAAGAAGAGGAGGCCGCCCATCTGCGCCGAGCCGCCTTTTTGAAAGCCGGTGGACGGGCCGCTGCCGAGGTTGATGTCGGCCAGCTTCGAAATCTGGGCAAAGCCGGTTTGGAGCGCGGCGAACAGCGTCGCCGCGAGGAGGAGGATGTTTTTCATGAAACAAGAATTGATAGGTGAAAAAAGCCCGTCCGCGAGTCGAACGGATGGACAAACCTACACAGACAAACCGGCGCGCCCATCTTGTTTTTTCACAAAAACGCCGCCGCCATCTGCCCGAAAGCCGTCGAGAAATTCCCCCAGACCTGCTCCTGAACCCACTCGACGGAGCAGCCCCGGATGCGGGCCGCCGCCTCGTAAACGTCCTCGATCAGGAGGTTCGGCCGGTCGTCGGTCTCCAAAAAGAAGCGGTCGGCGGGCATCGCGGCGAGCGACTCCATCGCCTTTTCATTGGTCAAAATGGCGTGGCCGAAGGATAGCCACAGGCTGTGCGCGACGAGCTGCCGAGCCGTGTTCGGGTGCCCACCGAAGCCGTGCAAAATCCACGGCTGCTCGGGACGCAGGTTTTTTTTAAAAGAAAGAAGCTCGTCGTTTGCCCGGACGCAGTGGATGATGAGCGGCTTTTCGACCTCCTCCGCCAGCCGTGCGCAGGCCATGAACGCCTCGCCCTGTTCCTGGAAGTCGGTCGCGGCGGCATGGTCGAGGCCCGCCTCGCCAACGGCCAGCACGTCGTCCTGCGCGGCCTCGAAGCGAAGCCAGCGCATGGCCGAGTCGAGGTCGAGCGGCAGGTGCCAGGGGTGGATGCCGACGGAAAAGAGGGCTGCCGGGTGGCCGTTCGAAAGCGGGCGGAAATCGTGCGGCCCCTTTTTCTCGTCAAAAAAGACCGAGCGGATGGCGCGAACGCCGGGGCGGCCGGGCGGGTGGTGGGTGTGCAAGTCGAGGAAGTCCATGTCTTTTGGAAAAATGTCCGGCCAGCCGGGAACGGATTTCTGTCTAAAATTGCCCCCGCTTTCGGCGGGCCGATTTCGGGTCCAAGTTTCCGGCCGAAGCGCTTTTCACCAACCGTTTTTAGACGAAAAATCATGCAGCAAATCCTCGGCATCGACGTCGGCGCGTCCGGCATAAAAGGCGGGATGGTCGACCTCGAAGCGGGCCGGATGGTCGGCGAGCGGTTTCGAATCGCCACGCCGCCGCCGGGCGGGCCGGGGGAGATGGGGCCGGTCTTCGCCAAGATTGTCCGGCACTTCCACTACGAAGGCCCCGTCGGCTGCGGCTTCCCGAGCATCGTCCGGCACGGCATCTGCGGCTCCGCGTCGAACATCGGCAAGGACTGGATTGGGCAGAACATCGAAGAGGTCTTTTCCGCCGCTTGCGGCCAACCGGTCTTCGTCACGAACGACGCCGACGCGGCGGGCATGGCCGAAATGACCTGCGGCGTCGGGCGCGGCGAGCAGGGCGTGGTCGTCCTCCTCACCATCGGGACGGGCATCGGCTCGGCCATCTTCCTCGACGGCGCGATGCTGCCCAACACCGAGATGGGCCACCTCATCTGGCCGAAAAAGGACATCGCGGAGGCCTCCGTCAGCTCCGGCGCCCGCGAGCGGCTGCACATGAGCCGAAAGGAATGGGCCGAGCGGTTCAACGAGTACCTGCTCCACCTCGAGCTGCTCTTCTCGCCCGACCTGTTCATACTCGGCGGGGGCGAGAGCAAGCACTTCGATGTTTTCGCAAAGCATTTCACGGTGAAATCGCGCATCGTTCCCGCCCAGATGCTCAACAACGCGGGCATCATCGGGGCGGCGGCCTATGCGGCTTCGCGGGTCTTGACTGAA
Organism: Saprospiraceae bacterium; assembly: GCA_044227705.1. Taxonomy (GTDB): domain Bacteria; phylum Bacteroidota; class Bacteroidia; order Chitinophagales; family Saprospiraceae; genus JANOQP01. The sequence continues at coordinate 8,937 of JBGAWE010000025.1, forward strand.
AAACATTAACCGCTGCCTCGGCCGTCGGCCCGCGAAACCGGGGGAGTTTTGCGGCCTAAAAGTTCTCGCATGAAAAAGACCTGTCTCCTGCTCGCCCTCCTCGCGTCGGCCGTTTTTCAAAAAGCCACCGCCCAGAGCGACACGTGGCAAAAGCTCGCCAACGTCACCTATAAAAAAGAGTACAACGACCTGCTCGGCTACAAGATCGACGTGCCGGTGTTCGACAAAATCATCCGCTCGATGGCGGGAAAGACCATCACTGTTCGCGGCTACATCATCCCCACCGACGGCTACAAGAGCCACTCGGAGTTCGTCTTCTCGGCCTTTCCCTATTCGATGTGCTTCTTCTGCGGGCAGGCCGGGCCGGAGACCGTCATGGAGGTCGAGGCGAAGAATGGCGTGAAGTACACCAGCGAACCCGTCACCCTGCGCGGCAAGCTCGAACTGAACGACAAGGACATCAACCGGCTCATGTACGGGCTGAAGGAGGCGGTGCTTGTCGAGTAGACAGCCAGCCCCAACATAAAAAGCATGGATTTCTTCAAGAACAAACGGATCTGGATAACCGGCGCCTCCTCCGGCATCGGCGAGGCGCTGGCCATCGAGGCGGCAAGTCGCGGGTCGCACCTCGTCCTCTCGGCCCGCAACGAGGCGGAACTGCACCGCGTCGCCTCGCTCTGCGCGGGCGCGGCCTCGGTCGTCGTCGAGCCTTTGGACTTGGCGAAGGCCGACGAAATAGGGCCAATCGCGCAGAATTTGCTCAAAAAGGTGGGCAAAATCGACGTGTTGATAAACAACGGCGGCATCTCGCAGCGCAGCCTCGCCGCCGGCACCTCGCTCGACGTCGACCGGCAGATGATGGCCGTCAACTACCTCGGCACCGTCGCCCTGACGAAGGCCGTGCTGCCCTCCATGCGGCTGCACCGGCTGGGCCATATCGCCACCGTCACGAGCTTGATGGGGAAGTTCGGCGCGCCGCTGCGGTCGAGCTACGCCGCCTCTAAGCACGCGCTGCACGGCTTCTTCGACTGCCTCCGCGCCGAGCTGGGTGACGAGCCGATTAAAATCACCCTCGTCTGCCCCGGGTTCGTGCGAACCAATATTTCCAAAAACGCCCTCACCGCCAGCGGCCAGAAACAGGGCACGATGGACGACGCGACCGACAAGGGGATCTCGCCCGAGGCCTGCGCCTGTGCCATTCTGAAAGCCATCGAAAAGGGGAAGGAGGAGGCCTACATCGGCGGCCGCGAGGTGCTCGGGGTCTATCTCAAAAGGTTCTTTCCGGGCTATCTCAACCGGCTGGTCAAGAAGGCGAAGGTCACTTGACCGTCAGGCCGGGTACTCGACAAAATTCCGGGGGGTCTCGAAAAGGCGAACCCACAAGTCAAGCTCGCCGGGCAGTTTTTCCCGCAAAATCTGCCAGATGACGCGGGCGATGTTCTCCGCCGTCGGGTTCAGCGCGGCGAACTCGGGGCAGTCGAGGTTGAGGTTCTTGTGGTCGAAACGCCCCTCGATCTCGACCCGAACCAGCTCGGCGAGCCAACCGAGGTCAAGGCAGTAGCCGCTCACTGGGTCAATCTCGCCGACGACCTTCACCTCCAGCTCATAGTTGTGGCCGTGAAAATTGGGGTTGTTGCACACGCCGAAAAAGGCCCGGTTGCGCTCCTCCGACCACTCGGCGACGTGCAGCCGGTGGGCGGCGTTGAAGTGGGCGCGGCGGAAGACAGCGATTTTCATACAGCAAAAGTCAAAAGGAAAAAGACAAGCGAGCCAACTTTCACCAACCAATTCCCATCCGTTGAAATTCCAGAACAGGCCCATCATCCTCGCTTCGAAAAGCCCGCGCCGCAGCCAGCTTTTGACAGAGGCAGGCTTCGAGTTTACAGTAAAAACCTTCGACACAGACGAGAGCTGGCCCGACGATCTGCCGCTCGACGAGGTCGCCGAGTTCCTGGCGGTGAAAAAAGCCCGCGCCGCCGCCCATCTTCTGGCCGCCGATGAAATCATCCTCGCCGCCGACACGACGGTCCTTTTGGAGGATTCCATTTTGAACAAACCCGCCGACCACGCCGAGGCCAAATCGATGCTGCGCCGCCTTTCGGGGCGGATGCACCGCGTCGTGACCGGCGTTTGCCTGCTCGGCCGCGAGCGGGAGGTTTCTTTTTCGGAAACCTCGAACGTCTTTTTCGAGGGACTTACCGACGGCGAGATTGAATTCTACCTCGAAACCTGCCGCCCCTTCGACAAGGCCGGGGCCTACGGCGTGCAGGAATGGATCGGCCACTGCAAAATCCGCCGCATCGAGGGCACCTACGCGAACGTGATGGGCCTCCCCGTCAATCGCGTCTATCAGAGCCTGATGGAGCTTTTTTGTGCCCCGGCGCGGTAGGGCTTCGGGGAAAAACCACCGGCTTATTTTTTGAACACGACCCGCCCGCCGACGATGGTCCGCAAGACCTCTGTCGTCAAAATCTCCTCGTCCGAACAGGTCTCGAGGTCGCGGGAAAGCACCACGATGTCGGCCCATTTCCCGACGGAAAGGGTCCCTTTCTCGCCCTCCTCGAAAGCGGCGCGGGCGTTCCAGCGGGTCAAGGAGGCGAGCGCCTCGGCCCGCGTCATCCGTTGTTCGGGGAAAAAATCCATGATCGGCGGCTCCGTCCGGCGGCGGGTGCAGGCGGCATAGAGGTTGGGCAGCGGCGCGACGCTCTCGACGGGCGTGTCGGTCCCGTTGGCGAGGTGGGCGCCCGCGTCAAGGAGGCTTCGCCAGGCGTAGGCGCCCGTTTTTGCCCGTCGCTCTCCGAGCCGTTTGACGACGAAGGGCGCGTCCGAAGTGCAGTGCAAGGTCTGCATCGAGGCCGTCACGCCGAGCGTGCCAAAGCGCCTAATGTCCTCTGGGTCAACGTGTTGCGCGTGCTCGACGCGCCAGCGGAGGTCGCGGCCCCGGGTGTGTTTTTCAAAAATGTCGAGGATTTCCCGGTTCGCCCGGTCGCCGATGGCGTGGACGCAGCACTGCAGCCCGCGCCGGTCGCACTCGTCGGCCATGCGGGCGATTTCAGCGGTCGGCGTGGTGTTCTGGCCGCGCGAGCCCGGCTTGTCGGCGTAGTCGTCGAGGAGCCACGCGCCGAAGCTGCCGAGCGCTCCGTCGAGATAGCATTTCACCGCCCGGATGGTGAGGTGGCCGTTGCCGAGCCCGATTTTCGGGTAGGCCGAGAGCCGCGCCGTGTTCGCCGAATCGGGCGCCGAAATCATTGCCCAGAGGCGGACGGCGAGGCGGTTTTTGGCCGCTAAATCTTCGTACCAGCCAAGCTCCTCGAAGCCCGCGCCCGCGTCGTGGAAGGAGGTGATGCCGTTCGCAAGGCATTGGTTTTCAGCGAGTTGGACGGCTTTCTCCCAATCCGCCCGGCGGGCTTCGACGGGTTTCTTTTTCAAAAACTCCTCGAACGGCCGCTCGATGATGGCCGTCGCGTTCTCCTCGAACACGCCGATGGCCCTGCCCGTCGCGTCGCGCACGATGCGGCCGCCGACGGGGTCGGGCGTCTCTCGCGTGACTCCGGCAAGGCGCATCGCCGCCTCGTTCGCCATCAGGCCGTGGCCGCTGGCGTGGTTGAGGATAACGGGGTTGTCGGGCGAGATTTTGTTCAAAAGGTCGTTCGACGGGTAGCCGTTGACCGTCGGGCCGGGCGACTCGGCCCATTTTTCCTGGTGCCAGCCCCGGCCCTCAATCCAGTCGCCCTTCGGCGTGGATTTCACCTTTTCGGCGACCATCGCCGTGATTTCCTGCCAGCTTTTCGTGGCGGAGAGGTTGAGATTGATGAGGGATTTTCCGAGCGCGCTGAAATGGCCGTGCCCGTCGATGAAGCCCGGCATGGCGAACGCGCCGCCCAGGTCGACGAGTTTCGTGTCTTTGGCCCGGAAGTTTTTGGCCCCCGCCTCGTCGCCGACGTAGATGATTTTGCCGGCTTTCACCCCGATGGCGGAGGCGTGGAGGAGCGTCGAGTCGCCGGTGAAGAAACGGGCATTGACGAACAGGGTGTCGGCCGTCGCGGCGGGTTTTTGGTTCGAGGAACAGCCGGCGGCCAAGAGGGCGGCGATGGCCAAGAAGTTGGCTAACTTGTTCATTATCAATTTTTTACCCAGTGTTTTTCATGTATCATTCCGAGCAGAGCGAGGAAAGGCACGAACCACTCTTGGCCGTCAATTTGGCCGCACGGACGTGGGCACCGTCAGCTCCAAAGCCCGCAAGTTGTGCCGCCGCCCGAGCCGGATGCGCTTCCCCTTGTCCCGAATCATGATGGCCCCGCCGACGGCCGAGCCGATGCCGACGGGCAGCCAGAAGCGCGGGATGTCGTCGCCGCGCAGGGCGGCCACGCCGGTGACTATGCCGAGGCTCGCCGTGAACGTGAGCAGCGAAGAACCCAAGGCGCGGAAGATGCCTCGGTGCAGCCGCAGATCGGAAATCTCGTCGAGGCGCACGATTTCGAGGTCGAGGACGACGGACTTCTGCTCGGGCAGCACGTCGGTCAGTTCGCGCTTGTACCAGCCGGGGTGGTTTTTTAATTTGAAATTCAATGTCTGGCCGGGGTAGATGCGGCTGGGATTGGGGCGGCCGTATTTTTCCAAAAGGAGCATCTTCTGCCCAACGGCGGGCAGGCAGCAGGCGAGGAACAGCGCGGCGAAGAGGACATTTTTCATTGTCAAGTTTTAGGGCAAAGGAAAAAAACTCGGGCGGTCCCGCGCCCGTAGCGCGGTGCGGCGGGACAGTTGCCAATCCGCAACCGGTTTCTATTTTCGCCGCTGTTCCCCATCGAAAAAGGCATCAAAACGCACGCCCAGCCCACCGCGCAACGGCATGAACGCAATCATCAACGACATCACTCGGATGTACCTCTCGCGGCGGATGCGGCGCATCGAGTGGTTCATGCGGCACCCCGGCGAGGCGCAGGACAGGATGTTCCGAAAGCTCGTCGAGCGGGGAAAAGGCACCGAGTTCGGCAAGCGGCACGGCCTCGACAGCGTCAAAACGCAGGCTGATTTCGCCGAAAAAATCCCCATTCAGGATTACGAGGGCTTCAAAAACGACATCTCCCGCATGATGCGCGGCGAGCGCGACGTGCTGGTCCCGGGCGAGGTGAGGTGGTACGCCAAAAGCTCGGGCACCACGAGCGACAAGTCGAAGTTCATCCCCACGCCGCCGCTCAACGTCTTCAGGGGCCATATCCGCGCCTCGTGGGACTCCGTCGCACTGCTCTACGACATGAGGCCCGACATGATGATTTTTCAAAAAAGGAGCCTCCTGCTGCCCGGCTCCCACACGCCGCTGCCCGAGCACCCGCGCACGCGCTTCGGCGACGTGTCGGCCGTGCTCGTCGAGCACATGCCGCGCATCGGGAAGATGCACACGGCCGTGCCGGACGAGATTGCCCAACTGGCCAATTTCGAGGAGAAGATCAACCGGACGGCCGAGGTCTGCTCCAAGATGGACGACGTGGTGATGTTCGGGGGCGTGCCGACGTGGCTGATCGTCCTTTTTCGGAAGATTTTGGAAATGACGGGCAAGCAGAACCTGCTCGAAGTCTGGCCCGATTTGCAGGCATATATGCACGGCGGCGTCGGCTTCGACCCTTATCGGCAGACGTTCCGCGACCTCATCCCGAGCGACTCCTTTCTCTATCAGGAAATTTACAACGCCTCCGAGGGCTACTTCGGCGCGACGGCCGAGCGCGGCGACCTGTCGATGCTTCTTTTCCTCGACCACGGCATCTATTACGAGTTCATCCCGATGTCGGAGTGGGACTGCGAGCGACCGAAAGCCGTGCCGATAACCGAGGTGAAGGTGGGCGAGAACTACGCCCTCGTGGTCACCTCGACCAACGGCCTGACGCGCTACACGCCGGGCGACACCGTCATGTTCACCAGCGCGAACCCCTATAAATTCAGGATAACCGGTCGGACGCGGCAGTTCATCAATGCCTTCGGTGAGGAGGTCATGGTCGCCGACACTGACAAGGCCCTCGCCCAGACCTGCGCCGCGCTTGGCGCGTCGGTTGCGGAGTACACCGCCGGGCCTTTTTACTTTTCTGGAAACAAGGGGAAGGGCGGCCACGAATGGGTCGTCGAATTCGAGCGCGGCCCGGCTGACGTCGGCCAGTTCGCCCAGCTTTTGGACGAAATCCTGCAAAAAACCAACTCCGACTACGAGGCCAAGCGGTTCAAGAGCATCGCTCTCGACCCCATCCGGCTGACAACCGTCCCGCCCGGCACTTTCACGAAGTGGATGAAGTCGCGGGGGAAGTTCGGCAGTCAGGGGAAGGTGCCGAGGCTGGCCAACCATCGGCAGTTCATCGAGAGCCTGCATGAATTCCGTTCAAAGGCCGAGGTCTGAACGCCCTTTTTCTTCATCAAAAAATCGACAAAAACACACTCGACATGATTCGCTTTCTACTGAAAATCGCCTTTGTGGCTGTCCTCGCCATTCTCGGCTACAACTACTTCTTCGGTGACAGCGAGGAAAAGGCCCAATCCAAAAAAGTCTTCCACGAGGTCGGCGACGTGGCCCGCTCTGTCGGCTCGCTCATCCGCTCGGAGCGCGAGAAGTTCAACCACGGCAAGTACGACGGCGCCCTCGACAAGCTCGGCAACGCCTACCAAAAGCTGCGCGACCAAGCCAAGTACCTCGACGAAAATGTCATCAAGCGTCTCGACGCAGCCGAAAAGCGCCGCGCCGAACTCAAAAAAGAGCTTGACGGCCTCGGCGACCAACCGGCCGAGCAGCCCTCGAAATCACTTTCCAAAAAGGAAAAAGCCGACCAAGAAGCCCGCGCCGCCGAGCTGAAAGCCCGGCAAGAAGAGCTGACCAAACAGCTCGAATCGCTGCAAAAAGAGTTTGAGAACATCGCCTCCGAGGCGGAGCGCAAGAACTGAAACGGGCATGTTCACAGGCATCATCGAGGCGGCCGGCCGGGTGAAATCCATCGAAAAAGAGGGGACGAACGCCCATTTCACCATTGCCTCGCCCATCTCCATTGAGTTGAAAATCGACCAGTCCGTCAGCCACAACGGGGCCTGTCTGACCGTCGTCGGCCTCGGCGACGGCTGGCACCGGGTGACCGCAGTCGCCGAGACCTTGTCGCGGACGAACCTCGGCGAGTGGCAGGCAGGCTCCGTTGTCAACCTCGAAAGGTGCCTCCGCTTCGACGGGCGGCTCGACGGCCACATCGTTCAGGGCCATGTCGACGGATTGGCCAAGTGCCTGAAAATCAGCGACTTGAAAGGCTCATGGCGGTTCGACTTCGGTTTTGAAAAAGACCCCGGCCATGTCCTCGTCGACAAAGGCTCGGTCTGCGTGAACGGCGTGAGCCTGACGGTCGTCGAGCCGAGCGACGCGGGCTTTTCGGTCGCCATCATCCCGTACACATTTGAAAACACCAATTTCGGCAGCCTCCGCCCGGGCGCGACGGTCAACATCGAGTTTGACATCATCGGGAAATACGTCGCGCGGCTGCTCCGCCGCTGACCTCACTTGCCGAGCATGAGGCAGATGACGGTCATCTCCTCGTCCACCAATTTTTGCGGCAGGTCGATGAAAAGGACGCCCGGTGCCGACTGCCAATAGGGTTTCAGATAGACCTCCGTCTGCAGTTTTTGCCCGCCTCCGACGACGTAGGCGCGGTTCACCTTCCGCTCCAGCCCGCGCACCATGATTTCGCCGTAGTGGCCTTTGGGTAGGAAAAGAAAGAGCTTTTCCCCGTTTTTCGAGTAGGTGCTCGGCCCGTCGAACAGGCCGGGGGCGAGGCCGGGCGAGGTTCCGTAGATGGCCTCGGCGTGTTTCTGCGTCCAGCGGCCGAGCTTTTTGAGGACCTCGAGCTGCTCGTCGGGAAAGGTTCCGTCGGCTCGCGGGGCGATGTCGAGCAGCAGGTTTCCCCCTTTTGAGATGCAGTTGGCAAAAATCTGGATGACCTGCCCGGCGGACTTGTAGCGGTGGTCGGTGGGCTGATATCCCCAGTTTTCGTTGAGGGTCAGGCAAAGCTCCCAGGCCGGGCCGTCGGGCCTTTTCAGCGGGAGAGAGCATTCGGGCGTGGCATAGTCGCCGCTGCCGGCGAGGCGCGAGTTGATCACGGTTTTCGGGTTGAAATCGAGGAGTTTTTGGCGGATTTGGGGCGCGTGCCACTCCTGTGCGCTGTGTTCCCAGTCGCCGTCGAACCACCACAGGTCGGGGTTTTCTAGGCGGGCAAGCTCGTCGAGCTGGCCGTTCATGAAGGTGAGAAACCGCTCGAAGCGGGCCGAGTCCTTCTCGTATCGCGGCTTGCCACCGATGAACCCGGGGTAGTCGGGATGCGACCAGTCGAGGAGCGAGAAGTAGCAGCCGACCTTCAAGCCCTCCTTTTTCAATGCCGAAAAGAACGGGGTCAGCACGTCGCGCCTGGCCGGGCTTCGGGCCACGACGCTCAACCGGTCGCCCATCTTCGTGTCCCACAGGGCGACGCCGTCGTGGTGCTTCGAGGTGAGGACGGCGTATTTTGCTCCGCTCTCGCGGATGGTTTTCGCCCAAAAACCGGGGTCGTATTTCGCGGCGGTGAAGCCGTCGAGCTGTTTCATGTAGTCCTCGTGGGAAATCATGCCGTTGTAGAACGACCAGCTCTCGTCGATGCCGTCGACGGCGTAGATGCCCCAGTGGATGAAGATGCCGAGCTTGGCATCGGCAAACCATTGGAGACGGGGGGGGATGGTGTCGGCGGGGAGAGTTTGGGCCAGGAGGAGGAAGGCAAAAAGGAGCAGCTTTTTCATCCAATAGGTTGATTTTCAGTAGTTATTTCAAATTTCCAGCTCGTGCTCGAGGCTCACCTTCGCCCCCCGCAACTCGCTCGCCGCGTGGTGGTCGCCCGCCGCGACGGCCTCTGAAATCCCTTTTTCATAGACGGACATCGCCTCCTCCGCCCTTTCGAGCTGTTCCAAAAGTTTCCCGAGATGGTAGTAGGTGCCGACATAACCGGGGTGCGCCTCGGCCAGTTTTTGATAATAGGAGAGCGCGACGGCTGCCTCGCCCATGCCCTCGTACTCCTTGGCGAGGGCGAAAAGCGTGAAGTCGTCGGCGGGCGCGGCGGCGTGTAGTTCGAGCAAGAGGTCGAGGCGGCTGGGCATGATGGGCGTGGTTTTTGGAAAAGAATTTCCGGCTTTGAAAAGGAGCTTGGCGGGTGAAATCGCCGAAAGGCCGTGATACCTTCGCCGCGCCTTATCGGAAAAGGGCGGCTTTTGGCTCAAAACGCGGTCAAAACAACAGCTTTTCCTGACAAAACCGGCCATCCGCTGCACAGCATGAAAATCCTCGTCTGCATCGCCCAAACGCCCGACACGACGGCCCGTGTCGCCTTCAAGAACGACTCGACGGCCTTCGACGGCACGGGAGTCACCTTCATCATGAACCCATACGACGAGTGGTACGCCCTCGTCCGCGCCTGCGAGTTGAGCGAGGCGAACCCCGGCTCGTCGGTCACGGTCATCTGCGTCGGCGGGGCCGATTGCGACCAAACCATCCGCAAGGCGCTCGCCATAGGCGCCGACTCGGCCGTTCGCGTCGATGCCGAGCCGAAAAGCTCCTTTTTTGTCGCCAGGCAAATTGCCGAGCATGCCCGCTCGGGCGGCTACGACCTCGTCATGACCGGAAAGGAGACCATCGACTTCAACGGCTCCGAGATGGGCGCGATGCTCGCCGAGCACCTCCACTGGCCGTTCATCAGCTACGCCAACTCGTTGACTGTCAACGGAAACACGGCCACCGTCGGCCGCGAAATCGAGGGCGGCGGCGAGTCCTGCGTGGTCGATTTGCCGCTCGTCCTCTCCGCCGCGAAGGGCATGGCCGAACAGCGCATCCCCAACATGAGGGGCATCATGGGCGCCCGGACGAAGCCTCTGGCCGTCGTCGCGCCCGTCGCCGCCGAGGAAGCGGTCGTCCTCAAAAAATTCACCCTGCCGCCCGCCAAGACCGGCGTGAAACTGGTCGACTCGGAGAACATGGAAGAACTTGTCCGGCTGCTCCACGAGGAGGCCAAAGCGATTTGAATGGTTAATTGTTAGTTGTCAATTGTTAGAGCGGCCAGACCGAGCCTAACAATTGACAATTGACCATTTACAATTAAAAACATGGTTTTAGTCTTTGCCGAAAGCCCGCGCGGGCATCTCAAAAAGGCCGCTTTCGAGGCCGTCACCTTTGGCCGGAAGCTCGCCGACGCGATGGGCGTCCCGTGCGCCGCGCTCGTGCTGGGCAGCAACGTGGCCGACGCCGGGCAGCTCGGGAAATGGGGCGCCAGTCGCGTCCTCGCCATCACCGACACGGATCTGGACTCGTTCGACAGCCAGCTTTTCACCGCGACCATCGCCTCCGTGGCGCAGGGCAGCGGCGCGACGGTCATCGTCTGCAGCCACACGAGCACGGGGAAGGCGGTCGCAGGTCGGCTGGCCGTGCGGCTCGGGGCGGGCCTCGTCTCGGGCGTGATCGCGGTGCCGACGATTGCGGGAGGGTCGCTTTTGGTTCGGATATCGGTGTTTTCAGGCAAGGCCATCGCCGAGTATGAGGTTTCCAGCCCGGTCAAAATCCTCTCGCTGATGGGCAACGCCGTCAAGCCGGAGGCGATGGGCAGCGCGGTTTCTGTTGAAAACATGTCGGTCGAAATCCCCGCCTCGCGGATAAAAGTGACCGAGGTCAAAACCCAAGAAGGAACAGTTCCGCTGCCCGAGGCCGAAATCGTCGTCAGCGCCGGTCGCGGCATGAAAGGCCCGGAAAACTGGGGCATCGTCGAAGACCTCGCCGCCGTCCTCGGCGCGACGACCGCCTGCTCGCGCCCCGTCGCCGACACAGGCTGGCGGCCGCACCACGAACACGTCGGGCAGACGGGCATCGCCATCCGGCCCAACCTCTACATCGCCATCGGCATCTCGGGTGCCATCCAGCACCTCGCCGGGGTCAACAACTCGAAGACCATCGTCGTCATAAACAAAGATGCCGAGGCCCCGTTCTTCAAGGCGGCCGACTACGGCGTCGTCGGCGACCTGTTCGAGGTCGTCCCGCGGTTGACGGCGGCCATCAAAAAATTCAAAGCCTCTTGATTGGGGAATCGAGGAGTTGAGGAATCGAGGAACTGAACCGCTCGATTCCTCATTTCCTCGATTCCTCATTTCCTCTACAATGAAGAAGATAGAACTGGACATAGTCGCCCTCTCGCACAGCGTCACGCAGTCGGCCAACTACGCCGTCGTGCTCGGCGAGCGGCGGGGGACGCGGCGGCTGCCCATCGTCATCGGCAGCTTCGAGGCGCAGGCCATCGCCGTGGCCATGGAGCGCATGGTGCCGAACCGGCCATTGACCCACGACCTTTTCAAAAACACGCTCGACACTTTCGACGTCCAGCTTCACGAGGTCTTGATAAACAATCTCCTCGACGGCATCTTCTACGCCAAACTGGTCTGCAGCCGCAACGGCGACACCGTCGAAATCGACTCGCGCACCTCCGACGCCATCGCGATGGCCGTGCGCTACAACTGCCCGATTTACACCTTCGACTTCATTCTCGAAGCCGCCGGGGTCGTCCTCGAAGAAGGAGAGGAGGGCGGCGGGGGCGGCGGGGGCCGCTCCGGTCGCCGCCGCGAGCGCACCATCGAGCGGGCCGACAGCATCGAGAACATGCCCACCGACTCACTCAAAACTTTGCTGGAAGACGTCCTCGCCAACGAGGACTATGAGAAAGCGGCCAAAATCCGCGACGAGCTGAAGAAGCGGGAGCGGTCGTGAGGCCCCTCGAAGTCTTTTGAAAAAGCCGTTTGGAGACTCCGAACGGCTTTTTTGTTTTTGAAAAACCAGCTTCCCGGCCAGTTTTTCGGTCATTTGCCGACACAATCTCCGCTTATGAAGCTGCGCCTGTTCCTCGCCTTTTTCCTCTTAAAAACCTCTTTTTCAACAGCCCAAACCTGCTCGGAGGCCTTTCTCTACGAGGCCAACATCCGCTCGATGTTGGAGCGCGGAAGCTCTGTTTGGGTCGGCACCGACCTCGGCCTCGTCGAAATCGACCGGGCGAGCCGGGCCGTGCTCAACCGCTTCGACCGCAACAACTCCGTGCTCGACGGCCCCGTCACCGCGCTGGCAACGGCTGCCGACGGCTCGCTCCTCGTCGGGACGAACAGCCTGTGGCGCACCGCCGACCTCTCCAATTGGACAAAAATCCTCGACCCGAAGGCCGACATCCGCGACATCCATCCGCTGAACGACTCCGTCACATGGGTCTCGACCTCCGTCGGAATGTGGCGGTTGGGCAAGACGGCGAACGGCGAGTTCTTCCACAAAGGCAACTCGAAACTGCCCAACAACTGGTGCAACCGCGCCCGCCACGACCAATGGGGCAACACCTGGATTGGGGTGGGGCAGCCCTTTTCGCAAGGTGGGCTGGTGAAGGTCCCGGCCAACGGCGCACCGTGGGTGGTTTTCAAAAAACCGGACGCGCCGCTGCCGCAGACCTCCGCCGTGCGCGACCTGTTGGTTGACTCGGAAGGCTCCGTCTGGCTCGTCGCCGAGGACAAGGTCTTGAAACTCGACACGGCCGGAAAATGGACGACCCTCGACCCTGAGCCGAGCTTCGCGGGCGACTACAACGCCTGCTCGATTTCCCAAAAACCGACGGGCGAAATCGTCGTAGGGATGGAGAACACGGTCTCCATCGAGCAACCCGGCGGTGGCTGGAAAATCGAGGAGATGCCGGGCCTGTTTGCCGACAACGTGTTCATTTTCAATACGTTGGCCGCCTCGGACGGCTCCGTTTGGGTCGGCTCGAACATCAACGGGCTGTCGGTTTTGGACGGAAACCAAACCCATGCTGTGGCGACCTCGGTGGGCGCTTTGCCGCTAGCACCGGTCACGTCGGTCGGCGTTTCGCCCGGCGGCGAGGTCTGGGCAGGAACAGCGTTCGGCGGCCTCGAATCGCGGAAGGGCGGCGCGTGGACGATCATCGACTCGCTGATGAAAGAGCAGGCGAGCGTCCAAATCCTCGACATCCAGTTCGACACGGACGGCCTCCCCGTCATCCTCCTGAACAGCCTCTGGCAGCAATGGAAAATGCTGAAATGGGACGGCTCGAAGTTCACCGAATGGACGAGCGGCTTCTCAGGTTTCAACGGAAAGCGACGGCTTCGGCACGCGGGCGATGCTTGGTACGTCAGCTCGACGCGCGGCCTTTTTCAGTGGAAAAACAACACGCTCGCGCTCTTCGACACCCTCAACTCGGGCATCTCCACCAACTTCATCGCCGACATGGACGACGACGGGCAGGGCAACATCTGGATGTCGACCATCAACCGGGGCCTCTGCCTGTTCGACGGCAGCGGCTTCGTCCGCTTCGACTCGGCCCACCACGGGCTGCCGACCGACTCGCTGCTCGCGGTGACCGTCGCGGCGGACGGGCGGCCCTTTTTCAGCGACTCGAAAGGAAACCTGTTCCGCCTGACCGGCACGACGTTTGAAAAATGGCGCGACACGACCGCGCTGGCCGACGACCGAATCGCCCTCCTCGAAGGGGCGCCCAACGGCGGCATCTGGCTCAACAACCGCAGCGGCGCCACCCGCTTCGACCCCGGCGCGAACAAGTGGCTCGCCTTCTCGGGCAGCGACCTGCCCTTCGTCGTCGCAGACGGACAGGCGCGGAGCCTGCTGTGGGACGGCGGCTCCATCTGGATTGGGAAAAACTCGGGTCTCTACCGAATCGACGAAAGCTGCCTCCCCTCGGTCTCGACGGGCGAGGCGGGCGAGGTCTTGGGTGAAATTTCCGTCTTCCCCAACCCGGCGGGCGAGGCGGTCAGTTTCGGTTTTTCATTGAAAAAAAGGACGGAACTCGGGCTTCGACTGGTCGACATCGCCGGGCGGTCGGTCTTTTCGAGCGGCACTCGGGAATTTGCCAAAGGCGAAAACCAGGTCGACATCGGGCTGGCCGGGCTGCCGTCAGGCATCTATTTCTACCAAATCTCGGGAGAGGGGCGGGCAGTCAAGGCAGGGAAGCTGGTGAAGATTTGAGCCTTTTTGGCACACGGATGACGCGGACTGGTCACGGATGGGCAGGGGTTTGCTCGCTTCTTCCGTGCATATACGGCAACAATCGCGCTCCCATGTCAACCAGGTCCGAATTTTCTGTTTTTTACCGGAGGGGGAATGTGGAGTCCTTTTTTACCTTCGCCATTGCCGGCCGCTCTTAATTGGGCAACTTCCCTGGGCGGCTTTTTTTTCAATTCTATAATCTCATGGAAATGAACAATCGAACCGTCCAATCGGCTCTTTTCTTGCTGCTTGGGCTTATGGTCGCCCGCACGGGCCTCGGCCAGTGCTACCAGCTCGGTACCACCATCGGGCAGCTTTCCCCGGTCTTGAAGAACCCCATTGCGTTTTGCCCGACCCCGGCCTCGGCAGGTGCCGTTTGCGACTGTCCCACCGGGTATGTGGCCATCGGCTATGAAGGGATCGAGGGCAACGTCTACGGCGGGATGGTGTTGAGCCAGTTCAAGCTCCGCTGCAAACAGCTCAACACCGACGGCACGCTTGGGGCCACCGTCGTCGTCACCTGTTCCAATGGCACCAGCACCCTCGGCACCCCCGACGGCCCGATCGACGCGGCGGCCGGGCAGGCGCTTGTGGGTGCAGAGGTGCGCATCGGATGCGCGACGGACGCCGTCATCGGCCGCTCGAAGCTCCTCTCGGAGGTGCTGGCAGGGTTGCCCAACACCACGAACAACACCATGACCAACATCGGCGGCACCGGCGGCTCTCCGCAGACCCCGATGTACGCGCCCAACGGCAGCGTGTTCGTCGGGATGCAGACCTATGTGGAGGTCGGTGCCAGCCCGGCCGGCGCGGCGGGCATCACGGCGGGCGTGGCGTGGCGTTACGCGCCCATCATCAACGTGCCGTGCGCGACCTGCTCGATCAACTCCATCTCGGTGAGCAACATCTCGGCCTGCAACAACCAGGGCACTCCCGGTCAGGGCGACGACACGTTCACTGCGAACGTCACCGTCACCTTCGCCAACGCGCCCACGACCGGCACCCTCAACATCACGGGCGACGGCACGGCCTCTGTTGCCGTCGGCTCGCTGGGGGCGGGCACCTACACCTTCACCGGCGTGACCATGAGCGCCGACGGGACGCCCATCAACCTCACGGCCACCTTCTCCGCCACCCCTGCCTGCACGCTCAACAACACCAACGCGGGGACCGCGCCTGCCTCCTGTTCGGTCGTGCCCGTCTGTTCCGTCAACGGCATCACGGTGAGCAACATCTCGTCGTGCAACAACAACGGCACCCCGGCGAACGCGGCCGACGACACCTTCACGGCCAACGTGACCGTCACCTTCGCCAACCCGCCCGCCACGGGGACCCTCAACCTGTCTGGCAGCGGCAGCGGCTCTGTCGCGGTCGGCTCGCTCGGGGCTGGGACCTACACTTTTAACAACGTGACCATGTCGGCCAACGGTCTGCCGTTGCAGTTCACCGCCTCGTTCTCGGCGACGAGCTGCACGCTGACCAATTTCAACGCGGGCAGCGCGCCGTCGTCGTGCTCCACGAGCGCGCCGACCATCCCCACGCTCTCGGAATGGGGGCTGATCCTGTTCGCGCTCGTCATCTTCACCCTGTCGGTGGTCTTCGGGACGCAGCGTCAGCGGGCGATGGCGACGGGCAACGCGGGCAACTTGGCCGCGCCCTCGGGACGGTTGCCTTTTGACAAAAACAGCTACCTGCGGGTTCTGCCCAAGACCTATTTGGCCATCGCGTCGCTGTTTGCTGCGGCCCTCGCGCTTGGCTATTCGCCCGAATGGGCCGACATCCCCGGTGCCCTGTTGACGGGCGCGGTCGCGGCCTATCTAGTGCATTTCGTGCTGGGCAAGCGCGAGGATTGATCGGCAGATTTTAAAGAGAAATTTGACAAAGAAGGCGCAGCAACGGACCCACACCCGTTGCTGCGCCATTTTTAAAGAACAACCTATGTCCGAAAAGAAGCGCAACCGCCCGCCCAGCGCGAAGCCCGGGCAGAAGGCCGACCCCTCGCCGCCCGCTGCTTCTTTTCGTGAAAAATGGGCCCGGCAGCAGCCGGTGCTGCGTTTCTTGCTGGGTTTTGTGGGGTGCATGGCGGTCTTTTACCTGGCCTACTTTTCAGGTTTTTATCAAAGGAACATCGAGCCGGGGCTGCTCCACGCGCAGGCCTCGGTCGGCAACGCGCTGCTGCGCCTCTTCGGCCACGACACACAGGTGGTGGGAGCGGCCATAGCCAGCCGCGATTTCTCCGTCGACATCCGCAACGGCTGCGACGGTCTGGAGGCGATGGCCGTCCTCGCGGCCGGCATCATCATCTTTCCAGCCTCGCGGCGGCAAAAGGGGGTTGGCCTCCTCTGGGGCCTCGCCACGCTCGCCACGCTCAACGTGCTGCGCATCGCAGGACTCTACCTCGCCGGGCTTTACTTGTCGAGCACCGCTTTCGAACTGCTCCACGTGCAGGGCGGGTTCATCCTGTTCACGATGGTGAGCGTGGTGCTGTTGCTCACCTGGATGGGGTGGGTCTCGCGGCAGCCGGGGTAAGTGCTTCGCGGCGCTTTGAGCTTTTTGAAAAATGCCCACCGGGCGATTCCCTGATATCTGTTATGAAAGACCTGACCGGCCCCGCGCTCCGATTTTTGGGCAAGTTCCTCCTGCTCTTCGGCCTGCTGACCGCGCTGACGTACGCGCCGTCTGTGGGCGGTTTTCTCAACCTTGCTTATCGAAAAACCGCCGAGCCGCTCCTGAAATCCGCCCTTCCGAAGGCCTATCTCCAGATGAAAGCCGAGGGGCCGGTGAGCGAGACCCTCCGAATCGAGTTCGCCTCGAAGGAAAAGGTCGCGCAGCAACTCGCCGAGGCCAAGCGCGCGGGCCGAGCCGCCGCCGACATCAAGGGCGACAACAACCTGGTCAATTTCCACAACCTGTTCCTGTCCTTCTTTTTGTTCTATGTGTCGCTGGTCACGCTGTCGCCCATCGGTTGGCGGGCGAAACTCGGGGCCACCCTCCTCGGCGGTCTCCTCTACTGGGGCTACTCGGTCCTGAAGCTCTACCTCGTGGAGCTGATCTTTTTCAACGAGCCGCACATCGGCATCTACCAGACCGGAGCCTTCGCGCTCAATCTGGCCAAGGGCCTGCGCTACTGCATGACGTTGGGGGCCAATGTGCTGGTCGTCCTGCTCCTGTGGGCCGGGCTGGTTTTGAGGAAGGGAAACTGGGCGCAGCTTTTGAGCGGCCGGTGATTTTTGAGCAACCTTTGGACTTGTTCCGAGTAATGTCCACAAAATGCACAGCACCTTCCTCTCCATCGTCGCCGTCGTCAACAGCCCGTCGGAAACCGGCCGGCTGGCTGACTGGCTGAACGGGATTTTCACCGAGGTCGACCCAAAATTTTCCGACTGGGAAATTGTCCTCGTCAACAACTGCCGCGACCAATCGGGCATCGAAAAGGTCGTCGCGCCGCTCGCCGCCGAGCTTCGCAAAAACATCTTTCTGCTCAACCTCTCCGCGCCAGTCAACCGAAACCACGCCATCCTCGCAGGCCTCGACCGGGCGAACGGCGACTGGACGGCCATTTTCGAGCCGCAGTTCGCAGACCGGCCGCAGCTCATCACCGAGCTTTTTGAAAAAGGCCAGGCCGGAGCCGACATCATCCACCTGCGCGGCCCGGCGGGCGAGACGGGGCTTTTTCCCGGTATTTTCCATTCGATTTTGAAAAAAAGCGGCCGTCTTGCCCTCGACGAGCGGGCGCACGACACGCGCCTCATCAGCCGCCGCGCGCTCAACTCCCTGCTGCGGCTGCGCGAGGACGTGCGCTACATGAAGGCCCTTTACCCCCTTGTCGGCTATTCGACGGCGGCCATCGACGTGCCGGACGCGGTCGAGGGGCAGGGCGGCCCGCTGCGCGAGCGGGTGCGGACGGGCCTCGTCGCCATCACCTCGTACACCACTTTTTTGCGGACGGTGATGGGGTGGATGTTCGTCTTCTCGGTTTTGACGGCGGCGGCAGCCATCTTCAACGCCGTGAAGGTGAAGCTGACCAGCGTCGACATCTTCGGCGAGCGAGTCGAGTCGCTGTCAGGCTGGGCGTTTTTGGTGGTGCTGATTTCGGTGTTCTTTGCCATCACCTGCCTCAATCTTTACATCATCGGGACCTACCTGTCGAACATCTATCAGGAGATGAAAGGGCGGCCGCCGTACATCATCGAGAGCACGAAAAGGTTTTGAACGGCGGAAGGCGGGCGAGCGGTTGTCCATAAACCGGGTGCTTTTATCGAAAGAAAAATGGGATGGGGCAGGGGCCTGTCAATCTTTGGGGCATTCGTCGTTTGCCACTCGCCACTTATAAAAATGTTCCATTTCCTCCGAATCTTGCAAGAAGGCATGGCCCAAGCCTGGTCGCAGCTCGTGGCCAACAAGATGCGCAGCTTCCTCTCATTGCTCGGCATCACCATCGGCATCTTTTGCATCATCGGCGTCAAGTCGGCCGTCAACTCGCTCGAGGACAACATCCGGGGGTCGATGCAGAAGCTGGGCGACGACGTGATCTATGTCGAAAAATTCAGTTGGGCCGAGGACCCGGGCGAGAACTTCTGGAAGTGGATGAAGCGACCGAACATGACTTTCACGGAGTTCGAGTTTTTGGAGAAAAGGCTGACGACGGCCGACAAGCTGGGCTTCTGGATGTTCCTCGGCAACCACACCGTCAAGTGGCAGTCGTCGAGCGTCGAGAACTGCTACATGATCGGTGCGACCTACGACATCGAGGAGCTTTTCCACCTCGAATTTGAGAACGGGCGCTATTTCAACCGCGTCGAGTACGAGACGGCGGTCAACGACTGCCTGCTCGGCGGCGTGGTCGCGGAGGGCCTGTTCGGGGCCGGAATCGACCCGGTCGGTAAAGTCATCAGCTACGGGGGGAAGAAATTGCGCATCGTGGGGACGTTGAAAAAGAGCGGGAAAGACCTGCTCAAACCGTTCAACTTCGACGAGTGCATCATCGTCGGCTTCAACCTCGCGCGGCGCATCGGCAACGTCCGCCCCGGCGGGATGTGGACGCGGACGAGCCTCCTCGCGAAAGCCCTTCCCGGCACCGGAATCGAGGAGCTTAAGGACGACCTGACCGCCAACCTGCGCACCCTTCGCCGCATCAAACCGCTGGAGGAGAACAACTTCTCGCTCAACCAGCTATCCGTCATTTCGAAGCTGTTCGACAAGGTTTTCGGGACGATGAACGGGGTTGGTGCCTTCATCGGTGGCTTCTCGCTGCTGGTCGGCATGTTCTCGGTGGCCAACATCATGTTCGTCTCGGTGAAAGAGCGGACGAACATCATCGGCATAAAAAAGGCCCTCGGCGCGAAGCGGTGGTTCATCCTCATGGAGTTTCTCATCGAGTCGGTCATGCTGTGCATCATCGGTGGGGCGTTCGGGCTGCTGTTCATTTGGCTGACGGTGCGCGGCATCGCTGCTGCGGCGGACTTCGACATCCACCTTTCGGCCTGGAACGTGTTCATCGGGGTGTTCACGTCGGTCGCCGTCGGGGTCCTGGCCGGCCTGATACCTGCCATCCAGGCCTCGGGGATGGATCCCGTCGAGGCCATCCGAAAGTAGAAACACGATAAGTCGCGTCATTGCACAGAGAAAAACAAACTGCCCCCGCGCATCGAAAATCCGGTGCCGGGGGCAGTTTGTTTTTGGATAGAACCCGCCCTGCCCGCCCTTC
>JBGAWE010000026.1:0-28561 GCA_044227705.1 Saprospiraceae bacterium
CCCGAATCCGGTCGTCACCGCCTCGCCGGTGAGCGGGAGCCCCTTCCCGGTCGGGATGAGCATGGTGACCGTCTCCGCCCACGACGCATACGGCAACAATGCCGTGCAGAAAACATTCACCGTCAATGTCTGCGACACCTCGCCGCCGGTGATTTCGCAGCCGCCCAATATCACCTGCGTGGAGGCCACATCTGCCGCCGGGGCCGTGGTGACATTCTCCGTGAGCGCGTCCGACATTTTCGATGGGGCGGTCACTGTTAATTGCAACCCCGCGAGTGGCTCCGTTTTTGCCCTCGGAACTACCACCGTGGTCTGCACCTCGGTGGATTCGCACGGCAACTCCGCGTCTGCCTCGTTCACTGTTGAAGTCTGCGACAACACCCCTCCGAACATCATCGTCCCGGGCAACATCTTTGTCAACAATGCGCCGGGCACCTGCGGCAAGGTCGTCAACTACACCGTGACCGCCATCGATATCGTGGATGGGCCAGTACCGGCGTTCTACGCCTCCTTCCCCGGGGCTGAAAGCGGTTCGACCTTTCCGGTCGGTCAAACCCTTGTTTTATGGGGCGCGCATGACTCCCACAACAACGCCACGAGTTCTGGCTTTTTCGTCATCGTGTCGGACAACGAGCCGCCGGTGCCCGTTTGCAAGACCGCCAATGTGACGCTCAATGCGGCAGGCACGGCCACCATCGCGCCAGCCGATGTTTTCATGAGCGGAACGGACAATTGCGGTGGCGCGGTCACCCCGATTTCGGTTTCGCCCAACAGCTTCACTTGCAGCAACCTCGGCGCGAACACCGTCACCCTCACCGTGAGAGACAGCCACGGCAACACGGCCACCTGCACGGCCACGGTCAATGTGGCGGTCAGCAACTGCTCGTCGCCCGGGCCGCACACCTGGACGGGCCAGTTTGGCACCGATTGGGCCTCGGCCTGCAACTGGAACCCGATGTGCACACCGGGCGCGGGCGACGACGTGACCATCCCGAACACCCCGAACAAGCCGGTCATCACCACGGAGGTACATGCAAAAACGGTGAAAGTCCTCCCCGGTGCCACCCTCACCATCGGGGCGAACGGCTGGCTCGAAATCGACGGCCCGGCCACCGAACAGGCCCTTATGAACAGCGGCACCGTGGACAACAACGGCACCATCCGCATCGGCGAATCGACCAGCCCCGGCTATTACGGCATCTTCAACAAGGGCACGTTCAACAACAATCCGAGCACCGAGGGCGGCGTCCGCGTCAACCGCTCGACCATCGCCGGCATCTACAATTTGGCGGGCGTTTTCAACAACCACTCGCGGATTGAGATTGGCGACGCCGCCAGCCCTGGCCATTTCGGCATCTTCAGCGACGCGCCCTTCTCGAACGCGGCCGACGGCGAAATCTTCATCGACCGCGCGACCGAGTCGGCCATCGAGAGCTACGAACAGTTCGACAACTTCGGGACTATAAAAATCGGCTCCGACGGCTCGGGCGGGCCTTACGGCATCAAGAACCTCTGGAGCTTCACAAACAAAGCGGGCGGCCTCATCGAGATTGACAACACGACGATAAACGCGCTGTACAACTACGACTTCCTGCACCCCTTCGACAACTTCGGCACCATCAAAATCGGGAGCCACGCGGCGGCCGGGCTGTTCGGCATCGACAACGAGGGGACGTTCAACAACAAACCGACCGGCCGAATCGACATCGACCGGACGACGCAGTTCGCGCTGCGAAACGCCAGCGGCATCGGCTCGCCCAACTTCGACAACGCGGGCGTCATCAACCTCGGCGTCCTCGCCTCCGTCGGCCAGTACGGCATCACGAACTTCACGCTGTTCAAAAACCAGTCGACGGGCGTCATCACCGCCACGTCGCCGAACAAGAACAACGGCAGCGGCCAAATCATCAACAACGGCACCATCAACGCGCCGCCCGCGCCGATCAACTTCGTCCAATCGGGCCTCTACAAAGGCTCGGGCAGCTATGTCGGTGCCCTCTCGACGAACACCTCGACGGGCATCATCGCGCCCGGGAACTCGCCCGGCTGCCTCCACTATTCGGGCGACCTGACGAACGAGGGGACCTTCCAGATGGAACTCGGCGGCCTCACCGACTGCTCGGAGCACGACAAAATCGAGGTCGGCGGCACGGCGACCATCTCGCCCGGCGCGACTTTGACGGTCTCGCTCGTCGGCAATTCAACCTTCGTCGGAGGGAACTCGGTGACGCTCCTTTCCGCCGCCTCGCGCGTCGGGACTTTCACCAATTTGAGCCTGCCGCCGAACTGGTCGGTGGTCTACACGCCGACGGAAGTGCAAATCGTCTACGCCACAGCGCTGCCCATCGAACTGGGCGATTTCACCGCGAAAAAGGACGGGGAGAAAGCCCGCCTCGACTGGCAGACCTTTTCCGAACGGAGCAACCTCGGCTTCGACATCGAGCGCAGCCCGGACGGCGTTTCTTTTGAAAAAACAGGGTTCGCCGCCGGGCAGGGGACTTCCGTCGTTCGGCACGACTATCTCTTTTTCGATGAAAGCCCCTTCCCGGGCTTGAACTATTACCGCCTGCGCCAAATCGACTTCGATGGAAAAACGACCCTTTCTACCCTCGCCAGCGTGGACATGGGCGGCGACCGTCCGGGCATTTTCGTCTTCCCCAACCCGATAAGCGGCGGCGACCTGAACATCCGGTTCTCCATGATTCCAGCCGACGAGCCGGTCCTGTTGCGGCTGTTCGATGTCGGCGGGCGACTTGTTCTCGAAAAAACAGCGACCGGCACAGACTGCAATTTGGGAATCAAGGCCGTCGCGGCCGGGGCCTACCAGCTCGAGGCGAAAGCAGCGGGCGAGGTATTCAGGAAAAAGATTTTGGTGGAATAAGCCTTGCCCAAAAGGCATCGGGCGTGGCGTTCGTGGAATCCAGTTTGGCGGAGATTTGCCCAACCAAACGGGGTTTCACGAACGCTAAACCTGACTTTCATGAAAGAGCTTTTTCTCGCCGCCTGCTGCCTTTTCACGGGCAGCTTTCTCGCCAGCGCCTCCTGTTACATCCTGACGAGCACGCCGCCGCCGCCGCCGCCCGGCGGGTACCCGGTGGGCACGCCAATCTACCAGTCGGCCATTTTTTTGGACGACCAGCCCGGCCCCGGATTAAGCCCTGAATATGCCGACTGGTCAATCGTCGCCACCACCAATGTGTCGGGAACGCCCACGATGACGCTGAACTTCGCCCCTTACGACGACCCTTCGTGCATGGGCATCTCGTGGGTCGTGGGCAACTTGGGCGGCATCTCCTCGGTCACGGTTCAGGCGACGGGCCAGTGGGACAACTGCACGACCCAGACCGTCTTCTTCGTCTACACGACGCTGCCCATCGAGTTGGGCGGTTTTTCGGCTGAAAAGGCGAGCGAGAGGGTGCGCCTCGACTGGAACACCCACTCCGAAACAGACAACCGGGGCTTCGACATCGAGCGCAGTCCGGACGGTCTTTCTTTTGAAAAAATTGGCTTCGCCGCCGGGCGGGGGACTTCGACGGAAAGGCACGACTATCTCTTTTTTGATGAAAGTCCCCTTTTGGGAATCAGTTATTACCGCCTGCGGCAAATCGACCTCGACGGGAAGGCGACCCTTTCGCCCGTCGCCAGCGTGGACATGGGGGAGGGGAGGCCGGAACTGGCCCTTTTCCCCAACCCTGTCGCGGGCGGGCTGCTGACGAGCGCGATGCGCCACTTCAACGGTGGCGAGGCGACGGTCTCCATCTCGAACGCCGTCGGGCAGGTCGTGGCGGTGCGCCATTTCGACGCTCTTTTAAATGAAAAACTCGATTGGGTCACCACCGGCTGGCCCCCGGGGGCATACCAGATGACCGTCGAGCAGGCGGGCTTTGCGCCCCAGACGAGGCGGTTTGCCATCGCCCCCTGACCCTCCCGGAGCTGTCGAGCAAACCAATCGGCCACCCCTGTTTTGTCGGGGGTGGCCGATTGGTTTTTGGGGAGATTCACCCCTGGAAAATCATAGCCACGGGTATTCCAGAAGTTGTATTGCCCTGAAAGGGGTTGACACAGCCGGGCCTCTGGGGGTGCCCGGCACCTCGAAACCACCGTTCAATAGGGCCTCGCCACGACCAGCTTCCGGTAAACGGCGGGCACGCCTGGCGTCTCCATTTTCAGGAAATACTGCCCGTTCATCGTCGTCGACAGGTCGAGCGAGACGGGGAAGGCGGGCACCTCGCCGTGGTCGGTCGTTGAGACCAAGACCCCGAGATGGTTGAACATCGAGACCACGACCGGCCTGCCCGACCAGGTCTTCAGGTCGATGAAAACCTCGTTGCCCGCCGGGTTTGGGAACGGCTGGAAGCCCTCCGCCTGCAATGCCAGCGACGATGACGGGACGCCCCGGTTGTCCGGATTGTCGAGGGTCTGGCCCGCGTTGATGGTCCAGACGGCCTCGTCGTCCTGAGCGGGCTGGCAGTTGGCGGGCGCGCCGGGTTGCGAGTCGGGGTCGGCGGGCGATTGCTGGTAGGCGTAGCCGAAGACCTTCCTTTCCGCCGCCGTCAGCGTGAAAAGCGTGATTTTCAAAACGCCCGACTGGCCGGGCAGCAGGTTCGCCAGCTTCCATTGCTGGTCGACGAGGTTGTACGTGCCGACCGTCGGCGCGCCCGGCTGGCCCGCGTAGACAAGGCCGTTCTGGCTCGTGAAAAAGCCCGTCCCGCAGATGCCGACGTTGATGGCTGCGCTCGCAACCGCCTGATTTCCAGCGTTTTTCACTGTGAAAGTGAAAGTGGCATTGCTGTAGATCGGCACCGTCGCCTTGTCGGCCGTCAGCGTCAGTTCGAGGTCGGCCCCGCCGCCCTGCCCGGCTGTCACCGAAAAGGGGCGCGAGGCCGCGTTGTTCAATTCGTCAATCTCGGCGACTGTGTTGTTGATGTCGGCTTTCAGTATCAAAAACCAGCTGCCCGTCGCCGCCGCGCCCGGCACGGTCAGGCTTCCCGACAGGCTCTGCGTCGTGCCGACCGGGATGCCGGTGGACTGGACGGAGCCAACGAGCGCGTCGCCCACGTCGAGAAGGTTGTCCGCCGAGAGATAGGCGCCGATGGTGAAGCTGCTGGCCGTGCTGGCCGTGCCGTTGTTTATCAGGTTGAACGTGAAAGGCACGTTCGCGCCCTGTGTCGCCGATGCCGCGCAGGTGAAATTGCCCACGCTCAAATCCGGCTTCGACTGCCCGCCGCCCGGCGCGATGTGGATGGCGTAGTCCTCCACCTCGCCGAAGCCGAACGTCTCGCAAGGCGTCGGGTAGCTGCCGCGCTTCATCGCCACGCGCATCCGCGTCGTGAAATCCTGGGTGAAGCCGCCCTTGATGAAAGCCGTCGTGTTTGCCTCGAAATAGGGCGTGCCGTTGGCCGGGCGGCTGGTGACGAACGAGGCGAAAGTCTCGTCGGCCTCCTCGAACACACCGTTCTGGTTGTAGTCGATCCAGGCCTTCCAGTATTCGTCGAAGGTGAAATAGCTGAACCCCGTCCCGACTGTCAAGTCGACCGGGAACCCGGCGTTGACGTTGACCGTCTTGCCCGTAAAATCGGTGTACTGCGACTTGCCGGAGGCGTTGTCCACGTCCTTCATCCGCACCCGCGCAATCCAGTCCTCCCACGGGAAGCTGCCCTTCGACGGGCAATACTGGCCGGGCGTGGTGCAGGGCGAGGTCTTGCCGTCCGCCCCGATTTTGACCAGTTTTTGCTGTGAATTGCCCAAAAAACTGCGGATTCCGAGGAAGCTCCCGTTCGACAGCGGGCGCAGCGGCCGGAAAAACTGGTTGCCCGGCGAGGCGAATCGGCGCGTCCACATCGTGTCGAAATTTGAATTCAACCGGATGATGAACGCATCATCGGGCAGTGTGCCGGTGCCGAAGTAGCTCCGCGTGAGGCCGGTGATGTAGCCCCCGTCCGTCGCCTGTGAGATGGGGCTGATGTCGTTCGGGAAGCCGATGGCCGCTCCCGGCGGGATGGACGGCACCATCGCGCCGAGGTTTTTGGTGAGGACGACGTTGCCGCCGAGGATTTTGACGAGGTCGCAGTGCCTGCCCGGCCCGCCGCCGTCAGGGTCGCTGAAATGTTCGAGGAAGACCGTGCCGCCGTCGGGCGTCTCGGCCAGTCCTTTCAGCACCCGCAGGTAGGGGAAGTCGTGGTGCCACAGCGGGTAGCCGCCCGTCCGGTTGATTTTGTAGAGCGTCTCGACGGGTATGCCGAAGGCCGGGTCGGCGTCCGGGTCGGCGGTCAGGAGGTAGGGCGACTGGCTGAAGCCCGGCACCCAGCTCGCTTTCAGCTTCGGCTTTTTCGGGTAGAGGTAGATGTTGCCGCCGTCGATGCGGTTGCCGTTGTAGTCGAGGTGGACGGTGAAGACCTGCGTCGAGTAGCCGTCTTGCACAATGTAGGCCAGCCAGATGTCGCCGTTGTTGGCCTCGTCGATGGCGATTTCGGCGCCGGTCTGGAAGACCGGTATTTGACGCAGCCAGAGGACGGTTCCGTTCTTGGTCGACTTGCGGAGCCAGATTCCGTTGTAGTCGAAGGTGGCGGAAAGGAAGTTCTCGTCGAGCAGCGGCGTGCATTTTTCATTGAGGGAAAAATCGGTCGTGCTCAAGATGCCGCCCTGCCCGTCGGTCCTGATTTCGCGGAAGGCGGTCGTGTTGGCCGTCGCGTCGTACTTGCTGAAGCGGAAGGCGTTGGCGCTCAAAAGGCCCGCTGCGCCGTAGGCCGTGAAGCCGTCGGCGCTCGCTGCCACGTCGAAGCCGCAGATGTCGGTCAGGCCGCCCGCGCCGACGGCCACCTTCCCGCCGCTGACGAGCAGGTTGTTTCCCTCAGACTGTTCGAGGATGAGGTTGGTCAAATCGGCTTTCAAAATCAGGTTGTACTGCCCCGGCTGCGCGTAGGCCGGGACGGTGATGCCGCCCAGCACGGCCGGGATGGTGCCGACGGGCGTGTTGCCGGTGTTGATGAAACCGGTCAAGAGGTCGTCGGTCGAGAGCTGGTTGTCGAGGCTCAAATAGGCGCCGATGACGTAGTCGCCCGTCGCCGCCACGTCGCCCGTGTTTTTCAAATCGACGTTGAAGGTCAGCACTCCTCCCGTCAAAACGGACGGGCTGGGAATGGTCAGGTTGGCCAGCGAGAGGTCGGGGCGGTGGGCGCCCGCGCTGTTGCAGTCGGGGTTGGTGGCGAAGAGCTGGCCGTTGGAAATTTCCAAAAAGAGGATGGTCGTGTCGCCCGTCCGGGCGATGTGGTCGAATCCGGTGAGCGGCAGCCGTTTCTCGAAAACAGAGCCGTCGGCCTCGGTCAACTGGACGTTGAAGGGCGTGGCCAGCGTGTTCGGTGTGAACAGGCGGTAGCTGGCCGTCAGCTTGTCGGCCGCGAGGTTGTTGACGTATGACTCGGAAACGTAGCTGCCCTGATAGGAGACGGTGCCCGTCTCGTGCGTCCGGTTGGTGGCGACGGCGAGGGTTTCGAGGTCGAAAAGGACGCTCGACGTGCCCGTCGAGCTGCTTTTTATGCTCGGGAAGTCATACGAGAAGTTGAACCGGAAAAGCCCGCACGGCGTCCGCCGCCAGCTCTGCCAGACGGTGAACTGCTGCGTGCTGTTGCCCAAAAGTTGGAGCTGCGGCGAGAATTTCGACATGACCAGCGCGAAGACCTTGTTGATAAAGGTGGCCGACGTCTGGTGCAGCGCCACCACGTCGCCGCCCGCCGTGCGGACGAGGCCAAAGAGCTTGTGGTCGGCGAGGATGCCCGCGCCCGGCCGGACGACCGTGGCGAACGACTGGAAGTTGAGCGAGGCGTCGGTTTTTATCAAGACCAAAGAGTCGTTGGTCAGCACGCCGCCCGAGTAGAAGCGCTGCCAGCCGCCGAGGACGAACGAGCCGTCGGCCATCTCCGACGCCGCCTCGATGCTCGGGAACTTCGACAGGACGCTCGCCGAGATGGTCTTTTGGTAGGAAATCGAGCCGTTCGAGAGCTTTTTGACCACCTTGTTCCCCTGCACGAGGACGCTGTCGTCGGGCAGGATCGGCGCGGAGGAGGTCGAAACGAGCGAGCCGCTTGCGTTGAGCGTGTACTTCGTCAAATTGCCCTGGCTGGCGGCCTGCACCTCGACGTTGCCGCCCGCAACGTGCGAGACGCAGAGGATCTCGCTGGCCGGGCCGACCGTCTTTTTGCAGTCGCCCTGCGAGGCGAGGTTTATTGAATAGTCCTCCACCTCGCCGAAAGGCAACGTCTCGCAGGGCGACGGCGCCGCGCCGCGCTTCATGCTGACGCGCAGCCGTGTGACACCCGGGGGCGCGGTGACGGGGACGGTGATGTTGGCGTTTAGGGTGGAGGTCGGCGTCCCGTCGGCTCCCTTCGGGGCGGTGGCGTCGAGGAGCATCTCGCCCGCGTCGGCGAAATCGCCGTCGTGGTTGAAGTCGGCCCAGATTCGCCAGTATTCGTTGTAGTTGAAATAGGAGAAACCGGCCGTGAGCTTCACCGGAGTCGTGCCGACGGGGAGGTTGAAGTTGGTCGAGCTGGAAAAGTCCGAGTAGGCGCTCTTGCCCGAGCTTTTCTCTTGCCCGTTGATTCGGACGCTCGCAATCCAATCTTCCCACGGGAAGGAGGAGGAAGAGGCGCAATAGCTCTGGGCAATAGCCTGGCCCGTCAGAAAGAGGGAAAAGGCGGCGGCGGCGATGGTTCGGGCTGAAAGAACAGATGGTTGCATGGTCAAAGCATTTGTTTGAGTTTTAAAAAAAGCGGCCTCTGGCCGGGTCTATCCGGCCTTTCGGGGCTTGCCGGTCGGGGCTTTTTCGGTCTTTGGGGCGGGGGCTTGCTGGGTGCGCGGGGCTTGAGGCCTCGGGCGGGTCTCTTCCATTTTGCGCTGCTGGTAGTCGCGGGCGTCCTCCTGCTGCTGCGTTTTCGGGCGCGGCGCGGGGGCTGGTCGGTCAGTTTTTGGGATCGGAGCGGGCTGGGTCGGCTTTTGGGGCGGGCTGGTCTCGCGGCGCGAGGGCTTTTCGGCCTTCGGCTCGCGGGACGGCTCGGGCTGGGTCGGGGGTTTGGGCGGCGCCCAGTCGGCTCTTTTCGCGGCCCCGGCCTTGTTCTGTTCGCTGGCCTCGGTTTTGGCGGCCTGCCGCGAGCGTTCGAGGTCGGGGAACTTGCGGTGGTTCTTGTCCAAAAAGTCGGTCTGGCTGGCTGGCGATTTGGGGTGGTTGTCGTTGTAGCGGTCGCGCTTCACCTCGAACTCGCCAAATTCCTTCATCCGCTCGGGCATCCGGTTTTTGTCGGCCAAAAATTCTTCGGAGATGACGGCCCGGTTGCCTTCGTGCCACTCGCGCACGCCCGCCACGACCGGCGTCCCCGACCGCCGGTGGCCGTGGTAGTGGTTGACGAACTGCGCCGAGAGGTGGCAATAGTGCTCGTGGTGCCACGGCTCCCAGAAATACCAGTTCATGAAATAATAGGAAGGCATCCACACGACGACGAAGCCGCCGCCCGGCTCGAAATAGCCCCCCCAGTCCCACCACCACGGATAGGGGTGCCAGCGCGGGTACGGCTCCCAATAGGGGTAGCCGAACCAGTAAGGATAGGGGTGGAAATAGCAGCTCTCGGCCAGCCGGTGGTCGTGGTCGTAGAAGTCGTCGCCGTCGTAGTACTCGGAGTCGTATGCCTTTTCTTTGGTGTAGTCGCGGGCGGCCGATTCGAGTTCGGCTTTGGCCTCGGGGTCGCCGTCGAGGTTCTTTTTCCAGTTTTCTAGCTCCTCGGCATGGGCGCGGGCGACGGCGAGGTTAAGCGAGTCGGTCTTTTCAACGACCCACGCCGGGCTGTCGCGGTACGTATCGCCGACGAGGATGGTGAACCTCAAATCCTGGTTCAGCAGGTCGATGACCTCCGGCAGGCCGAGGAGCGTCTTGAAAGCCGCCCGGGCCTGCGCCGGGTAGTCGGCAATCATTCGCTCGAAGGCGCGGCCGGTCGTCGCGTTCAGCTCGTCGATTTTGCCGACGGTCGGAAATTGGCGGCTGACGACGCCGAAGGCCTCCTCTCTTTGGTCCTCTGGTAAAATTTCGAGCAACCGGTGCACAACGGCCGCGTCGCCCCGCGAGGCGGCCAGTTCGCCGACCAGCCCCGGATACCGGTTTATGTCGTAAAAAACGGACTGCGCCGCGCGGGGGAAGTCGTCGATGAGGTCTCGAAAGGCGGCAGTGGTCTTCTGCCGCATGTCCTGCATCTTGATGAGGGCCTCGGGGCGCTTCGTGGCTTCGAGAATCGCCAGCCGGGTCTCCGACGGGTAGAGGACGAGGGCCTCCACCGATTTTTTGTTCTCCTCCGAAAGCTGCCGCAGCAGCGCCACGTCGGGCTGCGCGAAAAAGGCGAGCGGCGCGGCGAGCATCGCCCAAGAGAGGAGGTGGCGGGGAGTGGATTTCATGGTAGGAGGTTTGAATGTTTGTTTTTCAAAAGAAAACCGTCGGCATCAAGCTCGTTTGACCGGCTGCCGCAGGATGGTCTTCAATTTCTCGGGGGCCGATTTCCGGGGGTCGCCGAGGTAGATTTCGTGATGGAGGCCGTGCAATCGGAGGCCGCGGCCGGTGGCCCAGTCGTGCATCCGGCGGATGGTCGGGTGCTCGTCCTTGTACGGGCCGACGTAGAGGGTCTGCACGCAAAGCCCCTCGTCGAAGCGCTCGAGGCGGACGGCGGAGGCGTCCCGGCCCTTCTTTTTCAAAAGCTCGGCCTTCGCCTCTTCCAGTTCCTGTGGTTTGATGAAATCGGGCAGACCGATCAGGAGCCGCCACCGCCATTCGTCGAGCGGCACGGTCAGGTACTGCGACGGGTCGCCGCTGGCCACCCACCAAAGCCCCTCGAGCGGCTGGACGCCGAACTCCGGCCCGATGCCCGCCTTTTTTCTGGAAAACTTGATGGCGTACGCGCAGCCGTAGAGCGCGGCGGTGGCCGCCTCGAACGCGGGGTTGCCGTTCGGGCCGCCCGCCCCGTCGATGGCAAGGAAGTTCATCGGCGGCACCTCGACCAGCTCCGGCTCGCCCTTCGGCGGGTTGAAGATGGCCTTGAGGGCCTTCTTGAAGTCGTATTTCTCTTTGAGCAAGGGGAGCATCGGAAACGGGTTTCTTTTGAGACAAGCCCGCCCGGGTGGGCGCATTGGCCAGCGCGCCCGGGCGGGGACTTGCCGTTTTTCCCCAATTGAAGTTTGGTAGCGGCCCGAGCCGCGGGGCCACGGCCAAACCTGCCACAAAAGTCGGGGCGCGGCCAAGCCCGTCGCTGATATCGGTCAGCGGCGGGCATGACTGTTCGCAGGCGGCGGGCGGCCCCCACCTTAGCTCGGCCCATGAATCACCGCCCCGGCTGACATCCGTCAACCCTTCCCTCGGCGGAAGGACGAAACTTTGGCCCCATCAAATTTTTCAAAAAATGAAAAAACAAGCAGGCATCTGGCTCGACGCCAGGAACGCATGGATAGTCAACCTGTCGACCGACGGGGCCGATGCGGCCGAGTTGCAGCATGTCGCCTCGGGCGCGCACAGCGGAGCCAGCGGCGGCCACACGACCTGGGGCCCCCACCGGGGCGACCACCAGCGCAACGCCCAAGAGCGGCAGCACCACGAGGAACGGGCCTTTTTCGAGAAAATCATCTCGCAGCTCGACCCGGCGACGACGGAGGTGGTCGTCTTCGGCCCGTCGGAGGCCAAGCACGGCCTTTACAAGCTGCTCGCCGAGCGGCCCGATGGCCCCGAGATCGCGGGCGTCGAGGCGGCCGACCGCCAATCCGAGCGGCAAATGGTCGCCTGGGTGCGCGACTATTTCCACCACGATGCCGCCCGAAAGCTCCCGAAGTTCGGGCGGGAAACCCCTGCTGGCCATGAAAAACAGGATTGACAATGCCGGGCCTTGGCAACTCGAAGACTTTTTCCCCCGAACATGGAGGCACTAAAACACGAACCATCCATCATTCGACATGCAGCTCATAAGAATCCGGCCGCTGGCCGCGACCGCCCTCTTGGCCTCCGCCCTCCTCTGGCAACCGGCCTGCAAGTATGAACAGATTGACGACAGCACGCCTGTCTGCTATGAGACCGAAATCCAACCGCTCATCACCTCCAATTGCACGAAGAGCGGTTGCCACAACCCCGCTGACCACGAGAGCGGCCGCGACTACACCACCTATCAGGGCATCATGGAGGACGTGAAGCCGGGCAACTTCAAGGGCAGCAAACTCTACAAGGTGCTCATCAAGGACCGCGCAAGCGGGTCGGCCATGCCCCAGCCGCCCAACCCCGCCCTGACGGCTGCTCAAATCCAGACCGTCGCCGAATGGATAAAGCAGGGTGCCAACGAGACCTTCGACTGCGCCTCCTCTGCCTGCGACACGGCGGCCGTGACGTACAGCGGCTCCGTCAAGCCCTTGCTCGAGCTCTACTGCACCGGCTGCCACGGCGGCTCGAACCCGCAGGGCAACATCAACCTCTCGAACTGGGCGGGGACGAAGGCGGAGGCAGACAAAGGCTCGCTCGTCGGCTCCGTCGCGTGGACGGGGAGCTTTTCGCAGATGCCCAAGAACGGGTCGAAGCTCTCCGCTTGCCAGATTTCGACCATCGAGAAATGGGTCGCCGCCGGGGCGCCCAACAACTGATGGCCGCCCCTTTTTCTCAAAAGCATGCCTTTTTCAATGAATCTCTTCAAAAAGACGGTGCTCGCGGCCCTGCTCCTTCCCGCCCTCTGGGCGAGGCCCGCCGCTGCGCAGCCCGCGAAAGAACCCTCGATGCTCGACATGCTCGGCGAGGACGAGACCACCGACCGCGTCACCAACGCCTTCAAAAGCCCCCGCGCCGTCAACAACCACACGATGGAGATGCTGCCCGCCGGGACGATGGACTTCCGCATCCTCCACCGCTTCGGTGCCGTCGGCACGGGCGGCAACGGCTTCGTCAACTATTGGAAGGACGGCTTCTACAACTTCTACGGCCTCGACCAGGCGACCATGCGCCTCGGCTTCGACTTCGGCCTGACGAAGAACCTTATGGCCGGGTTCGGCCGCTCGACCAACAAGAAGGAGCTGGACGCTTTCGTCAAATACCGCCTCCTCTGGCAGTCGACGGGGAAACGGACGATGCCCATCTCGCTCATCCTCGTAAGCGGCGCGACCCGCAACGGCCTCCACGACCCCACCGGCGACCCCGACTACAAGCCGACCTTCGAGCGGCGGCTGGGCTTCTATCACGAGGCCATCATCGGGCGGAAGTTTTCGCGCAAGTTCACCCTGCAAGCCTCGGCGGCGCTCGTCCACCAGAACCTCACGCCGAGCATCATCGAGCCGAACGACATCTGGGCGGCGGGCCTCGCGGGCCGCTTCAAACTGACGAAGCGCATGGCCGTCGTCTGGGACTACGCCCACGCCTTCAACCGAACGCCCGCCAACCTCTGGGCCGACCCGCTCTCGCTCGGTGTGGACATCGAGACGGGCGGCCACGTCTTCCAACTGCACTTCACAAACGCCGTCGGCCTCAACGAGCGAGCTTTCATCCGCGACACGAACGGCTCGTGGAAAAAGGGCGAGGTGCGATTCGGCTTCAACCTCTCGCGGGTGTTCCAGCTTTGGAACAAGCGCATCGGGTAGCGTCAAAAAAGCGAGTCGCACAGGCAAAGCCCCTGTGTTTTTTGAGGGAACAGGCCGGGTTCGTCATCGAACCCGGCCTGTTTTGCTGTCCGGCGCAGGTGGTAGATGTCGTCGAATCGGGCGGTGTCGCCGCCGGGCCTTATTTCCATCAAATCATATCGGACGGTCACCGGCGTGCCGACGGGCGCAAAGAAGTAGAGCCGCCACCCGTCGGCCTCGCCCACGCCGATGCAGCCGTTGGAGGCCGCGCGGCCGAGGGTGCGCGGGTTGGTGGTCGGGTGGAGCATCTGCCCGTAGCGGCGGCCGTCGAGCTCTGTTTCGAGCCAGGGGATGCGCGGCATGAGGGTCGTCCTTCGGTCGTCGCGGCGGGTGAACTTGAACTTCTTGCCCGTCACCGGGTCGAGGAAGAGCGGGTCTCGCTCGACGCGGATGATGCGGCCGCGGCCGGTGCGGGTGCGCAGGTCGACCGTGTGGCCGGCCAGTTCGAGGTGCTTCTTCTGGTCTTTCCCAACCCGGACGGGCATGGAAAAAAGGAGGCTGTCGCCCTCCAATATCCGCAGCTCAAAGGCCGGGATGTTGACGTCGATGCGTGTCTTTCCCATCCTTTCCAAAAGCGCTGCCGCCGCCCTCGGCCCCGGCACGGCAAGCGAGTCGCCCGACCGCAGGACGGCCCATCTTTTCTGGTCAAAAACAAAGTTGCCGAGTGAAATCTGGTGATAGTAGTCGCTCGCCATGAGCGAGTCGAGGAGCCACGGGTTGGCTCGGAGGAGGAGGTTTTCGGTCAACCTGACGCCCGGCGGCGCGGGGCTTTCACGAACAACCTTGTCCAAAAACTCGAAAAAGCCGCCAATGGCGACCTCCCGCTCGACGCGGACGGTGGCCATCGGCGGCTCCTTCTGCCCGTCCCGCCCGGGGATGGGCGAGTCGATTTTGGGGCCGTTGGCGGGCGGCGGCTCGGCCCGGGGCTGGTTGCGGCAGGCGGCGGCCGTCAAGACGACCGCCGCTGCCGCGATATGGAAAACCGTGTTTTGAACCCACATTTTCGGAAAATCTCTTTTCAAAAAGCCTCACCTCGCCGTCAGTCCCCCGTCGATGACCAGTTCGGAGCCGGTGACGTAGGAGGCCTCGTCCGAGGCGAGGAACAGCGCGCCGTAGGCAATCTCCATCGGCTGCCCGATGCGGCCGAGCGGGCACATCCCGCGCATCATCGCGTCGAGCTGCGCCGGGTCGGGTGGCATGATGGGCTGCGTCATGGGCGTGAGCACGCCGCCGGGGTGGATGGAGTTGACGCGGATGTTGAACGGGGCGAACTCGACGGCCTGGTCTTTCGACAGCAGCCTCATGCCTCCCTTCGAGGTCGAGTAGGCCGCCCCGTTGCCGCCGACCATGCCCGCGATGGACGAGATGTTGACGATGGAGCCACGACCCGATTTTTTCAGTTCGGGCAGTGTGGCCTTCGCGCCGAGGAAGGCGCTCGTCAGGTTGATGGCGAGCAGCCGGTTCCAGGCGTCGAGCGGTGTGTTCTCGGTCGTCTCCATCGGGTGATAGACGCCGGCGTCGTTCACCAAAATGTCTATTTTTCCAAAAACAGAAACCGCCTTTTCGGCCACCGCCAGCCAGTCGGCCTCAGAGGTCACGTCGTGGCGCATGCACTCGATGCCGTCGGTCGCGCCGACCCACGCCGCGAGTTTTTCAAACTGCACATCGGTGGCCAAAACCCTTGCGCCCTCGCTGGCGAAAAGGCGGGCGATGGCCTCGCCAATCCCCCCGGCCGCGCCGGTGACGATGGCCACTTTGTTCTGCAATCGATTCATAACCAATTGATTTTGAGTTGTTTGTTAAAATTCAAGTAGCCCGAAAAGACTCGTTTGAGCTAGTCGGCGCACGGTGCTGTTCACGGTCATCATAGATAGATGAGAAGAAAGATTAGAACTTGAGCGAAGACCACCAGGAAGCCAATCGACGACAACAGCACCCCACCCACAACCCGCCAAATTTTTTTGGACTTGGGCGCCAGCTTTTTGAAAGATGTTGCAAAAAGCCAGACGGCAAGAACGTACAGCCCGAGGGCCAACCCAACCAAAAACCATCCAAGCGCTGGCGGCGTAAAAAAAGCAGCGAAGAATGAGAGCATGGCCAGCCACGAGCAGACAAACCCAAGCATAAAAAGCCCCACGCCCTGCCATATTCGCCTCTTTTGGGTAGGCATCGTGTGTTTTTGGCCAACATTGCCTTTTGCTATGGCCAGCATGCCAAAAATCAATATCCCAAAAAAACCAAGGATGAGCATGACGCCACCAATAGAGGGCCCGAGTATGAGCGTCAGCAAAGTGCCAAACACGAGCACCGCTGACGACGCAATGAGACCCTCCCGAGCAGCCCTGCCGCTCATGCCCCTTTTTGACAAAAAGCGAACGGTTTCGGCCTCGACCCGGTGCCGCATTTTTTCAAAGAAATGGTGTTCCCCTCCGGGGCGGGGCGGCAAATCCGGGTTGGGCCGGGCGACGTGCGCCATTGCGGGTCGGAGGAGCAAGGCCGTAAAAGCCAGCGACAGTAATTTCTTCATTTTTTGATTCGGTTTTGGCCGTTGTTCGAGTACCTGTCAACGCGGGCCGTTCATTTAATCGACGCATCACCCGCCCGTCAGAGCCTGTCGCGGATATGGCCGAACACCAGCATGGCATCCAGCCCGACGCAGCTCCTTTTGGGGTTTATGTTCGAGAAAACGCCGATTTCGAGGCCCAGCGGCCTCAAAAACGCGCCCACGATGCTGGCCCGCAGCGACAGACCGATGGTCGTGCTATAGACTTCCTCATATTTATAGTTCGCGGGGCCGCCCAAAGGGTCGGGCGGGACGTGCTGTGGCACAAAACGGTCCAGCACCTCCGTCCAGACCACCGACGGGCCAACTTCCGCGTTGAGGCGCAGCCTGCCTGTCCGGGTCGGGAACTGGCGCACCGCCCGGCCCGACACGGCGATAATGGCGTCGGTCGGCCCGTCGCTGAAAATGTAGACTGGGCTGAAAAGCCCCGTGCCCGCCTTGTAGTCCGCCGGGAGGTTCTTGGCCTTTGGCCACAGTGCATTGAAAGCCGCCGAGCCGCCCCAGCCGCTGGGCGAGACGAAGGTCAGCGAGGCCGCTCCGCCGAACGGCCACGACGTGCCGAGGCCGCCGTAGGCATAGATGCCACCGACGTACTGGGCCGACAGCTTGGCGGCTGCGAGCATGGCAAAAAATAAGAGGCTTGCATTCATTTTTGAAAAATCGGATCGGCATAGCCGTCACTTTAAGAACTCCTCACCCGTCTCCAGCTCCTCCCAGTCCACCTCCTCAATCGGCACCGAGGCCACGAAGGTCTTGTCGCGCGGCAGCGAGAAGGTGACATCGTCCACCACCGCCGCCCGCTCGCCCGGCGCGGCGGCCTCTGCGGCGGCCATGTTCTCGATGCCCCGGACGAGCGCGTCGGCGTTGAAGCTGATGCTGTCGATGCCCTCGTTGACGAGGAACTGCGCGAAGTCCGGCATGTCGCTCGGCGCCTGTCCGCAGAGGCCGATTTTCGTCCCCGTCCGGCGGGCGGAGCGGATGGCGGTGGCGATGAGCTTCATCACCGCCGGGTTTTTTTCATTGAAAAGAGAACTGACGAGGGCCGAGTCGCGGTCGAGGCCGAGCGTCAGTTGGGTGAGGTCGTTGGAGCCGATGGAGAAGCCGTCGAAGACCTCGGCGAACTCCTCGGCCATAAGCACGTTGCTCGGGATCTCGACCATCATGTAGATTTCGAGGCCGTCGCGGCCGCGCTCGAGGCCGAACTCGCGCATCGTCTCGACGACCAGTTTCCCCTCCTCGACGGTGCGGCAGAAGGGCACCATCAGTTTCACGTTCTTGAAACCCATCTCCTCGCGCACCCGCCGCATGGCCCGGCATTCGAGGCCGAAGCCGTCCTTGTACAAAGGCGAATAGTAGCGCGACGCGCCCCGGAAGCCAATCATCGGGTTCTCCTCCGACGGCTCGAACTGGCTGCCGCCGATTAGGTTGGCGTACTCGTTGCTCTTGAAATCGCTCATTCTGACGATGACGTCGAACGGGTGGAAGGCCGCCGCAATGGTCGCCACGCCCTGCGCCAGCTTCTCCACGAAGAAGTCCTTCTTGTCGGGAAAATGCCGCGTCAGGTGGGCGATTTCGCGGCGTGCGTGCGCGTCCGTCAGTTGCTCGAACCGCGTCAGCGCGAGCGGGTGGACCTTGACATGGTGCGTGATCATGAACTCCATCCGCAGCAGACCCACGCCCCGGTTGGGCAGAAAACTCTGCTGAAAAGCCAGCGACGGGTCGCCGAGGATGAGCATCGGTGCCGCCTTCGGCATTTTCAAACTGGACAAATCCTTCTCTATGACGCGCCACTCCGCCCGGCCTTTGTAGACAAAACCGGTCTTCCCCTCCGCGCAGCAGACCGTGATCTCGTCGCCGTCGTGGATGCGGTCGGTGGCGTTGCGCGCGCCGACGATGGCCACCGTGCCCAGCTCGCGGGCGACGATGGCCGCGTGGCTCGTGCGTCCGCCCTTGTTCGTGACGATGGCCGCCGCCCGCTTCATCACGGGGTCCCAGTCGGGGTTGGTGATGTCGGTCACGAGCACCTCGCCTTCCTGCAAAAGGTTGGCCTCGCGCGGCGAGCGCAGGATTCGGGCGCGGCCGGTGGCGATGCGCTCGCCGAGGGCGATTCCCTCGCAGAGCTTCTCCCCTTTTGATGTGATTTCATACGTCCGAAGCGTCGCCCGCCGCTCCTTCCCGAGGCGCGAGTGGACGGTCTCGGGCCGCGCCTGCACGATGAAGAGCTGGCCCGTCAAGCCGTCTTTCGCCCACTCGATGTCCATCGGCTTTTGATAGTGCTTTTCGATTTCGACGCACCACTCGCCGAGCTTCCGCGCGTCGTCGTCGGAGAGGGAGAACAGGTCGCGCCGCTCGCCGCGCGTGGGCTGGTTGTCGACCGTCTCGCCGGTCTTGTGGGGGGCGGAGTAGACCATCGTCCATTCTTTCCCGCCCATGTTTTTTTGAAAAATGGGGTCGAACTCCGAGCCGATATGTGGCTTGAAAAGCAAAAACTCGTCGGGCGTGGAGCGGCCCTGCACGATGTTTTCGCCGAGGCCATAAATGCTGTTGATGACGACGACTTTCTCAAAACCCGTGTCCGGATCGAGGGTGAAGGCCACGCCCGAGGCCGCCAAATCCGAGCGCACCATCCGTTGGACGCCGACCGAGACGGCCACGTCGCGGTTGCCGAAGCCCTGGTCCTCGCGGTATTTTATCGCCCGGTCGGTGAACAGCGAGGCGAACGAGCGGGAGACGGTTTTGAGCAAGCCCTCCTCCCCCTCGATGTTCAGAAAGCTCTCCAACTGCCCGGCAAAACTGGCCGTCGGCAAGTCCTCCGCCGTCGCCGAACTGCGGACGGCGAGGGTGATTGGACCTCCTTCTCGTTCGCAGAGGTCGCGATAGGCCCGGCGCAGCGCGTCCTCGATTTCGGGCGGAATGGCCGCGCCCCGGATCATCTCGCGGGCCTGCCGCCCGACGTCGGCGAGGTTCGAGAAGCCTGCCGCATCCAGGCCGGAGAGGAGTTTTTCGAGGCGCACTTCGAGGCCGTTCTTTTTGAGGAAAAACCGGTAGGCATCCGCCGTCAAGGCGAAGCCGTCGGGCACGAGGATGCCGCGCGGGGCGAGGCGCGAGAACATCTCGCCGAGCGAGGCGTTCTTCCCGCCGACGAGCGGCAGGTCGGTCATCGAGATTTCAGCGAAGTTTTTGATGAAAGCTGTCGGCATGGCGGTCGTCGATTTTGGTTTCCGACAAAATTGGCCCCCCGCAAAAAGCCGCCGCGCTGACCGATGCCGCCCCGAAAGCTGATGTTTCTCACCCCCGAAGGCGCGGCTTTTTTGCAAGTTTGCACCCGACCAACCCGCACCGCATGGCCGAACAGACCGACAGCAACGACCCCTTCCACCGACTTTTCGAGCAAATCGAGGAGCACGTCGAGACGCGCTGGGAGCTTTTCGCGCTCACGGCGGCCGAGCGGGCGGCCGAGGTCGCCGCGTCGGTCACGGGGGCGGTCGTGGTTTTCGTGTTCGGGGTGCTGGTGCTGTTCTTTTTCAGTATGGGCCTCGGCTGGTGGCTGGGCGACCTCACCGGCAGCCGGGCAGGCGGTTTTGCGCTGGCCGGGCTGGTCTTCGTGCCGGTCGGGCTGGTCGTTTACCACGTCGCGCGGCGGGCGGTGCGCGAGCGGATTGCCCGCGAGGCCCTGCGCCGCACCCCGCCGCCCGACGAAAACAAACCCGCCGATGGATAGCCTCGCCGAACTCCAGCGCCGAAAGGCCGAGCTGCGCGCGCAAGCCGAGCGGCAGCGCGAGGGCCTGAAAAAATCCTTTTCTGACGCCCGCGACGGCCTGGAGCCGGGGGCGTTGCTGCGCCGCGCGGTCTCCGGCCTTTTCAATTCCAAAAAAGAGGGAACAGCCGGCGCGGACAAGCTGACCGGTCCCGTCGCCTTCCTCGCCGACCTGCTGTTGAAAGACCCCCGGCTGGCCTTTTTGGTGAAGACGGTCGCGCCGGTCGCCGTCGGCTTTTTTTCCAAAAAGACTGGAGAAAAGGCCCAAACCGCCCAAAAAGCCGCCCCGTCCGAAAAGCCGGAAAGCCACGAAAACCAGCCGCCCCCGACCGAAGAACCGCCCGAGCGGCCCTTCAAGGCCCGCGCCCTTGGCCAGCTTCGCCGGGGTGTCGGCGCGTTGCGCGGCTTTTTGAAAGACAGGGAAAAAGCGGCTGCCCAGCCGCCCGACCCGGGCAAAACCTGACCGCCATGCAAAAGCGAACCGCTGCACAAGTCCTCCTCGCCGCCGCGCTCTTGGCCGGGGCCGCCTATTTTCTTTTTTACACAGAGGCTGGACGCACTTGGCTCGACCGCCTCAAGAACACCGCCGCCGACCAGCTCGACCGCTGGCTCGCCGACCTCGAAGACCACCTCGCCCAGCGCGAAAAGGCCGCCGAGGCCGAGGTGGAAGACGCCATTGCCGAGGAAGTCTGACCGCCCATGCCACAAAGCCCGCAAATCAGGCAAGCCCTCCTGTTGCTCATCGTCGTCGCGCTGGGGGGCGTCGCTTTTTGGCACCTGCGCGAGTTCCTGCCCGCCGTGCTGGGAGCCTACATTCTCTTTGTTTTGTTGAAAAAACCGATGGCCCGGCTCTGCGAGCGGTTCGGCTGGCGGCGGCGCGTGGCGGCCTCCGCGCTGGTCGTGGCGGCGCTGTTGGCCGTTTTGCTCCCGGCCGTCGGCGTGGCGCGGCTGCTCAACGAACGCCTCACGGCCGCGCTGAAAGACCCGCAGGCCGCGCTCGACTCGGTTCAGGCCGCCGTCGCCGGGCTGGAAACCCGGCTCGGCTTCCAGCTCAACACGCCCGAGCGGTTGCAGACGCTCTCCGAATGGGGCCTGCGCGAGGCCAGCGGCCTGCTCAACGCCACGCTCTTCGGGCTGGCGCTGGTTCTGGTGGCCTTCTTCCTCCTCTGGTTCATGCTCGTGGAAAAGGGGGGCGGCCGCTGGGCGTTCGACTGGCTGCCGCTCGACGAGGGCGACGTCGGCCCCGTGCAGGAGCAGGTCGAGGGCCTCGTCTGGTCGAACGCCGTCGGCATACCGCTCATGGGGCTGGTGCAGGGAGCGGCGGCGCTGCTCGGCTACTCGCTGGCGGGCGTGGGCGACGCGTGGTTTTGGGCCTTGCTCACCGGGCTGGCCGGGATGGTGCCCATTTTCGGGGTGATGCTGGCCTATGTGCCGCTTGCCGCCGTGCTTTTTTCAAAAGGGATGGGCGGCCAGGCCGCGTTCGTGCTGGGCTACGGCTTCGTGGTCATCGGCTCCATCGACAACCTCGCGCGGATGTGGATTTTGAAAAAAATCGGGCAGGCCCATCCGCTCGTCACCCTTTTCGGGGTCATCCTCGGGCTGAAATTGTTCGGCTTCGTCGGCTTCGTCTTCGGGCCGATTTTGATTGAGCTGCTGCTGCTTTTCTCGAAAATCTACTCGAAACAATACCGCTGAACGGCCGTGCGTCAACCCGGCTGCGCCTCCGCGAGGTGCCTGCCGACGAGCCGCCAGTACGTCCGCGCCGCGTCTTCCAGTCTTTCCGATGGGTGCTGCGCGTGCTCGATGAGCGCGACTTTGAGCCGGACATTTGCCCGATAGGCTTTGAAATAGAGGAAAATCCGCTCGTCCTCCCGGTCCTCCATGACGCGCCACTCGGCGAGGTAGGCGCGGAGGAACGCCCTCTCCAGTTCGGGATGCCCCGCCGCGTCGAGGTCCATGCAGAGGAAGGCGAGGTCGGCCAGCACGTCGAGCCGCCGCAGGTGGTCGCTGAACTCGATGCAGTCGAAGACGACGGGGCCTTCGTCCTCGGTCAAAAAGATGTTGCGGGCGTGGAGGTCGCCGTGGCCGTCGACCCAAAAGCCGCCCTCGGCCCGATCGCGCAGACGCCTGCCGTGCGCGTGGAGGAAGCGGTGGGCCTGCTCGCGCCACTTGGCCAGCTCGGCCGCCGCGCCCGGCCCAAAGGCTGTCGCGCATTCTTTTTCGAGGGAAAAAAGGTCGTCGAAATCGGCCCGGTTTGCCTCGGGCTGGTAGTCGATTTCGCCCTCTTCGATGATGGCCGTGCGGTGGAAATCGGCCAGCCGCCCGGCCAGCCGTCCCATGTCGTCGGCCGAGACAGCGCCGAGGCGGAGGAGCCTGTCCATCTGCCGCGACTCGTCCATGCGCCGCATCCAGACGGCGTGGTCGACGACGGCCGCCCCCTGCTCCACGCCGCCGCCGATGGTCAGCTCGCCGCCCGGCGCGGTCGAAATGGGCAGTGTGCCGAGGTACATCGACGGGGCGAGGCGGCGGTTGAGGCGCACTTCTTTTTCGCAGAAAAACCGGCGCATCCCTTCCTTCGAGAAGTCGAGGAAGGGAAAACGGACGGGCTTTTTGATTTTGAACGCAAAATCCGGCGAGAGGACGACCCACGAGATGTGCGTCTCCACAAGCTCGGCCGGGGCCGTGCGGCCCGGGAAGCGGCCCGCATCGATGATGGATTTGACCTGCTCGGTTGTCATTTTTGGCAAAATTCGACGGCGGACTTGACCATCTCCTCCGGCCCGGCCGAGTCGCTCCACAGCATCAGGTGCGGCTCGGCGAGCGGCTCGGCGGCGGCCTTTATTTTTTGATAGACCTCGAAATCAGCCTCGCTGTCGGCCCTCGGCGTGTGCATCCGCTCGCGGACGGTGGCCTCCGAGGCCCGCACCTCCACCCAGCGAATTGGCACCGCGCACCGCTCGGCCAACAGGCGAAACGGCTCGCGCAGCGCCTCGGTGAAAAAAGTGCCATCGACAATCACGCCCTGGCCGGCGGCGAGGGCCTGTTCCGCCCGCTCGAAAAGGGCGTCGTAGACCCGCTGCTTGTCCTCCGGGCGGTATCGGCCCATCAGGCCCAGCTCACGGCGGAGGCGGTCACTGTTGAGGTGGAGAAGGCCGGTTTTCCCCGAAAAGGCACGGGCGAACGTTGTTTTTCCGCTGCCCGGCAGGCCGAAGACGATGACGAGCCGGGTGGTCAAAGCATCGCCACCCGCAGCGGCCGCTCCGGGAATTTCTTGAAGATGGCGGCCACAGCGGCCTTGATTTTCGCGTCGACCTCGTCGGGGCGCAGTTCTTCGAGCGCACCGACGACCGCGCCGCGCCAGACCTGGTTGCCGTCGCGGGTGTCGATGAAGTCGACGATGAGCGTCCCTTCTTGATATTGAACGGGCCGGACGCGGTTGCACGGCCGGAAGTCG
This sequence comes from Saprospiraceae bacterium, assembly GCA_044227705.1. Lineage (GTDB taxonomy): Bacteria > Bacteroidota > Bacteroidia > Chitinophagales > Saprospiraceae > JANOQP01. The sequence goes on from JBGAWE010000026.1 coordinate 23,443, forward strand.
CCCGGTTGCCGGGGGTCGCAGCCGTTGTCGTGGACGTAAAAGGTCTCGTTTTTCACCGCCACGTGGTAGTGCAGCACGAGGTCGGGCCGGTCGGTGCAGATCTGGAAGCCGAAGCGGCCCATCTGCCCCTCGATCGCCGCCCGGATTTTCGACTGGGTGGAGATGGACAACCAGTCGGGGCCAGCGTTGCCGGGGCCTTTGTCGGGCGTTTCGAGCCAGTTGTAGGTGTGGTAGCGGTAGAGGTTGACGCCCGGCTCCTCCTCCGAGTAGACGCGCCGCCACGGCGAGCACGAGGCGAGGAGGGAGGCGGCCAAAAGCATGGTTGCCCAGCGGAGAGCGGCCGGTCTTTTCATGTCAAGACTGTTTTTTCAGAAAGAATTTGGGCAAAAATCCGGGCGGCGGCGCAGCGGACGGTTGACCAAAATCAGCCCCGGCGGCGACTTTGCACACCTCTCGGCGGGAGGCGGGCCGGGACTTTTGGGCTGATTTTTCAACAAAACCTGCTCGTTATGAAAAGCTCCGCCGCCGTCGGCCTCCTCCTCGCCGCCCTATTTTTCGGGAAAAACCTCGCGGCGCAGGACGTCGACCCCGTTTTCCAGTTGCCGCCGATGGACAGCCTCTACATCGAGGGCGAAGCGTTCCTGTTCGGGCCAAATTATGAGGTGGTCATCGGCGGCCGCTTCTGCAACAAGGACCCCGAAATCGAGGCCTGCGACTTCAACCAGCACATCCTCGCCGTCGAGCGGCGCGGCCGCCGCGTTTGGGCAATCCCTCTTTTCAACCTCCCGGCGGCGGCCGCGCAGCACCTCTCGGCCGTCGGCCTGTGCGCCGCGACCGACGAAAAAGGGGTGGCCTGGGTCTCGGGCGGCTACGGCTTTGACGGCGACCTCGACGGCTTCTCCACGATGGGCAGCCTGACCTCCTTCCCGCTCGAGCGGGCCGTCTCCGAGCTGCTCGCCGGGCGGCGGGCCGACTCGCTTTTCACGACCATCCACGACCCGCGCCTCGCGGTCTTCGACGGGCGGCTGATGACGGCGGGAAAGTGGTTCTTCCTGTTCGGCGGCAGCCGCGCCGTGCCTGTTTTTGATGAAATCTACCACGTCAACCTGACGAGCTACGAGGGCCAGATGCGCTCGTGGCGGCTCGCGTGCGGGCCGAACGGCTCGTGCCAAGTGGCCGGTTTCCGGGTCTGCGAGCGGGTGCCGGGCTTTTTCCAGTGCATGCCCGAACCGTATTTCCCCGACGAGGGGCCGGACATCGACCTGAAATAGCGGTGAGCCGCTCCCCCACCCTCTTTTTTCAAAAATTGGCCCGCCGGAAAAACCGCCGCTTCGTCGCCTCGACCAGCAGCCCGTAGAGCACGGCGATGCCGACCATGAAGCCGAGCAAGTGCCACGGCAGCCGCACGAGGCCGACCTTTTCCGCCAGCGGCGAAAACGGCAGGGCCAGCACGACCGCCACCGTCGCCGCGCTCGACAGCGCCAGCCAGCGCGACGGGCGGCTGGCCAGTGCCGGGCGGACGGTGCGGATGACGAGGAGGACGATGATTTCCGTCAAGGCCGACTCGACGAACCACCCGGTCTGGAAGGTTTTTTCCCCCGCATGAAATAGAAATAGCAGGCAACCGAACGTCAGGTAATCGAACAGCGAGCTTGGGATGCCGAACACGACCATGAAGCGGCGGATGAGGCCGATGTCCCACTTTTTGGGCCGCGCGAGCTGCTCGGGGTCGACGTTGTCGGAGGCGATGGTCAGCGCGGGGATGTCGGACAGGAAGTTGAGCAGCAGGATTTGCGCGGGCAGCAGCGGCAGCCATGGCAGGAAGAGCGAGATGCCGGCAAGGCTGAACATGTTGCCGAAGTTGGCGCTCGTCGTGATGAAGATGTATTTCAGCGAGTTCAGGTAGGTGCGCCGCCCGTCGACGATGCCGCGCTGCAGCACTTCGAGGTCTTTTTCCATCAAAACGATGTCGGCCGCCTCCTTCGCCACGTCGACGGCCGAGTCGACCGAGATGCCCACGTCGGCTGCCTTGAGGGCGGGCGCGTCGTTGATGCCGTCGCCGAGGAAGCCCACCACGTCGCCGCCCGCGCGAAGCGAGCGGATGAGCCGTTCTTTTTGGTGCGGCGCGACCTCGGCAAACAGACAGGCCGCCCGCGCCCGGATGCCGAGCGAGCCTTCGTCGAGCGCGTCGATTTCCGAGCCGGTGAGCATCCCAGCCGGGTCGAGGCCGACCGTCCGGGCGAGGTGGGCGGCGGCGAGGCGGTTGTCGCCCGAGATTATTTTCAGAGAAATCCCCAGCCCGGCGAGGCTCTGGAAGACGGCCGAGATGCCCTCTCGCGGCGGGTCGCCGAGGAGGGTGAAGCCGAGGAAGACCATGCCCGATTCGTCTTTCTCGGAGAGGCCGACCGCGCCGGTTGTGTCCTTCCAGGCGACGGCGATGGCGCGGAGGCCCTGTTCGCTGTGCCGCTCGAATTCGGTCAGAATCGCGGCTTTTTGCTGTTCAATCGGCTCTATTCGGCCGTCGGAAAGCTCCACCCGATCGCAGGCGGCGAGGGTTTCGGCGACAGCTCCTTTCGTTATCATCAAGTCTTGCCGCCCGTCGGTCACGACGATGGAGAGCCTTTTCCGCAAAAAGTCATACGGCAGCTCGTCCTTTTTTGAAAAGACACCGGCCTCCATGCCGGGCATGGCGCGGACGGCCTCGTCGAGCGGGTTTTCAAAGCCGGTCTCGAAAAAGGCGTTGAGCCAGACGAAGAGCCGCACCCGCTCGCTCGGCCGCCCGTCCGGCCCGACGGTCGCGGCGACGGTCGCGCGGCCAGTCGTGATGGTTCCGGTCTTGTCGGAACAGAGGACGTTGACGGCCCCGAGGTTCTGGATGGCGTCGAGCTTTTTGACGATGACCTTTTCCCGCGCCATGCGGACGGCCCCGGCCGAAAGCGTCGTCATCATGATGGCGGGCAAAAGCTCGGGCGCGAGGCCGACCGCCAGCGCGATGGAAAACAAGACGCTCGACGCGACCGGCTTCCCCGCGAAAAGATTGGCGATGAGGATGCCGACCGACAGCAAAAACGTCATCCGAATGAGCAGGTAGCCGAACCGCCGGATGCCCGACTGGAAGGCCGTCTCCGGTGCCGACTGGCCCATCCGTGCGACGATTTCGCCGAACTCGGTGGCCTCGCCGACGCGGACGACGAGCGCGCGACAAGTCCCGCTCACGATGCTAGAGCCCTCGAACAGGGCGTTTTTCCGGCCCGAAATCGGCGCGGCGGCGGGCGAGAGGCCGGGCACTTTTTCAACGGGAAAGGACTCGCCGGTCAGCGCGGCCTCGTTGGCGTGGAGGTCGCTGGCGGCGAGGAGGAGGCAGTCGCCCGGCACCATGTTTCCCGCCGAGAGGAGCGCGACGTCGCCGGGGACGACCGTCTCTTTCGGCACCTTCACCGCTCGGCCGTCGCGCAGGACGGAGCAGTGGACGTGCATCATCGCCCGCAGCTTTTCGACGGCGCGGCCCGCCCGGTACTCCTGCCAGAAGCCGACGATGCCCGTCATGAAAAGGATGCCGAAGATGATGGCCGAGTCGCCCCAGTCGCCCATCGCCGCCGACATGGCCGCCGCGAAGACCAGCAGCAGCACGAGCGGCGAGGTGAACTGCCGCCCGAAAAGCAGCAACGTGGCGACCCACTCCGGGCGGTGCCGCTCGATTTTTCGGAGGGCTTGGAGGCGGCGGGCTGCCTCTTTTTCGGAGAGGCCGTCGGCTGTCGAGGCGATACGGAGCAGCACCTCTTCGGGCGGGTTTTGCCAGAAAGGGGCCGTGTCGGCGAGGGGCGAAGCACCTGGTTTCATGCCGTCAATTTTTGGGAAAACTACGTCGGGCCAAGCCGGGCTGCCGACCGGCTCACCGATGCGAAGAACCTCTTCAAGTCGTGGCTGCGCGACAGCGCGGTGCGCCACTTCATCGAGGCCTGAGAGGAGCTGCACAACCCTGCTTTCAAAGGGGGCGAATACTCCCTTTTTTCAAGGACGCACAGACAACGCCCGGCGACACCTCATCGCGCAGCAACGGTTGGGCGAGTGAGCCAGGGCCGGTGAAAACACCTCACGCCCAGCTCGGAAAGGCCGGGTGCTCGGGCGGCCGCAGCTCGTTCGGGTCGATTTCCGGCTCGGCACCCGGGCCGAACTCGGGGCCGTCGAACGGAGCCTCGGGGTCGGCGGGCGGTTCCAACCGAACGGGCTTCGGGCGGTGCGGCACGGGGGCCGGGGGCGCAGGGGCTTCTTTTTTCTTTTCCATAAAAAAGGCTGTTTTTTCGGACAAGTTCGGCCCGGCGACTGGCCCCGGCCGCTGATTTTCATCAACCGGCGGGCTGTTCGATGTCATCCCCGGCAACGGCCGGTCGGTCAACCTTTGACGAAAAATCTCACGGCCACAGGCCAAAAATCAACGGACATGAAGACGATCATCGCCGCCACCGACTTCACCCCCAACGCCCGCAACGCCGTCGATTACGCCGCCGCGCTCGCCGAGGCCACCGGCTCGGGGCTGATGCTGTTCAACCACTACGCCATCCCCATTTCGGCCTCCGACATGCCGGGCATGGTGCCGGTCTACGTCGACGACTACTCGGCCATCTCGGAGGCCGCGCTCAAGTCGCTGCAAAAGGAGCTTTTGGAAAAATGGGCCATCCCCGTCGACATCGCCTCGCGCGGCTGGTCGGCCGTCGGCGACGTGGAGGAGCTGTTCGAGGAGACCGGCGCGAGCCTCGTCGTGGCCGCCTCGCGGCATTCGGGGCCGGTCGTCGGGGCCTTGTTCGGCGAATTCCTGGCTCCGCTCATGCGGCGGGGGAAGGTGCCTTTGCTGGTCGTGCCGGAGGGCGCGGCCTTCTCAAAAATCAAAAAAACGTTGCTCGCCTGCGACGACAACTTCGTCGAGAGCGCGCACCTCGTCGCGCCGCTCGTCGAGCTGTGCGAGGAATTGGGAGCGAGCGTCGAGGTCGTCAACGTGCGGCCGCCGGGTGGCACGGGCGCGGCGAGTCCGAGCCAGTTTTTCGGCCGCGACATCCTCGAACGGGCCTTGTCGACGGTCGAGCACTTCTACCTCTTCGAGGCGGGCGGGGCCGTGCCGGAG
>JBGAWE010000349.1:0-3322 GCA_044227705.1 Saprospiraceae bacterium
GACGCCATCGTCGCCAACGACCTCCGCGACCGTCGCCGGCAGCGACGCCGAGAACGGCCGGTCGAAAAGCAGGTTTTGAAAAAACACAACACCCACCCGGTGGCCGAGGCCCGCGACGGCCTGCGCCTGTTTTTGGATGAACACGCCCGCCGTCGGGTCGTGCCGCGTCGGCCACCAAGCTGGGATGAAAAGGATGTGCATGGGGCAAATTTGAGCGGCCCCATCGCTCAAATTTGCCCCATGAAAGAAAAACTCGACGCCTTCGCCCGCCTCCTCACCATCATGGACGAGCTGCGCGAACAATGCCCCTGGGACCGCAAGCAGACCTTCGAGTCGCTGCGAAACCTGACCATCGAGGAAACCTACGAGCTGTGCGACGCCATCCTCCAAAAAGATGTGAAAGGAATCCGCGAGGAGATTGGCGACCTGATGCTGCACATGGTCTTCTACGCCAAAATCGGCTCCGAAACGGGTGATTTTGACATCGCCGACGCGCTCAACGGGGTCTGCGACAAGCTCGTCGCCCGCCACCCGCACATCTACGGCGACGTCAAAGTGGCCGACGAGGAGGAGGTCAAGCGGAACTGGGAACAGCTCAAACTAAAAGAAGGCAAGAAGGGCATCCTCTCCGGCGTGCCGTCCGGGCTGCCCGCGCTCGTAAAGGCTTGGCGGCTGCAGGAGAAGACCAAGCAGGTCGGCTTCGAGTGGGAGACCGCCGAGCAGTGCTGGCAAAAAGTGGAGGAGGAACTGGGCGAGCTGCGCGAGGCCGTCGACGAGGGTTTTTCGATGGAAAAAAGGGAGGAGGAGTTCGGCGACGTGCTTTTCTCGATGGTCAACTACGGCCGCTTCATCGGCATCGACCCGGAGACCGCGCTCGAAAGGGTCAACTTGAAATTCAAAACAAGGTTCGAGTTCATCGAAAAGAACGCGCCTCGGCCACTGGCCGAGATGTCGCTCGACGAGATGGACGCGCTCTGGGAACAAGCCAAAAAAGAACCGGCAAAAGCATGAAATCCATCCTCCTCCGCAACGCCCGCGCCGTCAACCGGGGCCGAATCTTCGAGACGGACATCTTCATCCGAAACGGCCGCTTCGAGCAAATCGCCGGGCAAATCGACCGGCGGGCCGACATCGAAATCGACCTCGCGGGCAAGCTCGCCATCCCCGGAATCATCGACGACCAAGTTCATTTCCGGGAGCCGGGGCTGACCCACAAGGCCGACATTTTCACCGAGAGCCGGGCAGCCGTCGCGGGAGGCACGACCTCGTTCATGGAGATGCCGAACACCAACCCGACCACCACCACGCAGGAGCGGCTTGCGGAAAAGTTTGGCATCGCCGCCCGCACGTCGCTGGCCAACCACAGCTTCTTCTTCGGCGCGACGAACGACAACCTCGACGAGGTTTTGAAAACCGACCCGCGCACCGTCTGCGGGATCAAGGCCTTCATGGGTTCGTCAACTGGAAACATGCTTGTCGACGACCCCTCGACGCTCGACAACCTCTTCTCGCGCTGCCCGATGCTCATCGCCACGCACTGCGAGGACGAGGCGACGGTCAGGGCCAACGCCGCCCTTTTTTCTGAAAAATATGGGGAAAAGCTGACCGCCGCCGACCACCCGCGCATCCGCTCGGTCGAGGCCTGTTTGAAATCCAGCTCGCTGGCCGTCGGCCTCGCCAAAAAGCACGGCACACGCCTCCACATCCTCCACATCTCGACGGCCGACGAGCTTTCCCTTTTCGACAACAAAACGCCGCTGGCCGAGAAGCTAATCACGGCCGAGGTTTGCGTCCACCACCTCTTTTTTAACTCGCGCAGCTATGCCCGGCTGGGCAATCTGATAAAGTGCAACCCCGCCATCAAGTCGCCGCGCAACCAGTCGGCCCTGCTGCCCGCGCTGCTCGACGACCGGCTCGACATCATCGCCACCGACCACGCGCCGCATACTTTGGAGGAGAAATCGCAGCCCTACGCCTCGGCCCCGGCGGGCCTGCCGCTCGTGCAGCACGCGCTGCCAATGATGCTCGACTTCCACCATCGCGGCCTGATTTCACTCGAAAAAATCGTGGAGAAGATGTGCCACGCGCCTGCCGTCTGTTTCAAAATCAGTGAGCGCGGCTTCCTCGACGAGGGCTTTTGGGCCGACCTCGCCGTCGTCGATTTGGACAAAAAATGGACGGTCGCGCCCGAGAACATCCTGTACAAGTGCGGCTGGTCGCCGCTGGCCGGGCGAAGGTTTCGCGGGCGGGTCGAGGCGACGATTGTCAGCGGGCACCTTGCGTTTCGGGAGGGGCGGTTTTTTGAGGAGAAGATGGGCGAGCGGCTGCTTTTCGGCCGCTGATTGGCCGCTGCCTCAAATCTCGTTTTCCCCCATCCGTCAAAAATGCCGCCCGCCACGCCGCCCTTTTTTCCTCCATTCAACATTTTCCGAGGCCCGTAAGCCCCCCCGGCTGCGCCCGTTAAACATTGGTCGTCCGGGCATCCCAAGATTACCCGCAGGGCGGTACGGGCCGCCGAGGTGCTTGGCTCTACTTTTGTCAAGACTCAATCAGGAGACGGGGCAGAGAAAAAACAGAGACTGTTTCAGCGGTCTGTAATCTCATGAACACAATTTTTCGATAATCCCTCTGGCCCGACTCCAAAGAATCAATCGCGCCTGAAACACGGCGCGATTTTCATTTTTCGACGCCGCTGCCGGCGCTCCCAACCCCGGCAGCTTTTGGATAAAGAAGTAATCGGTTTTTGGGATGGCCCTTCTCCACTTCGGTCGGAGGGGGGCTTTTTTTATTTACGATTGACGATTGTTGATTGACGATTTTTTTGGAGGAATTGTCAAGTATCAATTAAAAAAAGGTTCCAGGGTTGCTGGCGCCGCAATCGGCCTGCGGATGGTCGCATGGTTGAAAAATAGCGGGTGTTTGGCGGTTTGGCCGCAAATTTGCCTCCTCGAACCGCCCCCCTGCCACCAATTTTATTCGACCGATTCCATGCACAACCTCCTCCGCCGCTCGGCCGGCTTGGCCGTTTTCACCATCCTTTTATTGAAAAACACGACGCTTTCCGCCCAAAACACGGGCATCGTCGTCACCCGCCAGCCGACCGACCAGACGGTTTGCCCCGGCGTGAAAGAAGCTGTTTTCACCGTCGAGGCCCGCTCGGGCGGCGACTCGCCGGTTGAATACCAATGGCTCGTCAGCACGGACGGCGGGCAGGATTTCACCGCCGCACCCAGCGGAACCGGTGCTTCGTTCAGCATCCCGGCAGCCGTCTGGGGGATCTTTCCAAAACTGAAAATCAAGGCGCGGCTGACGGCGAAGAACT
>JBGAWE010000350.1:0-2559 GCA_044227705.1 Saprospiraceae bacterium
CTATCAAGCAACCATCTCCGCACAAAAAAGAGAGGCCGCCGCCGAGGAGATTTTCAAAATAGTCCGCGCCAAATACCGGCAGCAACAGGCCCTCCCCATCGAGATGCTCGACGCGCAGACGCGGCTCTCGACGGCGAGGGAGCAGCTTTTGCTCGCCCGATTTGATGTTCTACTAAAAGAGAACGACCTGCGACAAGCGGCCGGACTTTGACCCAATAATTTCAAGAGAAAAATGAAGAGCGAACTAAAATTTTATGCTTTGTCCCTTTTGTTTCTGGGCGGTTGCGGGAAAAACGCCGCGCCAAAACTGCCGGACCCAGAGACCGACGAGGTCATTCCCATCAAAACCGTCGCCGTCGAGCAGCGTGTGATGAGCCTGCCCGTCACCGGATCGGGCTTTCTCACCTCGGCCAGCGAACAGCGGTTGGCGTTCAAAATCCCCGGCGTCATCAGCTCCGTTTTGGTGGACGAAGGCGACCAGGTGAAGCCCGGCCAGCTCCTCGCCGCGCTCGATTTGACGGAGATAAACGCGCAGGTCGGCCAAGCGCAACGCGCGGTCGAAAAGGCTGAGCGCGACCTCGCCCGCGTTGAGGGCCTGCGCCGCGACTCGGCCGCGACGCTCGAACTTCTCCAAAATGCGACGACCGCCCGCGACGTGGCCCGCGAGAACCTCAATATCGCCACTTTCAACCAGAAATACGGCGAAATCCGCGCCACGCGCCCTGGTCGTGTCATTAAAAAGCTGATGAACGCGGGGGAGATGGCCGCGCCCGGGATGCCGATTTTCGTTCTCTTCGAGGAAGGTCCGAGCGATTGGGTGCTGAAAACCAGCGTCAGCGACCGCGATTGGGCGCGGCTGCGGCCGGGCATGGCAGCCCGTGTCAAACTCGATGCCTTTCCCGACGTGGTTTTCTCGGGCAAAATCACCGACCTGCCGCCTGCCGCTGACCCTTCGAACGGGCTTTATCCCGTTGAAGTGCGCGTGGCGCCGAGCGGGCGGCGGTTCGCGCCGGGGCTGTTCGGGCAAGCCGAAATCTCGGTGGGGCAGGGGAGGAGCTACCCCGTCGTCCCCGTTGAGGCCATCGTCGAAGGGAACGGGAAGGAAGCCTTCGTCTTCCTCTTGAAAAAGGACGGACAGTCGGTGGAAAAGCGGCCCGTGCGCGTGGCATTTTTGGAAAAAGACCGCGCCGTCATCGCCAGCGGGTTGGAGGGCGTGAGCGAGGTCGTCGGCATCGGCTCGCCGTTCCTTTCGGAGAACTCGAAAGTCAAATTGGCCAACTGAAAAACATTGAAAATCAACATGATGAATCAGAATCCCCTGCTGCTCTCACCATTTTTCCCGAACAGAAACCTCCGCGCCGTCGTCGAAATCCCGGCCGGGACCAACAAGAAGTTCGAGACCGACAAACAGACCGGCGAAATCAAAATCGACATCCGCGACGGCCGCCCGCGCGTCGTGAAATACCTCCCGTACCCCGTCAACTACGGTTTCGTCGCCGGGACGCGGATGGACAAAGCGCGCGGCGGCGACGGCGACCCGCTCGACGTGCTGCTCATCTGCGAGAGCCTCCCGTCGGGGACGGTTTTGGAGGCCGTGCCCATCGCGCTTTTGAAGATGACCGACCTCGGTGAGCTTGACCACAAAGTGCTGGCCGTGCCCGCCGATGAAAGTTTGCGCACGGTGCAAGCCGTTGATTTTCAGGAACTTAAAAGCAAGTTCCCCGGCATATTGCCCATCGTCGCCACCTTCTTCAGAAACTACGACGGCCTCGGCACGACCAAAATCCAGGGCTGGGCCGACGAGTGCCGCGCCCGCCGTGAGGTCAAGAAATGGACAATGGCCCGTTGAGCGACGGATTTTTGGTTGACAGCATTTTTTAAAGCATATTTTCTTTAGATTTGCTCCCACAACCCAACCCGCGTGCGCTCCATGACCTCCGCCGCCCTCGACCATGCCCGCAAACGTGCCGCCCTTTTCTCCCTCGAATGGGCCAGCGAATCCGACGAAAAAGGTGAGGCGCACTCCTTCTGGGATGCTTTCTTCAAGATTTTCGACCTCGAACGCCGACACTACGCCCGCCAAGAGAGCCGCGTCGCCCGTGCAGGCAAGGGGAAGGGCTTCATGGACCTCTTTTGGCGCGGAAAGCTCCTCGTCGAGCACAATTCGACTACAATTTCACCACACTTGGCGACAAGGATTTTGCCGAATGGGCTTTGCTCAACCAAGAGGCAAAAGAGCTTGACAGCCGCGCCATCCAAATCCGCGAACGCCGCGACCAAATCTGGAAGGAGAAGCTCAAGGCTCCGATGCAGCGCGGCAAGGATTTGAATGTCAGCCTTTCGGGCGGCAAACCCACTGTGGCCACTGACTGGGGCTTCCCGACCACCAAGACCGTGAATAAGCAAAAGAAAACGGCCGCCCCACCAACGCCTCCCGCCGACAGCACCAACGGAACAAACGGGGATGGAACGCCGCCGGTCGGCGGTTGATTTTTCTGATTTTGGAAAGGACAGCCGTTGCTGGCGTCCTCGCTAACAACTTGCAATGCGGGAGTTGTT
>JBGAWE010000350.1:2582-3322 GCA_044227705.1 Saprospiraceae bacterium
GCGGGAGTTGTTGGCGAGGACGCCAACAACGGCAGAATATACACATTGAATTTACAATAATTTAAACGTGAGAACTCCACCACTACTTTTAGCGCGAATGTTTTTTGCCGCTTTTTTATTATTGGCATATTTAAAAAAATCGGATGCTCAATGCGCAACCCAAATTAATATCCAGAGACTTATTGACGAATTAAGCCTTATGGAGACAGACACTACTAGCAACTTTCAAAAACTTTACATTCAAGACTCTTTGATTGATTTAATAAAATATAAATATGAATATTTAAGCAATGTAAAAAAGTATGAGATAGCATTGCAGTCAAAAGACAGAGCAGAGAGAATTCAAAATTATAGAGTAATAATGGAGTATCCGTATTACAAGGTAAAAAACGGGATTTTTGGCGTCTGCTTCTATAATCTTTACCTTGATGCTGCTAGAAACTTAATTTTTGAATTAAGAGGCAATCTAGATGCGTTAAACAAAATTAATATTGTGCCGAGTGCATCAGGCGAATTATTTGGACTGTTGAAGTTGGAGATTGAAAACGCTGGAGGGCATTGGGATAAAGGCGAAATTGTACCAATGAGTGAATTAATGATAAGAGGGGCCAGGGACAAGCATTAACCGCTGGTAACGGCCGAGCTACACGCCGAAACCGCCGAGAAGGCCATGCCGACCGTCGAGGCCCAGACTCGTTGGTGCGAGTTTAGCGCAGCGTAACTCGTGCCCACTATTCCGT
>JBGAWE010000351.1:0-3320 GCA_044227705.1 Saprospiraceae bacterium
TGTCTCTGCCGTCAAAAAACAACCAATGTCTCCAGCCAGAATCCTCGTGGTCGACGACAAACAGGGCGTGTTGAGCGCAGCCAGACTGTTGCTCAAGCGGCACTTCGCCGAGGTCGAGACGAGCCGCGAGCCTAGCGAAATTCCGGCCCTGCTTTCCCGGCAAAAGTTCGACCTCGTCCTCCTCGACATGAACTTTCACCGCCCGAAGCACACCGGTCAGGAGGGCCTCGACTGGCTCGCCCGCGTCCGTCAGCTCGACCCGTCGGTGGCGGTCGTGCTCATCACTGCCTTCGGCGACGTGGAGCTGGCCGTCCGGGCCATCAAGGCGGGCGCGACCGATTTCGTGCTGAAACCTTGGGACAACGAACGGCTTTTGGCCACGATCCGGGCAGCATTCGAGCTGAAAAAACAGACAGGCGAGGCTTTTCTCTGGGAGAAAGAAAATCGGCCGCCCTACCCTATCGCAGGTCCCAATTCCCCGAAAATTATCGGCAAGAGCGCGGCCATGCGCTCGGTTTTGGAGACGGTCGAAAAGGTCGCGCCGACAGAGGCAAACGTCCTTTTGACAGGTGAAAATGGCACTGGCAAAGACCTCATTGCCGAGCTAATCCACTCAAAATCAATGCGTTGCGAGCGGCCGTTCGCCCGAATCGACCTCGGAGGGCTGCCCGAACAGCTTCTGGAAAGCGAGCTTTTCGGCCATATCAAAGGGGCCTTCACCGACGCCCGCGACGACCGAGCCGGTCGGTTCGAGGCGGCGAGCGGGGGCACCATCTTCCTTGACGAAATCGGCAACCTCTCGCTCCCGGCGCAGGCCAAACTTTTGACCGCTTTGCAAAACCGGGTCGTCACCCGCGTTGGCTCTAACCGGACGGTCCCAATCGACGTTCGGGTGGTCGCCGCGACGAACCTACCCCTCGGCGAGGCGGTGAAGAATCGGGCCTTCCGGCAGGACCTCCTATATCGGATAAACACCATCGAAATCGCGCTGCCCGCCCTGCGCGAACGTTCGGACGACATCGAGCCGCTGGCCAAGCATTTCCTCGCCGTCTTCTCGAAAAAGTACGGCCGCAAAATCAACGGCATCTCCTCGGCCTGCCTCAAAGAACTGGCGAGGTATTCTTGGCCGGGCAATGTGCGCGAGCTGCAGCATGCCGTCGAGCGTGCGGTCATCATGGCGAGCGGCGAACGGCTCTTGCCGTCCGATTTCTTTTTTCAAAGCCACGAAGGCGCAGTCGCCGGGCTGTCGATGAACATTGGCGATGCGGAAAAAGGCCTTATCAGAAAGGCACTCGAAAAGCACCACGGCAACATCACCGAAGCCGCGCGCGAGCTGGGCTTGAGCCGCGCCGCGCTCTACCGGCGACTCGAAAAGCACCAATCCTGAATCACATGCGCAGTTTGATAAAACCGAGCTTCACGCGCACCTTCTCGTGGTCGGCCGGTTGGCGGATTGGATTGCTGATTTTGGCTGCTTTGGCTTCATACCATTGCTTTTTCGTTCAAAAACAGCACCTTCTGGCTGGTTTGTTAGCGGTGGCTGCGGTGGCTGCCGCGGGAAGCCTGTGGCGGCTCGTGCACGACACGAACCGGCGTCTGACGAGGTTCTTGGAGAGCGTCCGCTTTTCGGATTTCGCAATCCGCTTTTCGCCCGCAACGGGGAAAGGCGAAGATTTTGAGGCCCTCAACTCGGAGTTCAACGAGGTGCTCGGCGCCTTCCGGCAAACGCGGGCGGAGAAGGAAGCGAACCTCGTCTTCCTCAACGCGCTCGTCCAAAACCTAGCGACGGGCGTGCTGGTCTTCGACGGGCGCGACAGTCTGCTCCATTCAAATTCCGCCGCCTTTCAGCTTTTGGGAACATATCGGCTGCGCCACCTTGGCGAGCTTCCGCCGGAACACCGGCCGCTGCGCGAGTTCGTCTCCAACCTGAAAAAAAAGGAAAAGCTGCTCTACCACCCCGAGGCTGGGCGGCAAATCGCGGTACAAGGACACCGGCTTGACTTGCAGGGACGACAAGTTCGGCTGCTGACGTTGCAGAATATCCACCCAGAGCTGCAGCAGAAGGAACTGGCCGCGTGGCGCGACCTCACTCGGGTGCTTCGCCATGAGATCATGAACTCTGTCACCCCCATTGTCTCCGTCGTCGAGACGGCACGGGAGATGGTCGCCAGCGATTTTTCAACAAATGAATTACGCGCCCTCGCCGACCTGAGGGAAGCACTCGATCTTGTCGCCGCGCGCAGCCGGGGACTGGTCGCCTTTGTTGACGCATATCGATCTTTCACCTCCTTGCCGAAACCGAAAATGGAGGAAATCGAGGTCGAAAAATTGGTCCACACCGTTTGTCAACTTGATATCGATCTTTCACTTCCTTGCCGAAAGCGAAAATGGAGGAAATCGAGGTCGAAAAATTGGTTCACAGAGCATGTCAACTTGCCTCGGCGGAGTTCCGAGCAAGCGGGATATCGATTGAAAAAACGGCGGTAGCGGGTGGCTTGAAAGTGCTGGCAGACGCGGGCCAGATCGAAATGGTGCTGCTCAACTTGTTGAAGAACGCCCGCCAATCTTTTGACGAGTCGCCGACCGGGGTCGAGCGAAAGGTGACCATCGCCGTTGGGCAGGGGCCGAAAAACAGGCCCTTCGTCACCGTTTCCGACACCGGTATCGGCATTGAGGCGGAGCTTTTGGAAGAGATTTTCATCCCATTTTTCACCACCAAAAAGGACGGGACGGGCATCGGCTTGAGCATCAGCCGGCAGATCATGCAGCAGCACGGCGGTGATCTCGCGGTACGCTCTGTGGCGGGGCAAGGGGCGGAGTTCAGCTTGCTTTTTTAAGTTTTTTCAGCGGTTTTGACGGGTTTCCCACGACTTGGCTTGCGTGGCCGTCATGGTGGTGCATGTGGCCATTTGAGCCATACATATGGAGGTTTTTCTGAGCCAAGGATTGCGCCGTATTCGGTATGGTTTTTGGTGTAAAAGGGCGGCTCGGCCACCCAGCCGCTACCTACGGACCTTGCTTTTGTAAATTTCCTATGATGTCTGCTTACAAAAACCACCTGCCGCGAACCGCTCGCGCACTTTTCTTCATTATCGCCCTTGTCAACACCTTCCGTTCGGCGGCGCAGGTTTCGGGGGTCATTTTTTCCGACTACAACGCCAACGGCATTAAGGAAAACTCGGCCACTTACAACGAAGACGGCCTCGCGGAAGTGGTCGTTAACGCCTTCAACCCGGCGGGCGCGGCGCTCACAGTGAGCTACACAGGCGGCGGCGCGGCGACCAACTCGACGGGCGGCTACTCCGTCCCGGGAGCTGTGC
>JBGAWE010000027.1:0-28503 GCA_044227705.1 Saprospiraceae bacterium
GCGGGGATTTTTTTTTCCTCAAAACACCACTTCCGTTCTCGGCAGCGCCGCCCGCAGCCGCTCAACCTCCTCGCGGGGCAGCTTGTTGCCCTTGAGGTTGAGCTGGTCGAGCCGGTCCATGCCGAAGAGGCACTCAGGCAGTTTCTTGAGCTTGTTGCGCGACAGGTTGAGCACGCGCAGGTTGCCCAGGAAGCCTATGGTCTCGGGCAGTACCTCGATGCGGTTGTCGGCCAGGTGCAGCTCCTCGAGGATGGCGCAGTCGCCCAGCCTGTCCGGTAGCTCGCGGAGCTTGTTGCCCGACAGGTTGAGGAAACGCATCCGGTGCCAGCCGCCGACCTCGGGTGGCAAACGCTCGATGTGGTTGCCCGACAGGTTGGCACCCTCCATCGCCCGCAGCTCGAAAAGCTCGGGCGGCAGCTCTTTAATGCGGTTGTGCGAGAGGTTGAGCGCGTGGAGCACCTGCAGCTGGGCTATCTCGGGGGGTATGCGCTCGATTTTGTTCCTTTGGAGGCCGAATATCTGCAAGGTCTTCGCCTGGTTGAAGAAGATGGGCGGTATCTCCTTCGCGCCCTGCCGCTCGAACTCGATATGTTCCAGTTCGACCCGGTCGAGGAAGTCGGGGACGATTTTCCGCGAGAGCATCTCCATCGCCACCCGCTTGGCGAACTGCTGCGCCTGGTCGTTGACATGGGCAATGGAGTCCGTCCGGGCCTTTTCGCGGGCGATGGAGTCGGCCTGCGCACGCTGCTCGATGCGAAACAGCTTCCCCTGCAGTGCCATTTTCTCAGCTATCTCGGCGTCGTGCTTTTTGAGGTTCTCCAGCTCGATTCTCATCAGGTGCTCCTCGTTACGCTGCCGCCTGTCGCGCTCGAGCAAGAGAAGGGAGTCGGTCAGTTTTAGGGAGTCGCTCTTGCGCTGCAGCTCGTTGTAGGCGTGCAGCAGTTCCGCTCGCTGGGCATCGGCCAGTTGCTGGGCGGCGACGGCCTCGACCCGCAGGCGGTTCATTTCCTTGAAAAGCTCGGCCTTCTTGACCTTCGCCTGCTGCCTCAGGTCGTCGTTGCAGGCGGCCACCTCGGCGCTCTCGTATTTTCGGTACCGAATCTCGAAGTCGGCGTTGTTCCGCGCCTCCCTTATCAACTGAGCAAAATCGGGACAGTCCTGCGCGGCGGCAGGGGCGGCGGCGGCCAGCAGGGCCAGCGCAGCAAACAGGTGGCGTTTCATTTCTTGATTTTTTTGATTTTCTCGGCAATACGCGGGTCGGTGTTGCCCGTCTTTTGGGCCTTTTCGAGGCGGCGGAGGGCCATGTCGCGGTTGCCCGACTCGAGGAGGATGTCGACTTCGCGCAGCAGGTCGTCTGTGGCCAGTTGCTCGCGGCGTCGGGTCTCCTCGCGCAGTTGTTGAAGGGCCGCTTCCGCCTCTTGTTGCTTGGCAACCGCCGATCGCTCGGCCTGCTCGGCGCGGCGGGCCTGTTGGATGGCGTAGATGGCCGGGAAGATGGCCAGCCCCGCTGCCACGATCGCCCCCGCCGCCAGGATTCGCGCCCTCGACCGCTCCGACTGGGCCTTGAGCTTCTCCGCCCGGTCGCGTTCCGACTGCGCCTGCAGCCGTTCGCGCTCCTCGGCCTCGGTGCGGGCCTTTCGGCTCTTGAGGACGGGTGCGAGCCATGTGTCGTGGCTTATTTCATAGTAAAAGCTCTCCAGTTTCGGCTCCCGCCTGACCAGCCGCTGCCGCTCCAGTTCGGCGAGGAGCCTCACATCAGCTCCGTGCCGCTCGACCAGTTCGACAACATCGACCGACTGGCGGCGACCGTTCTTGTTGATGAGCGCGTCTTCGAGGAGGCGGTGGGCGGCCTCGGGCCAGCCCGCTTCGACCTGCGCGAGGGAGGCCAGCCGCCGGTTGTAGCTTTCCTCTATGATGGCCCCGATGCCCGCCTCGCCGCCGTAGAAGTCCGGCCCGACAAGCGGCAGCCCGTCGGCCCCCGGTCGCAGCAGACTCGCCGTGCCCGGCCCGGCGGCCATGACCTTCTCCTCGATAGCCTGGCAGACGGACTGCAGCTGGAAGGATTCCACTTCGTTGTTCTTTGTCAAAACGGAGAGTATCTCGCGCTTGGCTGACTCCTCGAACCCGAACCGGGGGCTGGCGAAGGGCTCGTCGAGCAACGCGGGCCGCTCCATGGCCTCGATGGCCTGCGCCTCGTCGAGGCCGAAGAGCTGGTAGCGCGAGCGCAGGATGTAGGGTATCTGCTCCGAAAGCTCGTCCATGAAGTGCAGCATGTCGCTGCGGATGGAGAAGACGAAGCGCATCGGGGGGGCGTGTTCGAGGCGGGCGGCCTCCGCGTCGTCGATGCGGCCCGCGTCGAGGTCGGCGACGACCCGCTCGCGCAGGGCGGCGGGCGTGCGCTCGTGGATGAGGTCGGCCAGTTGCTGCACGAACACCTCCCGCCGGTGGGGGTCGGGGTAGAGCGTGAAAAGTTCCTCGAACTGGTCGAAGATGAACAGCGGCGTGAACTGCGTCGGTGCCTCGCCGAAGGGTCGGTCGGCTATTTGCTGCCAAAAGGTGGCGTCATTCGACGTGTCCCGCGCCGCTTTTTGGGCCTCCGTTTCTGTTTTTCCGCTGAAGCGGTGCCAGGCCGTGTCGAGCTGAATCGAAAAGTGCGACTCGGGCGAGAGCGCGTCGGTGCCGAACCGCACCGGCACCGGCACCATCCACTGCCCATACAAGAGCGGCATCACGCCCGCCTGCAAGAGCGAGGTCTTCCCGTAGCCCGACTTGGAAAAAAGCACCACCGTCCGCTCGACGCTGATGAGGTTGAACAGGTCGCGGGTCTCCTGTTTGCGGCCGAAGAACAAGTCTTTCTGCGCCGTCGTGAACGAGGCGAGGCCGGGGTATCGCGTCCGCTTCTCTGTGGTGGGGGTCATGGCTTGGGGAGTGTTTCGATGAGCTTTTCGAGCCGCTCGGCGACCATTTTTGTCCCCACGTCATCCTGCATGAAACTCAACGGGACGGTCGCGGCCGGGAGGGCAGGGATTCTTTGCCGCAGGAAATCCGTCGCGCCCGCCATCTCACGCGCATAGATGGCCGCGACAACCACCGAGGGCGAGGCCTGGGCGATGGCCAGTTCGGCTTTTTCCATCAGCTCATCGTCGGCAACGAAATCTGCTGAAAGGACAAGCAAAATCACTGAAGCTTCACGTATTTTTTGTGTCCGGTTAGCTTTTTCGTCTCCCGCTTCAAAGTCGTTTATTGAAAGTTCACGCAAAAAATGTGTCCGTCGAGCATTGGCAAGTTGGCTTCCAATGCGCTGGCGTGTCGCTTCATCTTTTTCGTTTGGGTGGAGGATGAAAAGAAGTGACCGCTGACTGTCGGAAGCTGTCGGCCCAGTGTTTTTTGGTGATTCGATGCGTTCTCGGATGCCTTGCAACAGGTGCAGAGGCTGGTCGGAGAGGAAGGAGAACTTGAACTGGTGGCCAAAAAACTCGGCCGTCGCGGGCGACATCTGCGCCGACGCACCCTCCGGCAGGCCGAAGACGAGGCGGGCCTTTTCGCTGAATTTCAGGATATGGAACAAGACCTTCAGGTACCAATGCTCGAAGTCGAAACCGACGAAGAGGAAGGCTTCGCAGTCGAGCATGGCATTTTGAAGGCCTTTGGGCAGACCCTTCTCATTGGGAGTGCTTTGCACGGAGTCGATATAGGTCAACTGGTCGCCCACGGTGAGGACGAGGGAGTTGTTAATCTTGTCAGCGACGCGGCCGAAAAGCTGATAGATGTAGGTCCAGTCAGGCGGGACGTTGTGGATGTTGTCGGGCTGGGATTCCCTGAATCGGTAGAACTCGGCCTCGGCATTTCGGCGGCGGGTGGTGGCAAAGGCTTTTTGCAAAAGCTCGTCGTGCGCCCCGGTGAACACGAGCCGGAAGGGGAGCCTCGACGCTTCGAGCAGGACGGCGGACGGCTCGGTGTGCTGCTTGTAGAAATCTCGGACGATGATTTCGAGGGAGGTGCGGGCCATGTTGGGCAGGCCGAGGAAGGCGGTGGCGCAGAGGCCGAGGTTGGTGGGCGCGGGGAGGTGTTTGCCCGATTTTTTGTGGAAAGCCTCGGCGATTTCCTCGGCCAAGAGGTGGCGGAGGGGCCGCCCGGCTTTGTCGCAGCTGGCGAGGGGGCCGAGGATGAGGGCGCACTTCTCGTTCTCGACAAGCTCGGCGAGCTGGTCGAGGTCGGCGGGGGAAAATGCGAGCGGCTGTGCTTGGGCTTCGGGCATCGCGGATTGTTTTTCGTTGGAGGAATTGGTTGCAAATGAAAAAAATATGAGGGGAAAGGGCTGTTTTGTTTTCTTTTCAAAAAGCGGGCGCGGGGCGGCCGCCGGGTAGCCGACAAATCAACCGGGGGCTTTGATACATTTGCCCGCTTTTTTGAGGGGGCCGGGAAATTTCGGGCGGGAAGCCGCCAATTTCCGGCGAGGCCCGTTCAGAGGGGCGCGTCGAAACAGGCGCAAACCCCGGTATCCAGACCACAACTTCAGCTTAAATGAGAAAAACCTTTCCGATAGCCGCGCTCGCCGTCCTCCTTTTTTCGGTCGGCCCGGTCTTTTCCCAAAAAATAGACACCCTCCCCCCGAGCATCAGCTATGAAAAACCGGAGGAGTTCGAAATCGGCGGCATCAAAGTCAGCGGGGCGCAGTACGCCGACGCGAACGCGCTCATCGCCATCTCCGGTTTGAAGATCGGGCAGAAGGTGCGCGTGCCGGGGCAGGAGATCACGAAGGCGATGCGGTCGCTTTGGAACGTGAAGCTCTTCACCGACGTCCAAATTCTTCAAGAAAGGAAGCAGGGGACGGTCATCTTCCTCGAAATCGTTGTAAAAGAAAGGCCGCGCTACGCCCGCCACTCTTTCAAAGGGGTGAAAAAAAGCCAGCACGACGACCTCAACGGCATCATCAACAAGCGGCTGCTGAAAGGTGCCATCGTGACGGACAACGTCAAGACTGAAATCTCGGAGGCCATCAAGACGCACTATGTCGAAAAGGGCTTTCTGGACACGAAAGTGAAAATTAAGGAGACGCCGGACGAGAAGACCATCAACGCCATCAAGCTCGACATCGGGGTGACGAAGGGGAAGAAGGTCAAGATCCAAAGCATCAAATTCACCGGCAACGAGCACGCCAAGCGGCGCAAGCTGGCCAAGAAGATGAAGGGGACGAAGACCCGCTGGCACATCTTCAGTGGCTCGAAGCTCATCAAAAAGGATTATGAGGAGGACAAGACGAAGGTCGTCGCCTACTACAACTCGCTCGGCTTCCGCGATGCGGAGATCGTGAAGGACTCGATTTGGCGCAGCGGGCGCAAGCAGCGCGTCAACATCAAGATCGACGTGAAGGAGGGTCAGCGGTACTTTTTTCGAAACATCGCCTGGAAGGGGAACACCATTTACGACAACGCCTACCTGACGCAGGTTTTGGGCATCAACAAGGGCGACGTCTACAACCAAGACCTGCTCGACCAGCGCATCAAGTTCGCGCAGGACGGGCGCGACATTTCCTCGCTCTACCTCGACAACGGCTATCTGTTTTTCACCTGCGACCCGGTCGAGGTGGCAGTCGACAAAGACTCCATCGACCTCGAAATGCGGATTTACGAAGGGCCGCAGGCGACCATCGACCGCGTCGTCATCAAGGGCAACGACCGGACGAACGAGCACGTCATCCGCCGCGAGCTTTACACGAGGCCGGGCGACAAGTTCAGCCGCTCGGACATCATACGCTCGCAGCGCGAAATCATCAACCTCGGCTACTTCAACCCCGAGGCCCTCGGCATCAACACGCCCGTCAACCCGCAGCGCGGGACTGTCGACATCGAGTACACCGTTGAGGAGAAACCGAGCGACCAACTGGAGCTTTCCGCTGGCTATCAGCCGAAAACGTATTACACCTCGAAAGGCTCCGTCATCGGGACGCTCGGGGTGACGTTCAACAACTTCTCCATCAAGAACATTGGGAAGAAGTCCGCTTGGAACCCCTTGCCGCAGGGCGATGGGCAGCGGTTGAGCATCCGGGCGCAGTCGTCGGGCGAGCGGTACCAATCTTACAACCTGTCTTTCACGGAGCCGTGGATGGGCGGGCGGAAGCCGAACTCGCTGACCGTCGCCGGTTTTTACAACCGCTACAACGTGGGCTATTTGAGCACGAACGTGCAGCGGTTCGAGATTCTGCAAGGCTCGCTCGGCTTCGGGACGCGGCTGAAGGTGCCGGACGACAACTTCGTCTTCCGCGCCAACCTCGACATCCAGCAGCTCCACCTGCAGAACTACGCGGGCTTCTACACGCCCGAGGGCCGCGCGGTGACGAACGGCCGATTCAACAACTGGAGCGTCGAGCTGACCCTCGCCCGCAACTCCATCAACGACCCGCTCTTCCCGAAGAACGGCTCGCAGTTCAGCCTGTCGAGCAAGCTCACGCCGCCCTATTCGCTGCTCGGCAGCAACCGCTGGAAGGACAGCGACCTCGAACAACGATACAAATTCGTCGAGTACGCCAAGTGGCGATTCGACGCCGACTGGTACACGACGCTCGTCGGGAAGCTCGTCCTGCGGGCCTCGGGGAAGATGGGGCTGCTCTCTTACTGGAACAAGGAGGTCGGCCTCTCGCCCTTCGAGCGCTACGAAATCGGCGGCGACGGCTTGAGCAACCAGGGCGCCTTCTTCAATGGCCGCGAAATCCTCTCGGCGCGCGGCTACGGCGTGGGGGACTACGCCTCCAACGGCGTGGCGGGTTCGGCCGTCTTCAACAAGTACACCCTCGAGCTGCGCTACCCGCTGACGCTCAACCCGCAGTCGACCATCTACGTCCTCGGCTTCGGGCAGGCCACCAACGCCTGGGCGCGCGGCCGCGACTGGAACCCCTTCGACCTCAAGCGCTCGGCCGGGCTGGGGCTGCGGGTCTTCCTGCCGATGTTCGGCGTGCTCGGCTTCGACTACGGCGTGGGCTTTGACAAGCCGGACAAAATCGAGGCGGGCGTGCGGCGGCTGCAGAGCTATGGGCAGTTCAACATCGTTTTAGGGTTTGAGCCGGATTGATTCCGGCGCAGACTGGTTTGAAAATGGCGAGGGCCAACTGGTTGATTTTCAATCGGTTGGCCCTCGATTTTTCAAGTTGGCGCCCCGTTCATGGTTGCAGAAACTTTGCGAGGCCAAAAGCCGGCCGTTGTTCGGCGTCCTCGCCAACATTCGTCTACCCCAAATCACTTGCCCACCATCCTAACCGCCACCTTCGTATCATCCCAATCCCCCACCTCCAAACAAAACCCCTTGACCCTCCCATACTCCTCAAACCCGACAAAACGCCGCCGCCACCGCATCTCCCGCTCGATGCGAAGCCCCCCGCCCGGCAGCCGCTCGAAGCGCAGGGAATAGTCGCCAAACTCCGTGCTTCGCGACACGTCGGCAGGCACGTCCATCAGCTCCCAGCCCTCGGGCAGCGACACCTCCACCGACTCGCGCACCGGGGCCAGTTCGAAAAGCTCGTCGAGGTCGAGGTCGTTGTGGCGGCTCTCGGCGAACAGCTCGCGCCGCGCGGGCAGCGTCAGGGGCAGTGGCAGCGGTGCGATGTGGAAGGTCGAGACCTTGTCGACTTGCCCCAGTGCCCGCAGCGAGAGCCGCATCCGCAGCGGCGCGGCGAGGTTTTCGAGGCTGTCAAAGGCCGTTTTTTCGATGACGATGTTGGTCAACGAGCCGCCGCCGAGGTAGTCGGCCAGCCATTTTGTGCGCTCGGCTGCTGTCTTCGGGTTCAGCTCCTCGCGCAGCTTTCCGGCCGCCACGCCGCGCATAACTGCCTCTGTTTCAATGCTTATAGAGCGGTCGGCGTTGATTTTGGCCCGGCCCGAAATCTCGATTCCCGTCTTCGCCGCGTCGAACACGTCCATCGGCAGCCGCCGCAGCGCTCGCTCGCCCGGCCGCACGAGGAGGCACCAGCCGCCATTGTCCATCTCCGGCAGCGTCGTCGAGGGGAAGTAGTCGGTCGTCAGGTCGAGGAAGCGCAGTTGCCCGTCAACCCTCGATTTCCACGCGGCGATGGCGTGGTTGAAGGCGTAGAGCGTCGGTCGCGGCTCCCGCTCCGTGAAGTGGTGCGTCGAGACCAGCACGTGCCACGCCGGGATGCCCGCCTCGCGCAGCATGGCGATGGCCAGCGTCGCCACGTCCTTGCAGTCGCCGACCGAGCCGCTGACGGTCTCGGCGGGCAGCTTCGGCGTGTACGAGCTGTTGAGGAACGGGACGTAGCTGTACTTCACGTCGCGCGTCACGAAGCCGTAGATGGCCTCCACCTTCTCCTCCTCCGTCATGCCCGTCCGCAGCAGCTCGCGCACCTTCTGCCGCACCTCCCAGTTGGCCGCCGTCCGCCGGTAGGTCTTTTGGAGATACCAGTCGACCACGCCGCCCCAGTCCCGTGCCGTCGAGGCCATGATCCACGGGAAGCGGTCGAGGTTGTCGGCCGTCGCGCCCTCCGTTTCGTCGGTTTTGGGGATGTTTTTCCAGGAAAAACTGAATTTTTTCAGCCCCTCGCCCACGTCCGCGACCGTCGGCTCGCAGCCCAGCCGGTTGCAGGCGAACAGCGGCAAGGTGTCTTTCGGAAGGAGCAAATCGAGGCTCGCCGCCACGACCGGCACGCGGAACGGCATCACTTCGAGCATCAAAAACTCGCCCTCCCCGTCGCCCGGCATCGGCTGCAGGTTGCTCCCTTCGAGCGCGATGGCGTCGCCCGGCGCGAGGTTTTTGAACACCGCCACGCCGCCCATCCCCATCTCGGGGCTGCTCACCGCGCCGCTCGGCTTGATGACCTTCGCCGACGTGACGCGGCCGATGAGCCGGAAGTCGCCCTCCGTCCACATCCGCGCGCCCGCCTCGGTCTGGATGTGGATGACCATGCGCGTCTGCGACTCGATTTCCCCGTCGTCGTTGAGCCAGTTTTGGCTCGAAAAGAGGCCGATGACCGAGTCTTCTTCCCGAAAACCAGCCTTCCAAGAAGTGTCCCGAGCCGCCCGTTCGAGGTCGACTTGCTCGAAATACTGGTTGAACCGCCGCCGGTTCTCAATCTTTTCGAGCTTCTCGCGCAGCCCGTATTGGTAGCTGCCGCCCCACTTTTTGGCCTGTTTGTAAAAATCGGCCGCCCGCGCCTTGTCCTTTTTTTCGAGAAAGATGTCGCCCATCAGCTCGAAGATTTCCGCGCTGTAAGGCTCGTCGGCGGACAGCGAGCGGAGGGCCGAGAGCGCGTCGTCGAGCCTGTTTTTCTCGAAAAGAAACCGCGCCCGCTCGAACGCCCACGACGGCTGCCACGGCTCGACGGCCATCAGCTCGTCGTAGGTGCGCAGCACGTCGCCGTCCATGTCCTTCTGTTTGAAATGGTCGATGAGCACGTCGTAGGCCGACGGTTCGAACCGCTTTTTCAGCAGTTTTTGCGCGGACTTGAACTGTTTTTCCCGTTCGCGGTCGGTCAGGTCCTTTTCGGTCTCGGGCCGGTAGCTGTCGGCTTTGAGATATTCTTCGAGCCTTTCGGCCCAGGTTTTGTCGCCTCGGTGCGCCGCGATTTCCCGCCGGACGAACGGCTCGATGACCTCGCGCCGCCCCTTCTCCTTGAGGAAGTCGAGGTACCGGTGCATCGTCGGCCAATGGCTGGGCGAGAGCGAGAGGAGCCGTTCGAGGCCCGCCTGAAACTCCGCCTCCCGCTGCTCGGAGTCGATGTCGTTGACCTTTTTGAGTTCCCATGCGAAGGTCGGCGTGGCCGTTGGGTCGAGTTCGGAGAGGAGTTGCTCGGCGCGTTCGCCCTTTCCGTTCTCGCGGAAGAACTTGGCGGTGATGAATTTCAAAAAAGTTGAACTCGGCTCGGCGGCGAGCTTTTCGGCGAAAAAGGCCTCGCCCTCGTCCAGCTTCTCGTATTTCAAAAACATTTTGGAGAGGAGCCAGAGGCTGGAAAGCTGCGCATCGCCGGTCGACGACGCCCTTTTTTTGAAAATTTCAAGAATCGGATGGGATTCAAGCCGGACAACCGGCGCGGCGGCCGTCGGCTGGACCTTCCCCGAAAACTCCGATTTGATCGGAATGAAATGCCCGTCGAGGTCGGTTATTCGCAAAGCAAAACCGTCGGGCGGGGTCGATTGACCGTCATCCCAATTGTCATACTCCCCGTCGCCGTCGTCGCGGTGGTCGTTGAATTCGAGCATGAGCTTGAAGTCCGGGCTGCCCGCCGGGAACTGGCTGGACTTGACCAAAACCTGATGAACCCCCGCGGCGATTTTGAGGGTGAGGATCTCGATGTCCCACCGCCCGCTGGCCGGTTCGGGCAAATCGGCGACGAGAAAACCATCGACCCAAACCCGCATCGGCGCGACGCGGCGGATGCGAAACTGAACCTCCCGGCTCTCCGGGAATTGAACGAAAGTCGTTGCGTAATCGGTCGAAAGCCCGCTCGGCGTGGCCAGCCGCTCGAACGAGCAGAAGCCGTCCGGCACCCTTTTTCGAATCGGGAGCCAGTTCAGTTCGAGCTTGTTTTGTCCGAAAAAGGTCTGTTTTTCATCAAAAGCCGTCGCTTCCGGCCCGTACGCCACGACGTGCCCCGCCCCGCTCTCGTCCGGGAAAGGCCCGACGACCGACCAGTTGAGATCCTGCGCGGTCGCCGCGAGCTGCCGCCGGTGCTCGTCGAATTTCCGGTTGTAGAAAAAGGAGTCGGCCACGCCGAGGCTGAACGGGATGCGGATGTTCTCCGGCATGCCTGGCCGGCTCGCCACCTCGCTGGCGTCGCCGTCGAAGACGTGGCCGAACAGGGCTACCATCTCCGGCTTCCACGAGCGGATGAGGTCGTTGGCCGTCTCGCGGTAGCCGTCGAAATCTTGCACGGTTTCTTGCAAAAAGAGGCGACCGGCGAGCACGGTTTCATCTGTCGGGTTGGCGCGAAGCTGCTCGTCGAAGGCGGCGCGGGCGGCCGTCCAGTTGTTTTCGCGGACAAGCTGCCAGCCGGTCTTCTGGGCGAAAACAGGAGAAATACAGAGCAAGAGGGCAGCGGCGAGGCGGTATTTCATGGAGGCGAGCTTTGAAAATTTGGCGCAAGAAACGATTGGGTGCCGGGAACGCGGATTGGCTGTTGCTGACCCTGGCGAGGTGAAAGTGCTTCCCTCTTTCTACTTTAGCCTCGATTTTGGTCCCCGCCGCTGGTTTTGAGGACGGCCGAACCAAGTGTTTCACCATCAATTCAATCAACCAATGAAAACTTTTCCCTCCGGGCTGCCCATTGCGGCACTCCTCGCATTCTCCTTTTTTTCACAGGCCGTTCTCGCCCAAAACCAAGTGACCGGCAGCGTCCGCGACGGGGCGGGGAAGCCGCTCGCGTTAGCCAACGCGCTGCTCCTTGAGGCGGCCGACAGCTCGCTCGTCAGAGGCGGACTGACCGACGAGGCGGGCGGTTTTGCATTTGAAAACGTGCCGAACGGTTCGTTTTTCATCCGTTTTTCGATGCTCGGCTTTGAGAACGGGGCCTCCAAAAGCTTTGCCTTGAACGAAAAAAACAGCCGCGCTGAACTCGGCCCGACCGTCTTGACGGAGCGCACGGCCCTGCTCGACGAGGTCGCCATCACCGCGAAGCGCCCGTTTTTGGAGCAAAAAATCGACCGCACGGTGGTCAACGTCGCCAACAGCATCACCAGCGCGGGCGGCACCGCGCTGCAGGTTTTGCAACGCTCGCCGGGCGTACAGGTCAACACCTTGACGAAGACGATCTCGCTCGCGGGCAAGCAGGGCGTGGTCGTGATGGTCAACGGAAAAATCACGCGGCTGCCCTCGGAGGCCGTTGTCGACATGCTCGCGGGCATGAACTCCGACAACATCGACCGCATCGAACTCATCCACACGCCGCCCGCCAACTTCGAGGCGGAGGGCAACGCGGGCATAGTCAACATCATCCTGAAACAATCGGCCGACGCGGGTTTGAACGGCGGCTACTCCCTCAAAATCGGGCAGGGGCGCGGGCCGAAAAGCGGGGCGAGCGCCTATTTCAACCAGCGCAAAAACCGGCTCAACCTGTTCGGCAGCTATGACGTGGACTACACCCTCAACCCGCAGGTTTTCACCAATTACCGCCGCGTCGAAACCGGCGGCGACCTGCTCGAAACGGAATCGGACAGCGACCGCCCGCACACCCCGACGACGACGCAGAACGCCCGGCTCGGCGCGGATTTTCAGCTGTCGAAACGGACGATCGTCGGCGTTTTGGCGACTTTTTTTGACAGAAACTGGTACATGGAGGCCGAAAACGCCGTGAAATACTCGAAAAACGGCGTGGTGGACAGCCTGCTCAAAATGCCGAACACGGAGACGAACCACAACCGCTCCTTCGCGGGGAACCTCAATTTGAGCCACCAGTTTTCGGCGAACCAGTCGCTGAACCTGGACGCTGATTTCATCGACTATGACATCTCGAACCCCTCCCATTACGACCTGCAAAACATGGACGCCGCCGGAAACCCGACCTCGCAGAGCGAGTTGCGGATTTCGAAAAAAACGCCCATCCAAATCGGCGTGGCGAAGGCCGACCACGCCGTCGGCCTCGGCAAGAACACGCGCCTCGAAACGGGGGTGAAACTGACCTCGATGCGCTTCAAAAACGACGCGCAGGTGGACAGCCGCGCCGGGCAGGGCGATTGGCAGCCGATTTCGAGGTACACTTCGGTCTCAAAAATGGACGAATGGGTGGCGGGCGTGTTTGCCAGTTTCAGCACCAAACTGGGCGAGAACACGGATATAAAAGCGGGCCTCCGCTACGAGCACACCGACACGCGGCTCGACTCGGGCACGGCGGTGGTCGTCGTGGACAGGAACTACGGCTCGTGGTTCCCGTCCGTTTTCGTCGGCCGGCAGATGTCGGAAAAGCAGAGCCTGAACTTCTCGTACTCACGGCGCATCTCGCGCCCCAGCCTGCGACGGCTCGCGCCATGGCTGATTTTTGCCGACCCGACGACTTTGGAGGGCGGCAACCCGGCACTGCAACCCTCGTTCACCGACGCTTTCAACCTCAATTACGGCTTCAAGGCATGGCGTTTCGGCCTATCGTACAGCATCGAGAACGCGCCGATGCGCTTCGTGCCGGAAGTGGACAAACAGACGAACCGCCAGTTCAACTACCCCAAAAACCTGGATGTCGAGCGGACTTTGAGCGCCAACCTGTACGCACCACTGCACCCCGCGAAGTGGTGGGACATGAGCAACAACCTTTACCTCAACTCGTCGGCACTGGAATTCGAACTGGAAGGCAAGGCATTGAAAATCAACAACTTGGGCGGCGGCTTCAACTCGACGAGCACCTTCAAGCTCCCGCGCCGATTCACGCTCGAGGCCTCTGGAAACTACGACTCGCCGAGCTATTGGGGCGTCGCGCTCTGGCGAGCGACGGGCAGTCTGAACCTCGGCATCGAGAAAGATTTCGGGGAAAAATGGGGCAAGCTGCGCCTGAACGCCAGCGACCTTCTCATGTCGACCAACTGGTACGGCACGGCCGACCAGCCGGAAATCGGGCTGTTCGTCAAGTCCTCGTACCAGTTCGCTGAGCGCACGTTCATGCTTTCGTGGACGAACACTTTTGGCAACCGGAAGCTGAAATCGGCGCGGGAACGGCAGGGCGGGGCGGTGGAGGAGCTGCGGCGGATATGATTTTGCCGGGCGGTTCAGGTCTTCCCTTCACCCAATTTGCGCAGCAAAACGATCTGTTTTTCCTCGATGCGGAAATGGGAGTCTCCATTCCCCTGCTCGCGGGAGGTTTTCCGGCCGATGTATTCCAGCGCGGCGGCCCGATTCCTCAACGGGATGCCTGTTTCGCCCTCCCAGCTTTCGGCGGAAGGGATATCGACCAAGACCAAGGCGTTCCCCGTCCCGAATTCCCACCAAAAACGGTTAGTCCGTCCGCCCCAATGGAAGATGATGTAGCCGCCGCGCCCGCTGTCCTCGTATTCGAGCCAGGCGCGTTCCTCGCCGATCAAAACGGGCATGGCCCCGGCGAGGGAATTTGAAAAAGCGACGCTCTCGGCGATTTCCCGCACCTCCTCGTCGGGCATTTCGAGCAGGGCTGCCACGTCCTCGGGCGTGGTCGATCGCCTCAAAAGCTGCTCGGCAACACCCTTTTTCACGCGACGGAGAAGGTCTTTTTCGAGGTCGAGGCGGTGTTCTTCGGCGCATTTGGCGGCGAACTTGTCGAGCGAGTTTTCCAATTCGAGAAGCTCGACCTTTGCATCGGCCAACAGGTCGGCGGCCTCGGCTCGGGCGGCTCGGGCTGTTTTCAGGATGTCGTCGATGGCCCGCTCGTTGCCCGCCTTCATTTGGGCGAAGGCAGCGGCATATGGGTCGTTGCCGTCTTGATGATCCATCAGCTTGGTCTATTCTGAAAATGTGGCCAGTTTCAGGGAGATTCGGTCCTCGGCCATACCCGCCTTGCGGAGTTTTTGGGCGACCTGTTCGAGCAGTTTCTCCCGCATCTCGTCTTTCAGCCGCTTAGCGTTTTGGGCAAAGAAATCCTCCGCTTTACGATGCTCGCGATTCTCGATTTTGTGCCGAAGGTCGATTGCTTGGCTGCGGATTTCGGCCGCCTGCTCGCGGTCGGCGGCGGCTTCGTCGCGGAGTTTTTCGGCCTCGGCGATGGCCGATTGCATGGCCGATTGGATGTCGAGGGCGAATTGTTGAAAGTCTGGAACCGGGTTCTCCATCCTATGAATTGAGCTTTTGGCGAGGCCCCCAAAGGTAGCTTTAGTTTTGGCCGGAAAAATCGAAACCAGCGTATGGGCAATCTCCTCCTTTTCGTCGTCGCGATTTTCCTGTCCGGCCTCCTCTACTACACCGCCTCGCCCATGCCGAGCGGCGACCGTGGCGTGGGCTATTCTTTCATGCTGTTGATTTTCGGCGGCGGTTTTCTGGTCGTGTCCGGCCTTCTGACCTGGAACCTCGCCGCGACGCATCGGCTCGATTGGCTGCCCGCGCTCGGCGGCTTTCGTGGCTGGCTGGTTTTCTTTGGCTGGCTGGCCTTTTTTGCGACGGTGCTGTTCGGCTCGATGTTCAAGACCGAGTGGCACCAGGGGGAGCTGCCGGAGTTTTTGCGCTGGCTGGCAATGGCACGGGTGGCGTCATGGCTTCCCGTTTTGATGCTCGGCTCCGCCTTCTGGCTCCTCAACTTTGGGGAAGGGGGCGAGGCTTCGCCACCCATGTTCGTAAAGGTTTCGATGAAAATCGGCTTCGTCGTGTGCTGCGTCATGGCGTTCGGCCTGCTATTGGGGATGCTGGGCATCCGTTTTGGAAGCTCGGAAAAACCACCCCAGCCGCTGGACAGCATCCTCCGCCTGACCGCCGCCGTCCAAGATTCGGAAGTGCGGCGGCAGGCTATCGCCGACCTGAAATCGCGCGGCAACTGGGAAAACGAACTCTGGTATCGGCTGAAGAGCAAGGAGCAGCACTCGGACGTCTATTTTTTCCTCGACGGCAACCGGGTGCCGAACCCCGCGATTTTTGTCGAGCCCATCAAGGAGGACCTCCGGTCGATGGCCTCCGAAATCCGGAAGCGCATCGGCTTGGGCGAGTGGATGGAGGGTTGGTACTTCGAGAGCTACCACATCGAGGAGTGCCTGCGGGCGATCGACCTCCAATTTTCAGATGTCGAGGGTGGCGACTTCCGTGAAGCAGTGCGCGAACTGCGGGCCGCATTGGGCACGCCGCAACCGGAGCCGTCGGGAAACGTCCAGTTTGCAGTCACTCAGGTTGTGGACGACTGGCTAAAGCGGCACCCCTGAGAACTCAAGGCCTGAAATGGTGAGGGGGTGCGCGTCGAGCTTTCATGGCCTGTCCATTTTCCCAGCGTTCTTGGCAGCCCCGCGAACCACCCGCGCGATGGTTGGTTGGCCAGGGGGCCAACAACACGCCGCAATCCCTCCGATTTCCTGTTTTCTTTGCCCCCCGAAATGAGGAAGCTCACCGTCGACATCGGCAACACGCGGCTCAAGGCGGCCATCTTCGATGGAAAAAGACCGGCCGGGCAAGCGGTTTTCGAGCGGCCGTCGTTTGGGGGGCTGGCAGGTTGGCTGGCGGGTTTTCCGCCCGTCGACGGGTGCATCGTCTCGAACGTCGGCGGGGAGGAGGCGGAAATCATGGCCTTTTTGCAAAGGCCGTTTTTCCTCGAACTCGGCCCAGCGACTCGGCTCCCTTTCGTCGTGAAGTACAAAACCCCGCAGACGCTCGGCAAAGACCGGCTGGCGGCGGTGGCCGGGGCGCAGGCCCTTTTCACCGGCCGAGACTGCCTCGTCATCGACGCCGGGACCTGCCTAAAGTTCGATCTGCTGACCGGCGACGGCGACCATCTCGGCGGCAACATCGCCCCCGGCGCGAGGATGCGCCTCCGGGCGATGCACGAGCAGACGGCCCGCCTGCCGCTCGTCGAAATGGCCTGGCCGGAAAGCGAGATTGGCGACTCAACGGAGGCCGCGCTGCAAAACGGCGGCCTGCTCGGGATGCTTTTTGAAATCAGGGCGATGGCGGCTTTCTGCCGGAAGCGATGGCCGCGATTGACGGTCGTTTTGACGGGCGGCGACGCGGAGTTTTTTTTCAAGAGACTGAAAATCAAGGGGTTGCGACTGGAAAAAGATCTCGTGGCCGTCGGACTGGCGGCCATCCTCGACCACAACTTTGAACTTGGAACATCCCAGAAGGGATAAAAAATAAGCATGCAAAAGAACCTCATCCTCCTCCTCGTCCTGCCCGCCCTCGCGGCCGCGCAGCCGCAGGAGAACAACCCCTACTCGCGCTTCGGGCTGGGCAACCCGGCCTCGACCACCTTCGCCCAGCAGACGGGCATGGGCGGGCTGACCGCCGCCTTTGCCGACCCGCACCACCTCAACCCCGAGAACCCGGCCGCCCTCGCCTCGCTGCGCACGACGGCCTTCGAGACGGGGGCCTTCGCCCAGCTCTCGCGCCTTCGGACGGACACCGACAACCTCGACGACTGGCGCGGAAACCTGACCCATCTCGCCCTCGGCTTCCCGCTGAAAAGCCCCATCAACGAGGTTTTGGACAAGGTGAAATCGCCCTGGAGCTATGGGATGGGCTTCTTCCTCTCGCCTTACACGACGCTTGGCTACACCACCGAGCAGACCGGCTCGGAGCCGAACATCGGCGACTACACGACCGCGTTTTCGGGGACGGGCGGGCTGTACAAGTTCCGCTGGGGGTCGGCTTTCAAGTACAAGAACTTCTCCGCCGGGGCCAACCTCGGCTACCTCTTCGGCAAGCTCAACAACGAGACCTGGACGCAACTGACCAGCCTGCCCGCAGACTCTTTCCCCGGCCATCTTCCCGGCTACCTCATCGACCGCAACAACGCGATCAACCTGCACGGCTTCACCTACAACCTCGGGGCGCAGTGGAACCGCATCTTGAAAAAGAACGCCGAGACCGGGGTGCCCATCGAAACGCTGACCATCGGCGCCTTCGGCAACACGGCCTACAAAGTCGGCGCGTCGGGCGAGGAGCTGGTTCGACGCGCCCGGCTGCGCTCGGCCGACGGCATCCTCTACGGCGACAGCGGCACGAGCACCGGCGTGGACACGCTGGCGACGACCAGTTTTGATGGAAAGAAGGTAAAGCTGCCCGCCGAGTTCTCCGTCGGCGTGATGTGGACGAAGGTCAACAAGCTCCGTGTCGGGGCGCAGCTTGGTTTCGCCGGTTGGTCGAAGTACAAGAACGGGGCACTCGATTCTGACGACAAATTTGACGACTCTTTTTCGGCCTCCGCTGGTCTGGAATGGATACCAAGCTCGAAGAACTACGGGAGCTACGGGCGCAAGATGCGCTACCGCGTCGGCGGTTTTTACCGCAAAGACCCGCGCGTCGTCGCCGGCGATCAGATCGACAACCTCGGGCTGACGCTCGGCCTCGGGATGCCCGTTTTCCTGCCGAGGCAGGGGACGTCGTTCGTCAACTGGTCGCTCGAAATCGGGAAGCTGGGCCGCACGACGCCCATCACCGACAGCTATTTCCGCCTCGCGCTCGGCTTCACGTTGAACGACAACTCGTGGTTCTACAAGCGGCGCTTCGAGTGATTTGGCCGCTGGTCGGCCTTGACGGGAAACGTGGCCTCGCCCTTTCTTTTTTTAAAAATCTTCAACGAGGTGAGGCTGTCGGAAAACCCGCCTCACGGTCGAAACGGCGCGGCCTAATGGCTGGGTGGCTGCCAATTTGTTTGCCAAGTCTCGGTCAGTTGAGCGCCGCGTTCGTTTGGAAAAACTCCCCGTTCGGCAAAAACTGCACGGTGAACGTGTGCCGCGACAGCGGGTCAAGCTCTTTCAGATTCCCCCTCCCCTCGGCGATGTAAACCACCAGTTCCGGCGTGATGTGGGCGACCATGAGCGCGAGGCTATCGCCCGAGGCCCGCGTCGAGGCGATGACGCGCCGGGCGACGGGCTGCCCGTCGAGCTTGAACGTGGCGAGGAAATATTCATAGTTGAGAAGCCCCGCCTTCCACCAGACGACGGCCACGAACTGCTCCGTCGCCCCGACCATGAAACAGGGGACGAACTCGGTGAACTCGTCCTCCGGCTCGCCGATGAACGCGGCGACCATCGCCTCCGTAAGTGGTTCATTTTCAGTGGAAAAAGTGTGGTGCGTGTCCTCGCCGAGGGTGGCGGGCAGCTCGATTTCGGGGAACTTGAGGAGGAACTCGGCAAAGGCCGGGCTGGGTTTGAGCGGAAGCGGCATCTTTTTTTTCGGGCAAATTTCAATTCAACACGCCAAAGCCGCGACCCGGCGGAAAGTGTTTTTGGGGAAGAAGGAGGGCTGTTTAGTTTTGCCCACCACTTTTCAGAAAACGAGAAATCAAGATTTATGGCCTGGCTCACTCAATTCCTCAACTCCTCCATCGGCGCGAAGCTGGTGATGTCGCTCACGGGCCTTTTCCTGTGCCTGTTCCTTGCCGTGCACCTCGCGGGCAACCTCCAACTGCTCAAGGACGACGGCGGCGAGGCGTTCAACACCTACGCCTTTTTCATGACGCACAACCCCGTCATCAAGGTCATCTCCTACGGCAACTACTTCTTCATCCTCTGGCACGCCGTCAACGGCATGAGGCTGTGGCTGGCCAACCGGTCGGCGCGCGGCGCGGTCGGCTACCGGGTCGTCAGCACGAAAAACTCGGGCTTCTCGGCCCGCAACATGGCGTGGTTCGGCATCATCATATTCGTGTTCATCGTGCTGCACATGGCGCAGTTCTGGGGCGTGATGCACTTCGGCAGCCTCGCCGAGGTGAGCTACCCGAGCTACCCGCACCCGGTGAAGGATCTCTACACGCTCGTTGCCGAGAGCTACCGCAACCCCTTCTTCGTGGCCTTCTACGTCGTCTCGATGGCGGTCGTGGGCTTCCACCTCTGGCACGGCTTCCAGTCGGCCTTCCAGACGCTGGGGCTGAACCACAAGAAGTACACGCCGCTGATCCGGGTGGTGGGGATGGCGTTCTCGGTGGTCGTGCCGGTGGGGTTTGCGGTGATTCCGGTGGTGAGTTATTTGAAAGGTTGAGCTTCGGAGGTGAGGCAGTTCACCTTTTTGGTGAACCAGTTGGCTTTCGAGGTGAACTGATTGGCATTTTGACCTAACTAATTGGCCTTGGAGGTGAACTAGTTAGCCTTTTTGGCGAACCAATTGGTCAAAAAAGGGAACTTGGTTTGCGATTTCCCGAACCGATTGGTCCAAAAAGCGAACCGGTTTTGGGAAAAGAAAAGTTGAATAGCCTTTTTATCGAATCACCAGCTGTTGCTGGTACCCTCGCCCACTGTATCTCGCATGAAGGCTGTTGGCGAAGACACTAACAACGGCCAAAACTCGAATCATGAAGAAATTATTGGGCATTTTTTTAATTCCTTGTTTGTCAATATTTTATGGACTTGGTGAAAGGTATAATTGGTGGGATAAACTAACCGGTAGAGAAATATTGCTTGAATGTCAAGCAAGGCTATCAAGTGCCGATGGGTATCCTAAACAATATATATTTGAAAGTCAAGAACCTGAAAAATTCAAAATACTTGAAAAGTTTATAGAAGATAACACAAAAAACCCACGAGTTCGTGAACTAAATGCGAAAAACAAAAAGCCTTCTACAATCACAGTTGATGGGGGAGGCATTAAATTATGGTCGACACCAGAAGAATGGCCGACAACTAAAAGAGTGCCTCAACAGGCTCAAATAATGTTTGTTTATGCAATCAACCAGCGTACCGAAAAAGGCATGGAATGGATAGAACCTTTAGACGATAAGCATGTGTTTTGGGTTGGTTCATTAGAGGAATTTCAGAATCGATTACCAGCTGGAAACACAGCGATTCATTATTACTGTAGTTTTAATAAGTCTATTAGGGATATTCATTGAACTACTAAAAATAGACCCGAAGGAGATTGAGAGATATAGCCATTGTTGGCGTCCTCGCCAACAATCCGTCGCGCGAAAACCCTCCAAACCCCACCCCAAAATCCAATCATCAAAATAGAAATCAACTAAAATATGTCCACCAACCTCGACTCGAAAATCCCCACCGGCGTCCCGCTCGCCGAAAAATGGGCGCACTACAAAGACAGCGTCGCCCTTGTCGCCCCGCACAACAAGAAGCGGCTCGACGTCATCATCGTCGGCTCGGGGCTGGCCGGAGCCGCCGCTGCGGCCTCGCTCGGCGAGCTGGGCTACAACGTCAAGGTCTTCACCTTCCACGACTCGCCACGGCGGGCGCACAGCATCGCCGCGCAGGGCGGCATCAACGCCGCCAAGAACTACCGCAACGACGGCGACTCGCCCCACCGCCTCTTCTACGACACCATCAAGGGCGGCGACTACCGCGCCCGCGAGGGCAACGTCCACCGCCTCGCCGAGGTCTCGGTCGACATCATCGACCAGTGCGTGGCGCAGGGCGTGCCGTTCGCCCGTGAGTACGGCGGGCTGCTCGACAACCGCTCGTTCGGCGGGACGCAGGTCTCGCGCACTTTCTATGCGCGGGGGCAAACGGGCCAGCAACTTTTGATTGGCGCCTATCAGGCGTTGAGCCGGCAGGTGCAGCTCGGCTCGGTCAAGCTGTTCAACCGCCACGAGATGCTCGACGTGGTCACGGTCGACGGCCGGGCGCGGGGCATCATCGCCCGCAACCTCATCACCGGCAAGCTCGAGCGGCACTCGGGCCACGCCGTCGTGCTGGCCACGGGCGGCTATGGCAACGTCTTCTACCTCTCGACGAACGCCATGATGTGCAACGTCACCGCCGCGTGGCGGGCGCACCGTCGCGGGGCGTTCTTCGGCAACCCCTGCTACACGCAAATCCACCCGACGTGCATCCCAGTCTCGGGCGACTACCAATCAAAGCTCACGCTTATGTCGGAATCGCTGCGCAACGACGGCCGCGTGTGGGTGCCGAAGGAGGCCGCCGATTGCAAAAAGCACCCCTCCGACATTCCCGAATCGGCGCGTGACTATTTCCTCGAAAGGAAGTACCCGGCCTTCGGCAACCTCGTCCCGCGCGACATCGCCAGCCGCGCCGCCAAGTACGCCTGCGACGAGGGCAAGGGCGTCGGCCCGAGCGGGCTGGCCGTCTACCTCGACTTCGCCGACGCCATCCAGAAGCAGGGCAAGGCGACCATCGAGGCCAAGTATGGCAACCTGTTCGAAATGTACGAGAAGATTACGGGCGAAGACCCGTACAAAGTGCCGATGCGCATCTACCCGGCCGTTCACTACACGATGGGCGGCCTCTGGGTCGACTACGAACTGATGACCACCGTGCCGGGCCTTTACGCGACGGGCGAGGCCAATTTCAGCGACCACGGTGCCAACCGGCTCGGGGCATCCGCGCTGATGCAGGGGCTGGCCGACGGCTATTTCGTGCTGCCGTACACCATCGGCAGCTATTTGAGCACACAAATCCGGGAGGCGAAAATCCCGACCGACTTGCCCGAGTTTGCGGCGGCCGAGCGCGATTGCGAGGAGCGGCTGTCGAAGCTGCTGGGCATCGGCGGCGGCCAGTCGGTCGAGAGCTTCCACCGCCGGTTGGGCAAGATAATGTGGGAGAAATGCGGCATGGGCCGCACAAAGGAGGGCCTCGAATGGGCCATCGGCGCCATCCGCGAGCTGCGGGCCGAGTTCTGGCGCGACGTCTTCGTGCCGGGCCGCGCCGACGAGTTCAACCCCGAACTGGAAAAGGCCTGGCGCGTGGCCGACTTCATCGAGCTGGGCGAGCTGATGTGCACCGACGCGCTGCACCGCAACGAGAGCTGCGGCGGCCACTTCCGCGAGGAATACCAAGAGAACGGGGAGGCCAAGCGAGACGACGAGCACTTCGCCTACGTCGCTGCGTGGGAGTTCGCGGGGGACGGGAAGCCGGAGGTTTTGAACAAGGAGCCGCTGGTGTTTGAGGAGGTGAAGCTGTCGCAGCGGTCGTATAAGTGAGCGAGGCCTTTATCCGAAATCTTTTCAACCATTTTTTATGGACGATTCAGACAAGCCACCCGTGCAAAACGACTCGAAAGACAATCCGCCAAAACCACAATACAACTACCTAGTAATCGGAGTCTGGGTTGTTGGGTTTCTGTTTTTCGCAAAACCAATCCTGAAAGGATTCGATGCGCTTTTTGTGCGAATTGATGCTCAAGTGAAGTTGAGCGAAGGCAAAGGCGAGTCAGGAATAAAATATGATTTCAATTCGGGGCAATCTCCAACTGGCGCAACTGGGCATATCAATGCTCCGGGCTATGTGTCTTTGAATGAATACGACTATGGCCTAGTAGGCCAAAACCAGTACAGAAACAGAATCAATAATTGTGACCCCTACATTTGGAGCGGGTTGAAAGCACTTGGCTTTTACCTCATTCTGATTTTCATAATCAGCTCTGCGCTTTTAAAACTCGCGAGGTGATTTGCCCTGAAATCTACGCTTGATGTTTGGTCAAATCCGACTACTCAACCATGCACTTCGCAAACTTTCAAAAGCAATGCGCCGTCAAAAACTCCTCGCCCAAGTCAAGTCCAACGTCCTCGCGCTCGACCCGGGCGCGCGGGCCTTCCTCTACGGCTCGCGGGCGCGGGGCGACCACAAGCGGCTGTCGGACTGTGACTTTTTCGTGATGACGAGCTACGAGTTCGACCAGAAGAAGAAGGACGAGCTGTAAGCCAAGCTTTACTTCATCGAACTCGAATCGGGGCCAGTTGATTAGCTCCGTCAGGCGGGTGAACAGATCTTCCAAATTCATGGGACTTGCGACCGGATTCTTCCTTTTCGTGGAATCGAGAAAGCCATTCGAATCGAAAACGGCGGGCACCTGATGGTCGTGACAGAGGCCAAAGGGGTCAGTTCTGAAATAAATAAGCTGTTGAAAACCAATTAGATACGCCGAGAATGCGCCGATAGAAACTCCTGACGGATCCAAGTTTCAGCAACAACGATTGCTTAAAATAAAAAAGGCACGCCCCCAAGCGGGAGCGTGCCTTCGTGCTTTAGAAAGCCGGTCGGCTTACTTGACAATCTTGCTCAACCGCACCGTCTCCACCGCGCCGTCGCCGAAGCGGATGCGGGCGAAGAATATGCCCGACGGGTAGCCCGACAGGTCGACGAGCTTCTTGGCCGTGGTGTTCGGCTGGATGGTGGTGGTGTGCAGCAGCTTGCCGGAGGGGTCGATGAAGTCGATGGTCACCGGCTTGTCGTATTGCATCATGTTCTGGATGGTCAGCTCGCCCGAAGCCTCGGTAACGGGGTTGGGCGAGAACTTGATGCTGTGGTGGATATCGACGTGCATCGCCACCTCGAGGATGTCGGAGTACGTCACCTCGCCCTGCGCATTGGTGCGCTTGACGCGGTAGTAGTTCACACCGGCCATCGGCGTGTTGTCCGTGAAACGGTAGGCGTTGTCCGCCGTCGAGGAGTGCTGGCCGGGGACGATGGCGATGGCGTCCCAGCCAATCTTGTCCATGCTGTGCTCGAGGGTGTAGACGAGGTCGATGAACTCGGGCGTCGTCACCCAGGCCACGTCGATGGTCGAGCCGACGACCGTGCCCTTGACCGAGATGTACGGCGTCGGGCAGCCCTGCGAACCGGCCGGCTTGACGGTGACGGTCACGATGTTGCTCTCGAGATAGGCCACGCAGCCCTCGCGGCGGGCGCAGCGCATGAAGCTGCTCGTCTGGTAGAGCGGGCCGGGCTGGTAGTTGACCGAGGTCGCGCCGGGGATGGGCACCCATTGCGCGGGCGCGCCGCCGATTTGCACGAGCTGTAGCCACTGGTACTCGATGTTGCCCACACCGCCAAAGGGCAGCAGCGTGTTGTAGAGCTGCGCCGGGGTGCCGCCCTCGCAGATGGTCTGGTCGCAGCAGATGGAGCCGGGGCTGGTCACGTTGTCGCAGGCGGTGTGGATGCCGGCGTCGTAGCAGAGATTGTCGGGCTGCCCGGCGGTGACGGTGAACGGGTCGGTTCGGCCCGCGCTGTTGACGTCGCTGTCGAGGCAGTCGTTGTTGGCAGCGTCCTTTTTCGACCACTGGTAGCCGGTCGGAAGGCCCTGGAAGTAGAGGATGTAGCCGCCCGGCGGGATGCAGTCGAACAGGTAGTAGCCCGTCGCGCTGGTCGTCGTGGATTTGACGGTCACGTCGTCGGCGGTGCCGAAGTTGTTGTCAGCCCCGGCCGTCTGGAGTTTTACCGAGATGCCGCCCACGCCGTTCGTTTCGGCGGGGTCTTGATAGCCGTTCTGGCTGTCGTCGTACCAGACATAGTCGCCGATTTTGGCGCCCGGGTTGTCGGTGATGGTGACCGATTTCGAGGCGGTGCAGCCGTTGGCGTCCGTCGCGGTGACGGTGTAGCTGCCCGGCGCGAGGTTGGAGATAGTTGCCGTCGTGGCGTTGTTGCTCCACTTGTAGGTGTACGGCGTGGTGCCGTTGGAAGCAGCCGCCGAGGCCGAGCCGCCCGTCCCGCAGACGGCGTTCGAGATGACGGTCGTCGTCAAGCTGACGCTGCCGTTGGTCGCTTGGATGGTGACGGAGGCGGTCGCGGTGCAGCCCTTCGAGTCGGTCACCGTGACGGTGTGCGAACCGGGGGCGAGGTTGGTTGCGGTGGCCGTCGTCTGGTTGTTGTCCCATTTGAAGGTGTACGCCGGGGTGCCGCCCGAGGCGGTCGCAGTGGCCGAGCCGCCGAGGTTGCAGACGGCGTTCGTGTTGACCACCGCCGAGGCCGTCGGCGCGCCCTGCACCGTGATGGTCACGGAGCCGGTCGTCGTGCAGCCGCCCGCATCGGTCACGGTGACGGTGTGGGTGCCGCCCGCGAGGTTGGTCGCGGTCTGCGTCGTCTGGTTGTTGTCCCATTTGTAGGTGTACGGCGAGGTGCCGCCCGAGGGGTTGGCCGTGGCCGAGCCGCCCGTCGAACAGGTCGCCTGCGAGACGACGGAGACGGTGACGGAGGGAGCGTTTGTCGAGCCGGTGATATTGACCGAGGCCGTCGCCGTGCAGCCGCCGCCGTCGGTTACGGTGACGGTGTGGGTGCCGATGGAGAGGTTCGTGGCGGTGGCCGTCGTCTGGCCGTTGTCCCACTTGTAGGAATACGGCGTGGTGCCGCCCGAGGCGGTGGCCGAGGCCGAGCCGCCGCTGGTGCAGTTGGCCTGGGTCAATGCCGTCGCGCTGACCGTCGGGTTGGTCGAGCCGGTGATGTTGACGGAAGCCGTCGCCGTGCAGCCCGCCGCGTCGGTGATGGTGACTGAGTGGGTGCCGACGGCGAGGTTGGTCGCGGTGG
The DNA here is from genome assembly GCA_044227705.1 of Saprospiraceae bacterium. Lineage (GTDB taxonomy): Bacteria > Bacteroidota > Bacteroidia > Chitinophagales > Saprospiraceae > JANOQP01. The sequence goes on from JBGAWE010000027.1 coordinate 25,794, forward strand.
CCGTCGTCTGGCCGTTGTCCCATTTGTAGGTGTACGGCGAGGTCCCGCCCGAGCCGCTGGCCGTGGCCGAGCCGCCCGTCGTGCAGGTGGCCGAGGAGTTGGCCGTGGCCGAGCCGGTGGGGCCGCCCGTCTGGTTGACGGTCGTCGAGGCGGAGCCGGTGCAGCCCGCACCGTCGGTCACGGTGACGGTGTAGGTGCCGCTGCCGAGGTTGGAGATGGTCGCGGTGGTGGCGCCGGTGTTCCATTTATAGGTGAAAGACCCCGTGCCGCCCGTTGCGCTGGCCGTGGCGGAGCCGCCGGTGTTGGCGCAGTTTGCGTTCGAGTTGACGGTCGCGTTGACGTTGAGGCCCGAGCCGCCGCCCTGAACCGTCGCGCTCGCCACAGCCGTGCAGCCGGAGGCGTTGTTGTCGGAGACGGTCACGGTGTAGGTGCCGGGGGCGAGGTTGGTGATGGTTTGGGAGGTTGCCCCTGTGTTCCATTTGTAAGAATAGGAGCCGCTGCCTCCCGATGCGTTGGCCGTCGCCGAGCCGGTCGAGCCGCCACAACCGGCGTTGGTCGCCGAGGCGGTCGCGTTCACCCCAGGGACGGAGGTGACGGTCGCCGTTTTCACGCCCGAGCAACCCGTTTGGTCGCCGATGGTGACGGTGTAGGTGCCGGGGCCGACGGTGATGTCCTGCGTCGTCTGGCCGCCGGGGCTCCATTGGTAGGTGTACGGCGGCACGCCCGACATGGCACCCGCGTGCAACGTGGCGGTGCCGCCGCCGCAGACCTGGGCGTTGTTGAGCATTATCCAGATGCCCTCGGCCGTGTTGTTGTCGATGGTGACGGAGGAGGCCGAAGTGCAGTTGTTCGCATCGGTGACGGTCACCGTGTAGGAGCCGAAGGCCAGCCCGGTGGCCTGGATGGCGGTCTGCCCGTTCGACCATTTGTAGGTGTAAGGCGGTGTGCCGCCGTAGCCCCAGACCTGTGCGATGCCGTTGGCCTGGAACTGGCAGAGCTGCCCTTGCACCTGCGCTGCGCCCGAGCCGAGGGCCGTCGGCTGCTGCACCTCCTTCTGGTCGGTGGCCATAGCGCCGGTCGCGTCCATCACGACGACGGTGTAAAAGCCCGCCGTCAGGCCGGTGATGGTGGCGGTGGTCTTGCCGTTCGACCATTGGTAGGTGTAAGGCCCGGTGCCGCCGCTGGCGGTGACGGTGAGCGCGCCGTTCGCGCCGCCGTTGCAGGTGACGTTCGTCACCGCGAACGAGAGGCTGATGGCCGTGGTGGTTTTCGCCGCTTCTTCCGTGTTGTTTTTCGCAAATGCCACAGAGGGGGAAGACCAAAACGCAACCAGCAGGGCCAGCACGGATGCCAGCCGGAGAGAGTGTAAAACTGCTTTTTGTCCCATGGGAACTGTCCGTTTAGGTAAAAAATTGAGTGAAAAAAGTGATGTTCCGTAAAGTCTGTCTTCCAAAAATATCGACGGCTCTGGGAAGGAAAAGGCTAGGCAGGCGTGGCGGATTAAAGAAGCGGGTCTTGGAACAATTGGCGAGCAAGTCGATGACTTTATTCGGCCAAAAGTAGCTCGATGGCCCAAAACTCGGCTTTTTCGCCCATGTTTTTGCCGGAAAGGTCGCCCAAACGCGGGTTTTACTTAAGCTGCTGCCGACTGCTCACCGGCTTTGCCCGTCCGCGCGGGGATTGTTGGGTTCGCGGCACCGAGCGGTTCCGGTCAGAGCAGCTTCCCGGTCAGGAACAGGGCCGAGACCGAGAAGTAGATGACCAATCCCGTCACATCGACCAGCGTGGCCACGAACGGCGCGGAGGCCGTTGCCGGGTCGAGGCCGACCCGGCGCAGGACGAACGGGATGAGCGACCCCGAGAGCGTTCCCCACATCACGATCAGGACGAGCGAGACGCTGACGCTGATTGCGATCCACGGCCAGTGCGGGCCGTAGTCGTAGAGGCCCGCCTCTTGCCAGACCGCTATGCGCAACAGCCCTATCGCCCCCAGGATGAGGCCGAGGAGCAGCCCACTGAACAGCTCTTTTTTCATGACGTACCACCAGTCGCGCAGTTGCAGCTCCTTTAGGGCCATGGCGCGGATGATGAGCGAGGCCGCTTGAGATCCGCTGTTGCCCCCGCTCGATATGATGAGCGGCACGAACAGCGCCAAGACGACCGCCCGGGCAATCTCGCCGTCGAAATAGCCCATCGCCGAGGCGGTCAGCATCTCGCTCAGGAAGAGCACGATGAGCCACGCCGCCCGCTTCCGCACGAGGTCGAGCGGGCGCGTGGAGGTGTACGAGAGGTCGAGGCCCTCCGTGCCGCCGAACTTCTGGATGTCCTCCGTGTCGCGCCGCTCGATGCGGTCGAGGATGTCGTCGGCGGTGACGATGCCCACCAGCACGCCCTTCTCGCTCACGACGGGCAGGGCCGAGCGGTCGTACTTTTCAAAGACGGAGATGGCGTCCTCCGCCGGCTGCGTCGCGCGCAGGCAGATGAAGGAGCCGTCCATCAGGCTCTCGACGGACGCCTCGGAATCGGCCAGCAGGAAGCGGCCGATCTGTATGTCGTCAATAAGGTTGCTCGCCTCGTCGACGACGTAGAGGTAGTTGAGCGTCTCCGCCTTCTTGCCGTGCTTTTTGACGTGGGAGAGGGTCTGCCCGACGGTCCAGTCCTTTTTTACCTGGACGTAGAGCGGGGTCATCATCCGGCCAACGGAGCCTTC